>DATHVJ010000139.1:0-18528 GCA_035461345.1 Solirubrobacterales bacterium | reverse complement strand
GCTTCCCGCCGTCGCCGCGGCGGTCGGAGCGAGCCCGGTCGTCCCGGAGACGATCGAGTTCCACGACATCGCCGGGCTGGTCCGCGGCGCGGCTCAGGGCGAGGGGCTCGGCAACCGCTTCCTCGCCGCGATCCGGGAGACCGACGCGATCTGCCACGTCGTGCGCGCGCACTCGGATCAGGGGGTCCCCCATCCCCATGGGGGCGTCGACCCCGAGGCGGACATCGAGGCCGTGGAGGCGGAGCTGATCCTCGCCGACCTCGAACAGGCCGAGGGGCGGCTGGCCCGAGTCGCCAAGCAGGCCGGCTCGGGCGATGCCGAGGCCGTCGCGGAGCGGGACTGGCTTCAGGACGTCGTCGAGGCGCTGGGGGGCGGGAGCGCCGCGCGCAACGTCCCGGCTCCGCACGCTGCGCCGGACGCCCCGCGGCGGCTCCAGGCACTGACCTGGAAGCCGGTCCTGTTCGTCGCCAACGTCGACGAGTCCGCCGATGAGGTCCCGACTCCGATCGCCGCTCACGCCGCGGGCGCGGGCGCCGTCGCAGTCGCGATCCCGGCGCGGCTCGAGGCCGAGCTCGCCGAGCTGGAGCCGGAGGAGGCGGCGGAGATGCGCGACGACCTCGGACTCTCGGAGCCGGGGCTAGAGCGCCTGATCCGCTCCGCGTACGACCTGCTGGGTCTGGTGACGTTCCTCACCGCCCACGAGGGAGCCGAGGCGCGGGCGCGCAGCCTGCCGCGCGGAGGAACCGCGTGGGACGCGGCGGGCCGCGTGCACTCGGACATCCAGGCGGGGTTCGTGCGCGCCGAGGTGATCCCGTGGCGGGAGCTGGTCGAGGCCGGCGGATACGCGGCGGCGCGCGAGCGAGGCGTGCTGCGGACCGAGGGTCGCGAGTACGTGGTCGCGGACGGCGACGTGATCACGATCCGCCACTAGATGACACCTAGAACTCGGCCTCGAGCACGTTCCCGCGGCCGCGGCCGAGCAGCCGCACCTCGCTGACTTCGTGGAAGTGGAGCGGGATCGCCTCGCCGCTGCTTCCCCCCTCGCGGGTGACGCGGACGGGCCTTAGACGAAGTCGCTCGCCACGCTCGGTGATCGCCTGGACCCGATACCTGCCGGGCGACGGTCGATTGCCCTCGTAGACGGCCACCAGCACCCACGACGGCTCCCCTTCGTAGCCGAACACGGTGCCGGCGCGCTGTCCACCCGGAGCCGTCAGCGGCGCGGCGGCAAGGTACTTGCCGTCCGCCGTCGCGAGGGTGTCGCGATACCGCGACGCCAGGTCGCGGTCGTCCCCGGACGCGACCCACGCCGCCGCCGCGGCAGCGATGCCCGCGGCGACCGCGGCCAGCGCCGGGACGAGGGCACGGGGCCGCCGCCGCTCGGGACGGGGCTCGAGCTCGCGCAGGACGCGGCTCTCGAATCCGGCCGGCGGCTCCTCCGCCGGCGCAAGCAGGAGAAGCTCGTCGGCCAGGCTCGACAGCTCCTCCACGTGGCGGCGGCACGCACCGCAGCCGGCTAGGTGCCCCAGCGCGCGGGCCCGATCGTCGCCCGCCGCGGTCCCGAGGGCGAGCTCGGGCGCCAGCGCTCGGATCTCTTCGCATCCCGCCCTGTCAGGCATCGGCCACCCCCGACTCGCCGCGCAGCTTCAGCATCGCGCTGCGGATCCGCGACTTGGTCGTCCCCAGGGGCGCTCCCTCGATCTCGCTGATCTCGGTCGCGGTGAAGCCCCACAGCGCCGCCATCAGCAGCGCCCGCCGCTGCTCGGCGGGAAGCGAGGCGAGCGCGTCGCGCAGCATGGCGACTTCGCCCCGTCCCGCACCGCCCGGATCCTCGGGCGCCCGCATGAACAGCGCCTCGCGGGCGGACATGCTGTCGGGATCCATCGCCTCGGTTCGGCGCAGCCGCAGATGGTCGATCGCCAGGTTCCTGGTGATCGACAGCAGCCATGTCTCCACCCGACCACGGCGGCGGTCGTAGGCGCCGCCGTGGCGCCACGCTCGGAGCAGCGCCTCCTGGGCGATCTCCTCCGCGGACGTCGGGTCGCCGACGATCGTGCGCGCGAGGCCGAAAATCCGCGCCTGGAAGCGCCGGACGAACGCCGCCGCGGCCTCAGGGTCGCCCGAGGCGTACCCGTCGAGCAGCGCTTCGTCGGAAACCGACCACATGGGGGAATACGTCCGGCCACCCGGCCGAGATTGCTCGCGGTCGGGACAATCCGATCCGGGGGGCGGGTCGTATCAACGCACAACGGTAGTCAGCCGAAAGGAGAGCACCATGCCGATCACCCGACCCGACGCGGGCAGGAGTCCGGGCAGGCGCCCCCTGTGGGGCCTCGTCGCCACGCTGGCCGTCGCGGCATCGCTCGGCGTCGCGGCGTGCGGGGGCGATGACGACGACGACGGAGACGTCGCCGCGACCACGACCGAGACCACCGGCGTTACGGGCGCGGCGGCGGGCGCGGGCGAGACGGTGGACGTGACGATGACCGACTTCGAGTTCGATCCCAAGGATCCGACCGTGAAGCCGGGCGAGGTCACCTTCGACGTCGTCAACGACGGCGAGACGCTGCACAACATGGAGGTCGAGGGGCCGAGCGGCGCGGCGGAGCTGCCGGAGGACCTGCAGCCCGGCGACTCGGGATCGTTCTCCGTCGACCTCGGCGAGCCGGGCAAGTACCGGTTCTACTGCCCGGTCGGCAACCACGAGGACCTCGGAATGGTCGGGGAGGTGACAGTCAAGGGCTGACGCCCGTGACGTCATCCCGGGCGGGTCGGGGCGGTAGGCCCCGCGCGCCTGTCCGTGGTAAGCCGCAGCAGGGCGTCGGAATTGCCCCGATGCCGGGGGCCAGCCGGGGTGGGAGGCTCGTCCCGTGAGCGCCCGCGTGATAGTCCTCGGCGGTGGGTTCGGAGGCCTGGAGGCTGCTTTCGACCTGCGGATGCTCGCCGGCGATCGGGCGAGGATCACGCTCGTCTCCGACCGCGACCACTTCGTCTTCAAGCCCAACTCGATCTACGTTCCCTTCGGGCTCGACCCGGCGCGCCTCGAGGTGCCGCTCGCCGATCCGGCGGCTCGCAGGGGGATCGAGCTCGTGCACGGGCACGCGCACGAGATCGATCCCGATGCCCGCACCGTGGCGGTCGACGGCCGCGAACTGCCGTACGACTTCCTGATCGTCGCCACGGGCTCGGGCATGCGGCCCGAGGAGGTCCCGGGGCTGGCCGAGCACGCGATCAGCACCTGGACCTCCGACGACATGCTGCGGTTGCGCGACGCGTTCGCGGGGCTCGAGGCGGGGGCGAATCGGGGACGCCGCAGGCGGGTGCTGTTCTGTGTGCCGCCGAACAACAAGTGCGCCGGGCCGCTGTACGAGATCGTGCTGATGCTCGAGACGTGGCTGCGCCGCAGGGGAGCCCGCGAGCACACGGAGATCGCGTGGTCGACGTTCGAGGACACCTACATCCAGGCGTTCGGCCCACGCCTTCACGACGTCGTCGAGCGGGAGTTCGAGCGCCGCGGCATCGAGGGCCACGCGCGCTACGAGGTCGAGCGCGTCGAGCCGGGCGCGGTCACCTACGCGAACGGCGAGTCGCTGGACTACGACGTCCTCGTCGCCTTTCCCCCGTACATCGCGTCGACCCCGTTCCCCGGCCTCGAGGCGGACGACCGCGGCTTCCTCGCGACGGAGCTCGCGACCCGGCGCCTGGTCGACCATCCCGACGTGTTCGCGGTCGGCGACGCCGGCGACTTTCCGGTCAAGCAGGCGTTTCTCGCCTTCCTGCAGGCGGACGCAGCGGCCGCCCACGTCGCGGCCGAGATCGCCGGGACGGCGCCCGAGGCGAGCTTCGACCCCGTGAGCATGTGCGTGATGGAGCAGTTCGACAAGGCGACCTTCGCCCAGGTGCCGCTGCGGCTCACGGGGGACCCCGCGCATCCGATCGAGGTCCGGCCCGACGCCGACGGCGACTACCGGGTCGGGTCGTCGAAGGCGTGGCGGATGGGCAAGAAGATGCTCGGCCGGTCGGTCCCGTGGCGGTTCAGCCACGGGCGCCCGTTCCACGCCGGCGCGTTCTGGCGCGGCATGGACACGGGGCTCAAGGCGATGTCCGGCCTGCTCGCGAAGTAGCGCCCCACACGTCGCCGAACCGGGTCGGCACGAAGCCGAAGGCCGACCCGACGTCCCGCGGGTCGCCAGCGGGGACGTTGTCGCGCAGCAGCAGGTCCATCAGCGACGGGGTGAGGCTCGGCGACAGCCGGGCCACGACCCGCGCCGCCGGGGCGGGGATGTGGCGGAGGCGGGCGGTCCCGGCGTTGACCGCGCGCACGAGCTCGTCGAGTGACATCTCGTCGGGGCCGCCGAGGTCGAAGGTCCCCACGGGGCTGTCCGCGTCGAGCGTCGCGCCGAGCACGGCGTCGACGACGTCGCCGACGTACAGCGGGGCGATCCGCTGGCGGCCGCTACCCGGGACCACCGCCGCGCGCCCGCCGTGCGCCTGGACGGCCGACACCGTGGGGCCGGGGCGATCCGGCGGCCCGTGGACGTGGACGCAGCGAAAGATCGTCGCCGGGACCCCGGAGGCTGCCAGGAGGCGCTCTGCCTCGCTTTTGGAGCGCAGGTACGCGTTGCGTGAGTCAGAGCTCGCGCCGAGGTAGCTGAGGAAGGTGATCCGGTCCACGCCGGCGCCGGCCGCCGCGTCGCAGACCGCCTCGGTCGTGTCGACGTTGGCCGACTCGTACGTGTTGCTCCCCTTCGGCTGCAGGGTGCCGGCGAGATGAACGACGGTCTCCGCGCCGCGGATCCCGGCTCCCCAGTCGTCGCCCTGGTTCAGGGGCCGGACCTCGTTCGGATGCTGGGCGAGCCGCTCGCGAAGCAGCGTCCCCACCTGCCCCGAGGCGCCTGTGATCGCGATCGGGCCGCGCCGCGCGTCCGCCACGCGCCGACCCTATTCGTCCTCGGTGGCGCGGCGCGAGACGGCGTCGTCGATCGCATCCGGCGACAGGGCGTCGAGCGAGTCGAGCGTGACGTCGGCGACCTCGAGCGCCTCGGCGTCCGGCGGGAAGGCATGGTTGGGAATCGCGACGACGCCGAGTCCGGCCGCCCGCGCCGCCAGCAGGCCGTTGGTCGAGTCCTCGATCGCGGCCGTCCGACCCGGCTCGACGCCGAGCCGGCTCGCCGCCTCCAGGTAGACATCGGGCGCGGGCTTGCCCCTGTCCACCTCCTCCGACGACACCGTCACCGGGAAAAGCTCGGCGATCCCCGCCAGCTCGAGCACGAGGTCGATGATGGGGCGATTCGAGGACGACGCCAGGCCCAGCGGCCACCGCGCGGCCAGCCGGCGCACCGCGTCGACGGCCCCGGGCAGCAGCGGCAGCTCGCGCCGGTAGCGCTCCTCCACCCTGCGCACGACCTCGGCCGAGACCTCCTCCGGTGACAGCGGGACACCGAGCTCGTCGCTCATGTACCGCGACCACTCGATTGAGCTCATCCCCATCATGTCCCGCTGGGCTCGGGGGTGCCATCTCCCTCCGCGCTCGTCCGCGAGCCGCTCGCGGACCTCGTCCCACACCTGCTCGGAGTCGACGAGCACGCCGTCGAGGTCGAAGATCACCGCCTCGGGGGCCGTCACCCAGCCACGCTCCAATGCGACCGGCGCGAGGGCATCGAGACAAACGGTCCCTCCGTCCGGTGCCCGCCGCGCCGCAGCAGGCCGGCCGCCTCCTCGAGCAACGGCACCGCGCCCTCAGCCCGCCCGGCCCGGATCCGGACGAACAGGCGCGATGCCTCCTCGAGCGCGTCGATCGCCGCGGCGGCGTCCTCGTCGACCACGAAGCGGACCCACGCGACCTCCTCCAGCGACGAGGTCAGCGCGTCGCGGGCACCGCCGTACTCGCCGCGGTGGATCCGCATCAACGACAGCATCGACGGGCGTCCGAATGACCCTTGGTCGTTCGCCGGTCTGCCCTGACCTGGCCATGCGGCGATTATCGACGCTTCTAGTCGAGCAGGGACTCCGCGTCGTCCGACACGGTGACGTGGATCGCGCTCGGCTCGACCGCGTAATCGATCGCGCCGAGCGCCTGGAGCCGGTCGAGGACGAACTGGAACGCGCCCGCCTGGGCGTCGTCCTCGTACTCGCGGAGGACGTCGAAGGACCATCCGGTCGTGTGCAGGGAGTACGCGTCCGTCGCCTCCGGGTTCTTCCTCCCCAGCCGCTCCTGATAGGCGCGGTCGCGCACCCCGCTGGTCACGATCAGCGACCCCGAGCCGTCGTTCAGAGCGCGCACCCACCCCGCCATCAGGATCAGCGTCCGCAGCGCCTCCGGCCGCAGGCCACGGTAGAGCGCCGAGTCGGCGTCGAGCCTCGGCGCCAGCTTCCCGATCCCGTCGTCGAGCGCGAGCCCGAGACCCTCGCCCGCGGGGATCGGGACGACGTCGCCGTCGCGCCACGCGTCCGCGAGCTCGTCGGGGTCGTCGAAGACCTCGGTCTCGGAGCGCGGGTGGAAGACCTCCTCGGCGGTCGCCTTGGCGCCGTGCAGACGCTCGAGCCGGCGCAGCTCCGCCCGGTCCTCCCGGTGCAGCCGCAGGATCTCCCGCGAGGCGAGCACCTTCCAGTAGTACTCGCTCGACTCGTCGCCGAATCCGGCCAGCAGCTCCCACGACTCCGGGTTCACGCTCGGCGAGGAGTCGAAGAACAGCCGCGCGTAGGTGAGGGCGTCCCCCTCGACGAGGTCCGCGACTCCCCCGTCCGAGCCCGTGTAGGCGCGGATGACGTTCTGGAGGTTGCCGATCCCCATGTGGTAGGAGGCGATCGCCAGGTCGTTGGCCCCGCCGAACCGCTCCCGCGCGATCGCCAGGTAGCGAACCGCGCCGTCGAGCGCCTTGCGCGGGTCGAAGCGCTCGTCGATCCGCGCGCGACGCCGCGTCAAGGCCTCGGCCTTCTCGAACTGCTGCCGGCGGTAGGCACGCCGCGCCTTGACGGTCAGCTCCCGGCTTCGCTCGAGGTCGACCCGCATCCCCAGCAGCGCCTGGCCGGTCGAGGCGAGGATCTGCACGAGGCCCGACGCGAGCTCCGGGTCGCGGCCCGCGATCACCTCGGGACGACCGGCGCTCTCCAGGTACACCATCGCCTCGAGCAGGTCGGGGTCCGTCTCGGTTCCCGCCGTCGCGGCCTCGATCTCGTCGCGGAACCTCGCCACTCGCTCAGCGGTGGCCGTGGCGCCGGCGGGGCTGTTCGCGAACACCACGTGGGAGAGGCCCGCAGTCGCCCGCTGCTCGAGCTCGTCGCGGCGCGACTCCTCGTACGCGAACGGCTCTTCGGGTACGTCGGTCGCCGAGCTGATGCCGGGCGAGCCCCCGCCCCCGATACCGGCCGCGGACGCGAGCCCGAACAGCGCCACCGCCGCGATCGCGGCGACCGCGAGCACGCCGAGCGGCGCCCGCAGCCGTCTCATGCGCGCGCCGGCCTCACCCGGTTTCAGCTCCCGCCGCGGGGCAACATCGAGGGGACTCAGCTTTGCACGCGCGGCTTCCTCGAACGCGGGCGGCTCACGCTTTTCGCCTCGCGGCCCGATGGTGGTCGAGCGACGCGCAGCCCGGGCACACCGACCACGGTAACCCGCCACCCCTGTTAGCTTCACCTCGTGCGAACCGAGGCACGCTTTCCCGGGGTCGGCCCGAAGGCGGGGCACTACGAGAGCTTGTACATCAAGGCGTGCCGGCCGGACGGAGGGCTCGGGTTGTGGATCCGACACACGGTCCACAAGCGACCCCGGGCGGAGCCGACGGCGTCGCTTTGGCTCACCCTGTTCGACGCCGAGGCCGAGGGCCCCCTAGCCGCGAAGGCCACCTTTCCGGCGACGGAGCTGTCGGCCGGCGACGGCGCCTACATCCGGGTCGACGGCGCCGTGCTCGAGCCCGGTCGCGCGCGGGGGTCGATCGCCGTCGAGGCGGTCGAGGCAAGCTGGGACCTCGCGTTCGCGGATGCCTCGGAGCCGCTTCGCCACCTCCCCTACGGGTGGATGTACCGGGCGCCGCTGCCGCGGACCAAGTTCCTGAGCCCGTACGCGAACGCGCGCTACAGCGGCCGGCTCGAGGTTGCGGGTCGCGAGATCGAGCTCGCCGAGTGGCCGGGGATGATCGGCCACAACTGGGGCGCCGAGCACGCCGAGCGCTGGACCTGGGTCCAGGGGGCGCGGCTGAACGACTCCGACGACTCCTACTTCGACATGGCCGCCGGGCGGATCCGGCTCGGACCGTGGACGACGCCGTGGGTCGCCAACGGCCTGCTGGTCCTCGACGGGGAGCTGCACCGGCTCGGCGGCCTCGACCGCGTTCGCAGCACCGCGATCGACGACGCCCCCACGAGCTGCGGGTTCGAGCTCACGGGCAAGGACCTCTCGGTGCGCGGCCGGGTGCAGGCACCGGCCAAGGACTTCGTCGCGTGGCGGTACGCCGACCCGGACGGCGGCGAGCACAACACGCTCAACTGCTCGATCTCCGACCTCGAGCTGACCGTCCGCCCCGGTCGCGAAGCGCTGCGACTCGAGACCCGCGGCGGCGCCGCGTACGAGATCGGCATGCGGGAGACCGACCACGGAATCCCGATTCAGCCGTACGCGGACGGGTAGTACGCTGCTGACAGTGGCGACGGAGACGATCCAGGCGACGGACCACCAGCTTCTGATCGGCGGCGAGCGGGTCGAGACCGGCGAGTGGTCGGAGGTGCACAGCCCCTACGACGACACCCTGGTCGGCCGCGTACCCAAGGCCGACGCGGCGCTCGTCGACCGCGCGGTCGGCGTCGCGAACGACACCTTCGCCGGCGGCGGCTTCCCGCAGCACGAGCGCGCCGCGGTGCTGGAGCGCGCGGCGGAGATCGTCGCCGAGCGCGAGGACGAGCTCACGCTCGCGATCGCCGCCGAGGCCGGCAAGCCAGTGAAGACGGCCCGCGTTGAGGCCCAGCGCTGCGTGGGAACGCTGGGCTACTCGGCGATCGAGGCACGCACCCTGGCGGGCGAGGCGGTGCCGATGGAGGGCTCCGCGGCCGGGGCGGGCAAGCTCGGGGTCGTGATCCGGATCCCGTACGGCGTCGTCGCCGCGATCGCCCCGTTCAACTTCCCCCTCAACCTCGTCGCCCATAAGGTCGGCCCCGCGATCGCCGCGGGAAACACCGTGGTCCTGAAGCCGGCGGGGCAGACGCCGATCTCGGCGATCAAGCTCGCCGAGGCGTTCGCTGACGCGGGGCTGCCGGCGGGGTGGCTGAACGTCGTCTGCGGATCCGGCTCGGAGATCGGCGGGGCGCTGACCGAGGACGATCGCGTCAAGGCGATCAGCTTCACCGGCTCGGCCCCGGTCGGGTGGGGCATCCGCGCGCGGGCGGCGCGCAAGAAGGTCAACCTCGAGCTCGGCTCGACGGCGCCCTTGATCGTGCACGAGGACGGCGACTGGGAGACGGCCGCCGACAAGGCGCGGCTGCACGCCTACACGCACGCCGGTCAGAGCTGCATCTCGGTGCAGCGGGTCCTCGTCCACGAGGCGGTCGTCGATCGGTTCACCGAGCGCTTCGTGTCGAACGTCGAGGCACTGGTGGTGGGAGACCCGCTGGACCCCGACACCGACGTCGGCCCGCTGATCTCCCACGGCGACCGCGACCGCGTCAAGGAGTGGATCGACGAGGCGGCGGCGAGCGGCGGCGAGGTCCTGACCGGCGGCGAGCTGACGGACGATGACCGCTGCCTGGAGCCGACCGTGCTGCGCGAGCCCTCGCGCGAGGCCCGGGTGTGGTGCGACGAGATCTTCGGGCCGGTGGCGACGCTGCACTCCTTCGGCTCCGCCGAGGAGGCGATCGAGCTCGCCAACGACGCCCGCTTCGGCCTCCAGGCGGGGGTGTTCACCCGCGACCTGGGCGTCGGGTTGGAGGCCGGCCGGCGGCTCGAGTACGGCGCCGTTCTGATCAACGAGGTGCCGACGTTCCGCGCCGACCAGATGCCTTACGGCGGCGTCAAGGACTCCGGCAACACCCGCGAGGGTCCCGCGTACTCGGTCCGCGAGCTGACCGAGGAGCGGCTGATCACGCTCCAGGGCTGAGTCGCCCGAGCTATGCCTCCGGTGCCGGCTGGGCCGGGCCCGGCGGCTCGGAGCTGCCGCCGCGGGCGCCGGCGGGCGGGCCGATCGGGCCGGTGGGGATCCAGCCTCGGTACATCCGCACCAGGGTCAGCAGCCCGATGAGGCCCGCAAGCGCGGACAGCCCGCCCGCGTACGCGAGCGTGCCGCGCGGCCCGATCGCCGCGACGAGCAGCCCGCCGGCCGCGAACGCGCCGAGCTCGGCGGAGTTGCGGATCCCGTTGTAGGCGGCGAACGCGCGGCCGTGAAGCCGATCCGGCACCCGGACGTGGATCAGGCTGCGGAACATCACGTTCTTGACCCCGTGCGCGAGCCCGCCCATGAACGAGCACGCGAGGAAGAAGCCGAAGCTGAGCCACAGCGCCGGCAGCGCCAGCCCCGCGCCCTGCACCGCGACCGCCGCCAGCCCGGTCGCCGCCACCGCGCCCGCCGCGACGCGCCGCGAGAGCAGCAGCGCCCCGAGCGCCATGCCCACCGTCCAGATCGACAGCATCGACCCGTACGCGACGTCCCCCCTTCCGAGGACGTCCTCGACGAAGAACAGCTCGCCCACCCACACGGCGGACATGAACAGGAGCGAGCCGAACGCCACGACCATCGCCAGCGACAGGACGCGATCGCCGAACAGGAACGCGATCCCGTCGCGAGCGCGCGGCGCCTGATCTCCGTCGCTCGCCGCTCCCGGGTCACGGCGCACGCGCAGGGCGAGCGCGGCGACCGCGACTGCCGCGAACGTGGCCGCGTCGACCACCATCGCGAGCTCGAGCCCGCCGACGGCGAACAGGACGCCGCCGAGCAGAGGCCCGATCCCGAAGCCCACGTAACGCGCGGTCTCGACGTGCCCGTTCGCCTCCTGCACTCGCCGCCCCGCGAGCGGCGGCACGAGCGCGAACTCGGCCGGCTGGGAGATCGCGAACACGAACCCGAGCAAAGTCGTGAGCGCTAGGACCGTCGCCGTCGCCGTCGTGAAGCCGAGCACCGCCGCGACCGCCGCTCCGACCACAGAGACTCCCGCCAGCAGCCGCGTCGCCTCGACGCGGTCGACGAGCAGGCCCGCCGGGCCGGCCGCAGCGACCGAGGGACCGAAGAGGCAGATCCACAGCGCCGCGACCGCGAACGCCGAGTCGGTCGTCTCCTTGACGTGCAGGCCGAGCGCGACGATCGCCACCCAGTCCCCGAGTGCCGACAGGCCGACCGCGCCTGACACGAGGCGGAAGTCCCGATCCCGCAGCAGGCTCCGTCCCGGCATCGCCGCGGAATCTAGCTATTCGCTGAATCCAAGCTCGCCCACGAGGCGGACGAAGTGGGCGCCGATGATCGTGCGCCGCCTGACCAGGCCCTCGGCCCGCCTCTCGAACAGGGCGACGTCCTCGCGCCCGCCCGGGCCGACGGGATGGACGAGCCGGCCGCCGGGTGCGAGCTGCTCGACGAGCGGCTCGGGGACCTCGGGGTGTGCGGCGGCGACCACGATCGCGTCGTAGGGGGAGTGCGCGGCCAGCCCCAGCGTTCCGTCGCCGACGAGCACCTCGACGTCACGCGCTCCGTGCCGGCCGAGGTTCGCTCGCGCCGCCTCGGCGAGGTCGGGGAGACGCTCGATGCTCCACACCGTCGCCGCCAGCTCGGCGAGCAGCGCGGTCTGGAACCCGAGGCCGGTGCCGACCTCGAGCACCTTCTCGTCTCCGGAGAGCGCCAACGCCTCGACCATCCTCGCGACCAGGGAGGGCTGGGTGGTGACCTGCCGGTGCGCGATCGGCAGCGGCTCGTCGACGTACGCGCGCGCCGTGAGATCCGCCGGGACGAATCGCGCCCGGGGCACGCGCCGAAGCGCGTCCAGAACCCGCTCGTCGGCAACCCCCGCCGCGGCGACGGCGCGGACGAGGTCGTCCTCTCCGAGAGGCCCGGCTACGACCCGAGGACCGAGCGCATCATCCCGGCGAGCCCACCCTGACCGGCGCGCTTCTCGAGGTAGCACTGGTGGTACTCCTCGGCGCGCCAGAAGCCGGTCGCCGGCTCGATCGAGGTCGCGATCGGCTTGTCGTGGTGCTCCTGCAACCGCTGCTTGGAGGCCTTCGCCGCCGCCTCCTGCTCGGGCGTGTGGAAGAAGATCACCGTCCGGTACTGGTCGCCGACGTCGGGACCCTGGCGGTTCACCTGCGTCGGATCGTGGATGTCCCAGAACTTCGCCACCAGCTCGTCGTAGGTGACCTGCTCCGGGTCGAACTCGACCTGGGTCACCTCCGCGTGTCCGGTCGCGCCGCTGCACACCTGCTCGTAGGTCGGGTTGTCCACGTGTCCGCCCTCGTAGCCGACCTGCGTCGCCACCACGCCCGGCAGGTCCTTGAACTCAATCTCCGGCTTCCAGAAGCAGCCCGCTCCGAACGTCGCCTTCTGCGTATCAGCCACCTGCAATCCCTTTCGCTCGCTCACAATGATGGTAGCCATGGTCAGATGGGCGATCGGGGCATCGGTTCTCTCCGCGGTGCTGCTGTGGGGCGCGAGTCCCGCGGTCGGCGCCGGGTGGCTGGCGTGGATCGCCCTGGTGCCCGTCGCCGTCGTGGTCCTCGCGGGCGGGGGAGCGTTCGCCTCGCGGCTCACCGTCCCGCTCGCGTACGCGCTGTACCTCGAGCTACTGCTCGTCCCCGCGCTCCCGTTCGGCCTCGCCGAGGGACAGTGGGGGGACGCCGCCATCCCGGCGATGGTCGGCGACTCGCCCGTGGTGCCGGTCGCCGTGCTCGCGATCCCGCTGGTCGGCCTGCTGCTGTACCTCGTCCGGTTCGGCGAACCGTGGGGCGCCGAGCTCGTCGGCCCGCGGCTGTCGGCGGCGGCCACCGTCGTCGTCCCGGCCGCCGCGTGGGTCGCGCTCGACCTCGTGCGGGTGAAGCTCGACCCCGGCGGAGCGTGGGGCCCCCTGTTCCTCACCCAGTCGGACACGCCCGCCTCCGAGCTCGCGGCGCTGGGCGGCCCGTGGCTGGTGACGCTCGCGATCGTCGCCTGCAACTACGGGCTGGCGCTCGCGATCGTGCGGCGCCGGCCGACGCCGGCGCTCGTCCCCGCAGCGGTCGTCGCGGCCGCGATCGTCCTCGCTCCCGCGCTCGACGAGGCCGTCGAGGATCGCGAACCGGTGACGGTCGCCGCCGTCCAGCCCGGCTACGACACCGCCGAGGACGAGACCCAGCCGCGGCTGCTGCGTCACTGGGAGGAGGGCAGCTTCCACCTCGCCGCCCGCGACCTGATCCGGGACCTCGGCGGGATGACCCGGCGCGCCGCTCGGGACGGCGCAGAGATCGTCGTGTGGCCCGAGGCGGTGACGTTCGTCGACCTGCTCGAGCGGCGCGGGGCGCGCTCCCGGCTCACCGAGCTCGCGCGGACCGCCGGCGTTCGGATCGTCGCTCCGTACTTCGACCACCCCTCCAGCGCCGGAGCGGCGATCGTCGCGGGCCCGGACGGATCGGTGAGCGGCCCGAGGCCCAAGCAGCGGCCGATGTGGTTCCTCGGCGAGCAGGGCGGCGGGGCGCCGGCGCCGCGCCCGATCGCTGCCGCGGGGACGGCCGTGGGTACGCTGCTCGGGGTAGACGTGCAGGACCCGAACGTGGCTCGCCGGCTCGCCGCCGGGGACGCAGGGCTGATCGCGTCGAGCACGCATGACTGGCGTCAGCTCGCCACCCAGCACAGGGCGCTCGCCTCGACCGCGGCGTCCGCCGCCGGCGTCCCGGTCGTCAGGGCGGACTGGCGCTACGGGTCGGCGATCTACGACCGCGAGGGCGAGACGATCGCGGACGCCGGCGAGGACCGCCGCCGCACCGCCGTCGTCGCCGAGCTGCGTCCGGGGGCGCCGACTCCGTACGCGCACGCGGGCGACGTCGTCGGGTGGGCCTCGGTGGCGCTAGCGGTCGCGGCGTGGCTGGCGGCGTCGGTACCGCGGCTGGCTACTCGTAGACGACGAACTCCGGCCTGGGACTCGGCTGCATGACCTGTCGCGGACTCATCAGGTTCGTGTCCTCGCCGAAGAACGGCTCGACTGGCGGCGGCGGTACTCGCCGCCGGGGCCGGGGTTGGCGAGCGTGAACGCTCTACTCGTGGGGGCGCGCCAGCTTGCGATGATCGAGGGCCTCGTCGAGGATCTCATCGTCGACGCCCATCTCCCGCGCCACCTCGCGCAGGTGCCGGCCCGTCTCCGCCGCCTTCTTGACGATCTCGCTCGCCTTGTCGTAGCCGACGTGGACGTTGAGGGCGGTGGCGGTCGCCAGCGTCGCCCCCGCATGGCGCTCGCACATCTCGACGTTGGCCTCGACCCCTCGGACCACCTTCTCGTCGAGGAGCCGCGCCGCGGAGCCGAGCAGCTTGACCGAGTCGAGCAGGTTGCGCGCGATCAGCGGCACCCGGACGTTGAGCTCGAACTGTCCCTGCGAGCCCGCGATCGTGATCGCGGCATCGTTTCCGATCACCTGGTCGCCGACCTGGATCACGACCTCACAGATCACCGGGTTGACCTTGCCGGGCATGATCGAGGAGCCCTTCTGGAGCTCGGGCAGGCGCAGCTCGGCGAGTCCCGCGCGCGGGCCCGAGCCCATCAACGCGAGGTCGTTGGCGATCTTGATCAGCGAGGTGGCGACCACCTTCAGCGCCCCCGACAGCTCGACGAGGGCGTCGCGGTTCGCCTGGGCCTCGAAGCGGTCGAGCGGGGCGTCGATCTCGAGCCCCGTCGACTGCGACAGCTTGTCGCGCACCCGCTCGGCGAAGTCGGGATGGGTGTTGAGCCCGGTGCCGGTGGCGGTGCCGCCGAGCGGGATCTGGCCCACGCGCCCGAGGGTCGCGCGCACGCGGTCGGCGCCGAGCTTGATCTGTGCCGCGAACCCGCCGAACTCCTGGCCCAGGGTGACGGGGACGGCGTCCATCAGGTGGGTGCGCCCGGCCTTCACCACCTCGGCGAACTCGTCGGCCTTGGCGGACAACGACTTGGCGAGGCCGTCGAGCGCCGGGAGGAGGCCCTCGGTCACCTCTCCCAGGGCGGCCAGGTGGACGGCAGAGGGAAAGACGTCGTTCGACGACTGACCCATGTTGACGTGGTCGTTGGGGTGCGCCGGATCGCCGGCGAGGTTGGCGATCACCTCGTTCGCATTCATGTTCGAGGACGTTCCCGAGCCGGTCTGGAAGACGTCGATCGGGAACTGGTCGTCGTGCTCGCCGTCGGCGACCGCGTCGGCGGCCGCCGCGATCCGCTCGGCGAGCTCCGCGTCGAGCAGGCCCAGCTCGCCGTTCACGCGGGCGGCCGCGGCCTTGATCCGGCCCAGCCAGTGGACGACCGGTGCCGGGATCGGCTGCCCCGACACGGGGAAGTTCCCGACCGCCTTGCGGGTCTCGGGGCCCCACATCTCGGTCTGGACGCCGCTTGCCTCCATGGTCGTGAACGCTACTAGCCGCTCTGCTGCCCGGCCGCGTAGCCCTCCCCGAACGTGCGCTCGAAGCCGGCCCCGAGCGGTCGGCCGTCGCCGCTGAACCGCGCCGCCGCGTCGAGCCGTCGCACCAGATCGGTGTGGATGTCGGCGCTCGCGCCCTCCTGAGCGGCGCCGATCAGATAGCCGAGCTGAACCGTCTCGTCGCTGGCGGGATCGCGGCGCGCCGCCGCGTTGAGCTGCGTCGCCGCGTCGACCATCTCCTCCCCCACCCGGCTGACGTCGGCGGGACTCTGGTCGTCGACCAGGCAGTCGCTGATCGGCGTCGAGCCCTCGAGCAGCACCTGACCGGGGGCCGAGCGGAGGGCGTCGAGGTACGTCGCCGCAGGCGCCAGGCACGCGGCCGGGGTGTCGACCTCGTCCTCTCCGCAGCCCGCGAGCAACGCGACCGCAACGGCGGGCGCGGCCACCAGCGGGCACCTCGCCCTGCCGAGAATCCGGCGCATCGGGTCGATGCTACCTGCGGCGAGCCGCGGTCTACGCTTGTGTCGTGGAGACGGTCGCCAAGGCTCTGCTCGGGCTCGCGGTCCTGCTTGCGCTCGTGGGCGGTGGTCTGCTGCTGGCCTCGAAGCTGGGCCTCGAGCGTCTGCCCGGCGACATCGTGATCAAGCGGGACGGCTTCACCCTCTACGCGCCGATCGGGCTGATGATCCTGCTCAGCGTCGTGCTGACGATCGTCCTCAACCTGATCTCGCGCGACTGAGCGCCGCGGCACCCGTCCTTAGAATCGCTTGCCATGGCGCGCTACCGCTCCGTCGACCCCCGACAGAGCTTCCCCGAGCTCGAGCGCCGCGTGCTCGAGCGGTGGCGCGAGCGCGACGTCTTCCACCGCTCGCTCGCTCAGCGCGAGGGAGCCCCGACGTGGAGCTTCTACGAGGGCCCGCCGACCGCGAACGGCAGGCCCGGCTCCCACCACGTGCTGTCGCGCGTGTTCAAGGACATCTACCCGCGGTTCCGCACGATGCGGGGGTACCGGGTGCCGCGCAAGGCGGGCTGGGACACGCACGGGCTCCCGGTCGAGCTCGAGATCGAGAAGGAGCTCGGGATCAGCTCCAAGGCCGACATCGAGGCGTACGGCATCGCCGAGTTCAACGCCCGCTGCCGCGAGTCGGTGTTCCGCTACGTGGAGGAGTGGAACCGGCTCACGGAGCGGATCGGGTTCTGGATCGACCTCGACGACCCCTACGTGACGCTCGACAACGCCTACATCGAGTCGGTGTGGTGGTCGCTGCGCCGAATCTGGGACGACGGCCGCCTGTACGAGCGCAACAAGGTCGTCCCCTACTGCCCGCGGTGTGGGACGGCGCTGTCCTCGCACGAGGTCGCGCTGGGCTACAAGGACGTCGAGGACCCGTCCGTGTACGTGAAGCTCCCCATCCGCGCCGTCCCCCCGGCCGACCAGATCCCCGAGAGCGCGCTTCGCGAGGGCGACCAGCTGCTGGTGTGGACGACCACTCCGTGGACGCTGATCTCCAACGCGGCGGTGGCGGTGGGCACGGAGATCGAGTACGTGCGCGCGCACTCGGATGGCCAGGTCTACGTGCTGGCGGCGGACTTGGTCGAGCGCGTCCTCGGCGACGACGCCGAGGTCCTCGCCCACTTCCCGGGCTCGGCGCTGGCCGGAACGGCGTACGAGCCGCCGTTCTCCTACATCGTCGACTACGGGCCGCGCGGTCACACCGTGCTGGAGGCCGATTTCGTGACCACCACCGAGGGAACCGGCCTGGTCCACACAGCGATCGCGTTCGGCGAGGACGACTTCCGGCTCGGGGAGCAGTACGGGATCAAGCTCCAGAACCCGGTGCGGCCCGACGGGACCTTCGACGAGCGGATCACGGACTTCGAGGGTCGGTTCGTCAAGGACGCCGACCCCGACATCGTCGAGTCGCTGCGCCAACGGGGACGGCTGCTGCGCGCCGAGACCTACGAGCACGCGTACCCGCACTGCTGGCGCTGCGAGACGCCGCTCCTGTACTACGCGAAGTCGAGCTGGTACATCCGAACAACCGAGGTTCGCGACCGGATGCTGGCCGAGAACGAGGGCATTGACTGGCATCCGGAGCACATCAAGCACGGGCGGTTCGGCAAGTGGCTGGAGGCCAACGTCGACTGGGCGCTGTCGCGCGAGCGCTACTGGGGGACGCCGCTTCCGATCTGGGAATGTGCGAGCGCGGAGTGCGAGGAGCGGTTCTGCGCCGGGTCGATCGACGAGCTGCGCGAGCGAGGTGGCGACGTCCCGGACGACCTCCACCGCCCCTACATCGACGAGGTCGTGCTGTCGTGCGAGAACTGCGGGGGCCAGATGCGCAGGGTCGAGGAGGTGATCGACGCCTGGTACGACTCGGGCTCGATGCCGTTCGCGCAGTTCCACCACCCGTTCGAGGGGAAGGAGCTGTTCGAGGAACGGTTCCCGGCCGAGTTCATCTGCGAGGCGATCGACCAGACCCGGGGCTGGTTCTACTCGCTGCTTGCGGTGTCGACGCTGCTGTTCGACAGTGCCAGCTACCGCCACTGCGTCTGCCTGGGGCTGATCCTCGACCCCGACGGGCAGAAGATGTCGAAGAGCCGTGGCAACGTCGTTGAGCCCCGCGAGGTGATCGACCGTCACGGCGCCGACGCCCTGCGTTGGTACTACCTCACCTCGCAGCAGCCGTGGGCCGGATACCGGTTCTCAGTCGAGACCGTCGGCGAGGCGGTGCGCCAGTTCATGCTCACGCTGTGGAACACGTACGCGTTCTGGGCTTTGTACGCGAACGCCGACGGGTCGAGCTCCTCGGCGAGTCGACGGATGCTCGATCGTCGCCGGGCGGAGATGAGGTCGCCTTCGCCGAGCTCGACCGGTGGGCGGTGTCGAGGCTCCAGGGCACGGCACGCGAGGTGATCGAGCGGATGGACGTCTACGACTGCACCACCGCGGGGCGGACGATCGCGACCTACGTCTACGAGCTCTCGAA
>DATHVJ010000138.1:0-1911 GCA_035461345.1 Solirubrobacterales bacterium | reverse complement strand
ACGCGCGAGGCGTGCGGGAACACGGTCCGCAACGTGACCGGCGACCCGTGGGCGGGCGTGTGCGACGACGAGCCCTTCGACATCACGCCGTACGCGGCGGCCTACGCGCGCTACTTCGTCCGCCATCCCGTCACCCAGCTGATGCCGCGCAAGTTCAAGACCGCGTTCTCGGGCTCGGACGAGGACCGGGCGATCACCGGGATCCACGACCTCGGGCTCATCCCAAAGGTCCGCGAGGTCGACGGCGAGCAGGTCCGCGGCTTCGAGATGCGGGTCGGCGGGGGCACCTCGATCATGCCCCGGATCGCCCCGACCCTGACCGAGTTCGCCGAGGCGGACAGCGGCGAGTACCTGCGGGTCGCCGAGGCGGCGCTGAGGATCTTCGACCGCCAGGAGTGGCTGCGAAAGAACCGCGCCCGCGCCCGGATCAAGGTGCTCATCGACAAGATCGGGATTGAGCAGTTCCGCGACATGGTCGCCGAGGAGCTCGAGGGCGAGTGGGCGGACGAGACCGACTACACCGCCGACGTCGAGCGGATGAAGCTGAAGCACGACGAGGAGGCGCACGCCCCGGCGCCCCCTGAGAGCTACGGGTCGTCGAACGGCGACCGCCCTGAGCCCGAGGCTCTCCAAGAGGAGGGTGTGGCGGGGCAAAATGGTGGTGGGCCGAGCGCGAAGCCCCTTGCCGAGGAGTTCGACCGCTTCGTCGAGACCAACGTCCGGCCGCAGCGCCAGCGCGGCTTCTCGACGATCGAGGTCAAGGTCTATCGCGGCGACCTGTCGCCGGAGCAGTTCCGCGGCCTGGCGCGGATCATGCGGGAGTTCACCGGCGGCTACGCGCGCACCAGCGTGCACCAGAACATGGTCCTGCGGTGGGTCCGCGACGAGGCGACCTACGACGTCTGGGAGCGCCTCCGCGAGCTCGACCTCGCCGATCCCGGCGCGGACGAGATCGGCGACGTCGTCAGCTGCCCCGGCACCGACAGCTGCAAGCTCGGCATCACGAGCTCGATGGGGCTGAACAGCGCGATCCACGAGCGGCTCGCGGAGATGAAGATCGACGACCCGCTGACGAAGCGGATTCACATCAAGATGAGCGGCTGCCCCAACGGGTGCAGCCAGCACCACATCGCGAATATCGGCTTCTACGGCGCGTCGTTGAAGGTAGGCGACCGTCAGGTCCCCGCCTACATCCCACACGTCGGCGGCCAGTACGAGGGCGGCGAGGTCGCGTACGGCGAGCGGCTGAAGTCCCGACTGCCCGCGAAGCGGGTCCCCGACGCCGTCGAGCGCTGGATCCGGTTCTACGAGGACGAGCGCACCGACGGTGAGGTCTTCAACGCCTTCGTCGCCCGCGTCGGCGCCAAGCGCTTCCAGGAGCTGGTCAAGGACCTCTCGATGCCGGTCGAGTTCTCGGTCGAGAACCTGATGCATTTCGTCGACTGGGAGCGCAAGGAGCCGTACAAGGTCGAGCGCGGCGAGGGCGAGTGCGCGGTGTAGCGGCACCACCCGCGCCGCCGCGGATCAACGGCGACCCGATCGATCCCCGGGAGGTCAACGAGCGCCTCGAGTCGCTCGACGCCGACGAGGTGATCGCGTGGGCGGTCGAGAACTTCCATCCGAGCCTCTACTTCGCGTGCTCGTTCCAGAGGACGACCTCGGTGATCGTCGACATCGCGCAGCGCGTCGAGCCGTCGACGCGGTTCTTCTACCTCGACACCGGCCTGCTGTTCGAGCAGACCTATATGACCCGGGACGCGCTCGCGGCGCGGTACGGGATCGGGTTCGACCGCTTCCACAACATCAGCGTCGACCAGCAGGCTCGGCTGTACGGCGATAAGCTGTGGGAGCGTCAGCCGGACGCCTGTTGTGGGATTCGCAAGGTCGAACCGATGCGAGATGCTCTCGCCG
>DATHVJ010000137.1:0-8201 GCA_035461345.1 Solirubrobacterales bacterium | reverse complement strand
GACGAGCCCGCGGCCGGCCCTCGGCGACCCTCGACGACCGGCCTGTTCCACCTCGCGATCCTGGTCCCGAGCCGGGCCGAGCTGGCGCGCTCCCTGCGGCGGGTCGCCGACGCGGGATGGCGGCTCGCCGGCGCCTCCGACCACCTCGTCAGCGAGGCGCTCTACCTCGCCGACCCGGAGGGAAACGGGATCGAGATCTATCGCGACCGGCCCCGCGAGCAGTGGCGCTACGCCGACGGCGCGATCGAGATGGCGACGCTGCCGCTCGACCTCCGATCGCTGATCGCCGAGGCGCCGGAAGCCGAGGACGTCCCCGCGGCTTCCTCACCCGAGACGCGGATGGGTCACGTCCACCTCCAGGTTTCCGACCTCGCGGCGGCGGAGGCGTTCTACTCGGGCGTGCTCGGCTTCGAGGTCACCGTCCGCGGCTACCCGGGCGCGCTGTTCCTGTCCGCGGGCGGCTATCACCACCACGTCGGGCTCAACACGTGGGCGGGCGAGGGGGCGCCTTCGCCGCCGCGCGGATCCCGGGGCCTGCGGTGGTTCGAGCTCGTGGTCCCGGACGCCGCCGAGCTCGAGCGCATCGAACGGGCGCTACGCGACGCCGGTGCCGACGTCGCGGCCGACGCCGGCCGGCTCGTCACCGCCGATCCCTCGGACAACGGCGTCCTGATCCGGGCGGCTTCCGGCTAGGCGGGTGGTCGCACCGGTCGCGGGACTGAGGGTGATGCCACGGCGGCGGGGCGGCTCGAACCCGTCGTCGGAGGGAAGCGGCGCAGCCCGCGCCAGCGCCGCGCGCAGCACGATCTTCATCTCCAGCGTCGCGAAGCTCGCCCCGAGACAGCGGCGCCGGCCGCCGCCGAACGGGATCCAGGTGTAGGTCCCCGGCGGCTCGTCGAGGAACCGCTCGGGGCGGAACGCGTACGGATCCGCGTAGATCGCCGGATCGTGGTGGACCAGGTACGCGTTTGCGACCAGGGCGACACCCGGCGGGTAGCTCCAGCCGCCGATCTCCACGGGCCGCTTGACGAGGCGCGGCGCCGCGTTCGGGAGCACGGGGCGGCGGCGCAGCGTCTCCTGGATCGTCGCCGTCAGGTAGGCGTCGCCGTCGTCCGCGTCGATCTCGTCGCGCAGCCGCGCGACGACGTCGCGCAGCCGCGCGAGGCGCTCGAACGCCCACGCCAGCTCGGAGGCCGTGGTCTCGTGGCCGGCGACCAGCAGCGTCATCAGCTCGTCGCGCAGCTCCTGGTCCGACATCGGCGAGCCGTCTTCGTGGCGCGCGGAGAGCAGCATTGCGAGGACGTCGTCGCGGTCGCCGTCGCCGCGCCGCTCCTCGATCAGCTCGAAGAGCATCGCGTCCGCGTCCTCGCGCCGGCGCACGAACCGCTCCCACGGCCCCCGCCCGCCGAGCGCGAGCTGGAGCGGCGGCAGCAGCGACATCGGGCTGCCGCCGAACTCGAGGATCTCGGTGAGGCTGCGACGCAGGGCGTCGAGCCGCGGACCGGGCTCGAGCCCGAACACCGCGCGGAGGATGATCTCCAGCGTCAGGGCCTGGAGCCTGGGATGGAGAGCGAACAGCTCGCCGCGCGGCCACCCCGCGACCTCGCGCTCGGCCACCTCGGCCATCAGGCCCTCGAGGCGCTGCATCCGCTCGCCGTGGAACGCCGGCAGCATCAGCTTGCGCTGCTCGAGGTGCTCGCCCTCGTCGAGCAGGATCACCGAGTTGCGGCCCACGATCGGCTCCAGGACGCGCGCGCCCTCGCCCGGGTGCAGGACCTCCGCCGGGGCGGTGAACACCTGCTTCACCTCGTCCGGGTCGGAGAGCATCACGAACGGCGGAGTGCCCAGGACCTGCAGCGTGAACCGTCTCCCGTAGCGCGCCCGGCAACGCTCCAGGAAGCCGACCGGCCGCGACCACCATCCGACGGTCTGGATCACCCTCGGAAGTCGTGGCCCGGGTGGAAGCTGTCCTCGCACTCGATCCCTCTCCCACTCGTCACCATATGGCAGCACCCGGCACCCATGTGTGCCGTTCACACATACCGCCGACATGGCTCGAACGCTGAAGCTCACCCAGACCGAGTTCGTCACCGTCCGCGAGAGCGGCCCGGAGCTGCTCGAGGTCGAGGCGACGTACGGAGCGGCGGGCAAGCCGCCGCCGAAGCACCTTCATCCCGACCAGGACGAGCACTTCGAGGTGCTCGCCGGCAAGCTCCGGGTGCGGGCAGGCGACGAACATCGAACGCTCCGGACCGGCGATGAGATCGACATCCCGCGCCGCACCGTGCACCAGATGTGGAACCCGGGGCCCGAGGACGCCCGGGTGCTGTGGCAGACGCGCCCCGCCGGCCGCACCGAGCAGTGGTTCGAGGCGATCGACCGCCTGCATCGCGAGGGGAAGGTGGGCCGCAACGGGATGCCGGGTCCGCTCGCGTTCGCGGCGCTGCTGACCGAGTACAGCGACGTGTTTCGGCTCGCCGCCGGTCCCGACCCGGTGGTGCGTGGCGCGCTCGCCGCGCTGGCGCCGCTCGGTCGCATGCGTGGCTACGGGCGTCCCTAGGGGGTCCTCGGGGTAATTCCGGATGGACGTGGGCGGCCCGGGCCGTCAACGTCTGCGCCATGAACGAACGACCGAAGCGACTGCTGCGCTCCCGCGACGACCGCATCCTCGCCGGGGTGGCGGCCGGGATCGCCAACTATCTCGACATGGACCCGACCCTCGTCCGGGTCGGGTTCGTGGCCGCGGTGCTGTTCGGCGGCCTCGGGATCGCCGCTTACCTCGTGCTCGCGGTGGTGACCCCGAATGACGACGGCTCCGGCGCCCCGGTCGCCGAGGACCGGCCGTCCGCGTGGCTGGTCGTCCTCGCCGTGCTCGCCGTGCTGATCGTGCTCCCCGGCCCGTTCTGGGGCGCGTTCGACTGGTGGGGCGGCGGCTGGTGGTGGGGCGGGAGCCTGTGGCTGGCGCTGCTGATCGGCGGCGCGGTGTGGCTGTACATGAGGCTGCGCGATCGCAACCGCCGCCCCTCGCCGCGACGCGGCGCCGACCAGCCGCGCGGGCCCGCCCCCGAGGGCTCGACACCTGCCGAGGGCTCGACGGCGCCCACCGAGCGCCTCGACGCGACCGCCTCGGAGCCGCAGGCGCCTCGCGACGGCTGGAGCCGGCTCCTCCGCGGCGTGGCGATCGCGGTGCTCGTGCTGGCGGCGATCGGCGTCGCGATGAGCGTCGCGGCGGTGAGCGCGTGGGCGACCGCGACCGGGCACGGCGCGATCGTCGCCGGGGTCGTGATTGCGATCGGCGTCGCGCTCGTCGTCGCCGCGCTGATCGGCGAGACGAGGTGGCGGTGGCTGATCGTCCCGGCGCTCGTGCTGGCGCTGCCGGCCGGGGCCGTCGCGGCCGCAGACGTGAGCTTCGACGGCGCGATCGGCGAGCGCGACCACCGGCCCGTGTCGGCGGCCGAGCTCCCGGCCGACGGGTACAGCCTCGGGGTCGGCCAGATGACCGTCGACCTGCGGGAGCTGGAGTGGCCGCGCGATCGCAGGGTCGAGCTGGACACCGACATGGGCGTCGGCCAGACGGTCGTCTCGGTTCCCTCCCGAGTCTGCGTCGAGGGTGACGTGAACGCATCCGTCGGCCATGTCCTCGTCCGCGGCCGGGAGGGCTCGGGGATCGACGCCGAGGTGACCGAGGGACCGCCGCTCGGTGACGACCCGCGCCTCGTTCTCGACTCCGAGATCGACGCCGGCGAGATCGTCGTCACCGATCGCCCGCCGGAGGAGTTCACCGGCGATCGCCGAGGGTTCCGCGACGAGGGCTGGCATGGCTCTGACGGCTCCGACCCCGAGGAGCAGGAGCGGCAGGACAGGGCGTGCGCGGCATGAGGCAGGTCCGCGACAGGGTCGACATCACCTCGCTCGTCGCCGGGGCGGCGATCGCCGCCTTCGGTGCCCTCATCCTGCTCCAGGAGGAGGGGACGATCGACCTCGAGGCCGGGTGGTTCCTGGCGATCGTCGCGGCCGCGACGGGGGTGGTCCTGCTCGCAAGCGGGATGGGCGCCCGGCGCGGCTAAGGGCGCCTCGGTAACCATTCCCCCGTGAGCGCCGACAGGACCCTGCGCCGCGATCCCGGCAACGCGATGATCGCCGGCGTGTGCGCCGGGATCGCGCGCCGGCTGGGCGTCGACCCGATCGTCCCCCGGGTGGGATTCGTCGTCGTCGCGATCGGCACCAGCGGGATCGGCGCCCTCGCGTACCTCGCCCTGTGGGCCGTGATGCCGGCTGAGGCGGGCGAACGCGCGCCGCGACGGCGACGGCGCCGCGGGAGCTGGCGGATCGCGACCGGGGTCGGCCTGCTTGCGCTCAGCGTCCTGCTCGTCTTCCGCCAGCTCGGCGCGTGGTGGAGCGACGCGCTGGTGTGGCCGCTGGTGCTGGCCGCATTCGGCGTGGCGCTGCTGCTCAGCCTCACCCGCCCCGCCCCCGAGGACGCCGTGGAGCCTCCGACCGAGGAGGCGCGACGCCGGAGGCGCTCGCGCGAGGCCGCGGGGCGGCTGTCTCTGGCGGGGTTCGGGGTCGCCCTGGTGCTCGGCGCCGGTCTCCTCTTCCTGTGGGCGAGGGGCGTCCTCGACGCCGCGGGCGACGTCGCGCTCGCGGCGCTGGTGGTGATCCTCGGTCTCGGGCTGATCCTGGCGCCGCTGTGGTGGCGGTTCGCCCGCAGCCTCGCGGCCGAGCGCGCGGAGCGGATCCGCTCCCAGGAGCGCGCGGAGCTGTCCGCCCACCTGCACGACTCGGTCCTGCAGACGCTCGCCCTCGTCCAGCGCCGGGCGGACAACCCCGCCGCCGTCGCCCAGCTCGCCCGGCGCCAGGAGCGCGAGCTGCGAGCGTGGCTCGCGGGGGCCCCGCCGCTGCAGCCCGACGAGCGCGTCGCCGACGCTCTCCGCGCCGCCGCGATCGACGTCGAGGAGGCGCGCGGCACCCCGATCGAGGTCGTCGTCGTCGGCGACTGTCGGCTCGACGAGCGCCTGGAGGCGCTCGTCGCCGCCGCGCGTGAGGCGCTCACGAACGCCGCCAAGTTCGCGGCCGACGGGCCGATCCGGCTGTACGCCGAAGTCGAGGAGGACCGCGTGACCGCGTACGTCGACGACCGCGGCGAGGGCTTCGATCCCAAGCGCGTGCCGGCCGACCGCCGCGGGCTGCGGGAGTCGATAATCGGCCGCATGGAGCGCCAGGGCGGGCACGCCGAGGTCCGCAGCCACCCCGGCCGCGGGACCGAGGTCGAGCTCACGGTCGGGAGGAAGTGATGGCGGTGCCCAGCGTCGTGATCGTCGACGACCACGCGATCTTCCGCAGCGGCGTCCAGGCCGAGCTCGGCGACCTCGTCGACGTCCTGGGCGAGGCGGGCGCCATCGAGGACGCGGTCCGCGTGATCGCCGAGCGGCGGCCCGACGTCGTGCTGCTCGACGTCCACATGCCCGGCGGCGGCGGCGTCGAGGTGATCAGGGAGGTGTTCGCCACCCGCCCCGACCAGCGCTTCCTCGCGCTGTCGGTGTCCGACGCGCCCGAGGACGTGATCGCGGTCGTGCGCGCGGGGGCGCGCGGCTACGTCACTAAGACGATCACCGGCCCCGAGCTCGCCGACGCGGTGCGCCGGGTCCGCGACGGCGACGCCGTCTTCTCCCCACGCCTCGCCGGGTTCGTGCTCGACGCGTTCGCCGACTCGCTGCCGGCCGACGAAGTCGACCCTGAGCTCGACCAGCTCACCGCGCGGGAGCGCGAGGTGCTGCGCTATATCGCCCGCGGCTACCTGTACAAGGAGATCGCGCTGCGGCTCGGGATCTCGGCGAAGACGGTCGAGGCACACGTCAGCTCGGTCCTGCGCAAGCTTCAGCTCTCGAACCGCCACGAGCTCAGCCGCTGGGCAGTGGCGCGGCGCCTGGTGGACTGACGCATGCGCGTCGTGGTCGTGGGCGCGGGCCTCGCGGGACTGAGCGCCGCCGACGAGCTCCACCGGGCGAGGCACGAGGTCGTCGTGCTCGAGGCCCGCGACCGGGTCGGCGGCAGGGTTTGGTCGCGCGAGCTCGACAACGGCGCCGTCGTCGAGATGGGCGCCGAGTTCATCCTCCCCGGGAACACCGTGATCAGGGAGCTCGCGAATCGGCTCGGGATCGGGCTGTGGGACAAGGGGATGCGCTACGGCCGCCGCGAGCCGCGCGGAGCCGGCGAGCTAGCCCCCGGCGTCCTCGACGCGGCGATCCAGGCCGTCGACGGCGCGCTGGCGCGCGACCCCGAACTGGGGCAGCTCCCTTCGACGGAGCTTCTCGACCGGCTCGAGATAGACGCTGCGGCGCGCCAGGTGCTCGTCGGACGAGTCGAGATCTCGGCGGCCAGCCCCGCGCGTCAGGTCCCTGCGGCGGCGCTCGCCCTCGTCGCCCACGTCGACGACGAGCCGGCGCCGAGCGTCGCCGGCGGAAACCAACGCCTCGCGCGCGCCCTCGCCGAGCCGCTGGGGGCGGCGATCCGGCTCGGCGCGCCGGCGCGCCGGATCGCGTGGGGCGCGCGGGGCGTCACGGTCGCCGCGGACGGCGGCGAGGTAACGGCCGATGCGTGCGTGGTCGCCGTGCCGACGACGGTCGTCGGCGAGATCGCGTTCGAGCCCGCGTTGCCGCCGCGGATCGCCACCGCCGTGGCCGAGATCACGTACGGCCACGCGGCGAAGCTGTTCGTTCCGCTGGCGGGAAAGGCCGACCCGGGCGCTGTGATGTCGGTCCCGGAGCGCTACTGGACGTGGACATCGACCGCCGGCGGCGGCGCGGTGCAGCCGGTGCTCAACGCGTTCGCGGGCTCGGCCCCGGCGCTCGAGCGGCTCGGGGTCGGCAACGGCCCCGAGCGCTGGATCCGATCGGTCCGCGCGCTCCGCCCCGAGCTCGAGCTCGATCCGGCCGGCGCCGTGCTGTCGACGTGGAGCGACGACCCGTGGGTGCGCGGCGCGTACTCCACCTGGCCGGCCAAGGAGGTCGCCGAGGCGCTCGCCGCACCGATCGGCCCGCTCGCGTTCGCCGGCGAGCACACGGCGGGGGAGTACGCGGGCCTGATGGAGGGCGCGCTCCGCTCGGGTCGCCGTGCTGCCGGGTCACTGACCGCCTAACAACCCGGCAGGGGCCACGCGACGGCGGACGCGAAGCGGAGCACGTCGCACGTTATGTTGGGAACGGTGTCGGACACGGGGTTCCCAGCCCAGGATGCGCAGAGCGACTTCTCGCGCGCGCGCCGGCGCCAGGTGCTCGCCCGGCTCGCGAGGCGGCTGCGGCGGGAGCCGGACGACGTCGATCTCGTGCTCCCGCTCGAGGAGGTCCGCGACGCGCTCGGCTTTCGGGGCGAGCGCAACTTCGGGCTCCAGGTGATCCCGCTCGACTCGATCGTAGGAACCGTCGATCGCTCGCGCGAGTTCGACCGCCGCTTCCGGCCCACCTCGCGTCGCGGGCGCGACCGGTGGCAGCGGATCGCCGCCGCGCAGCGCAAGGGCGAGGCGATGCCGCCGATCTCCGTGTTCAGGATCGGCGACATGCACTTCGTAGAGGACGGCCACCACCGCGTCTCGGTGGCGCGGGCGCAGGGCCGCCGCGACATCGACGCCTACGTGACCGAGGTGCTGACCGAGGTCGACCCGGACTCGGGCCTGCGAGCGCCGGACCTGCCGCTGAAGAGCCACGAGCGGGTTTTCTACGAGCGCGTCCCCCTACCCGCCGCGGCACGTTCACGGATCCAGCTCTCGGACCCCTGGGACTACGGCGATCTCGCCGAGGCGGTCGAGGCATGGGGGTTCCGGGCGATGCAGGCCGTGGGTCAGTTCATGACCCGCGAGCAGGTGGCGGAGAAGTGGCTGCGCGAGGACTACGAGCCGATCGTCGCCTCGCTGCGCGAGGCGGGAATGATCGGATCGCGCGAGACCGAGACCGAGGCGTACATGCGCGTCGTCGCGGAGCGCTACTTCCTGATGCGCACCCACGCCTGGGACGACGAGGTGCTGGAGCGCCTCCAGCGCGAGCGCGGCCGGCGCCCCTGAGGCCTGCTACCCGACCGCCATGTTGCGCTCGCTCTGGCGGTCGAACAGGTGCAGCTTCGAGGTGTCGAGCCACAGCTCGGCCTCGGTTCCGCGCTCGATCTCGCTCGCGGCATCGAGCCGCGCCACGACTTGGCCCTCGCCCGAG
>DATHVJ010000136.1:0-13521 GCA_035461345.1 Solirubrobacterales bacterium | reverse complement strand
CACGATGATCAGGATCACGAGCAGCGCCGCGAACACCGACCACGCGTCGCCGCGGACCAGGTTCCAGCTCCGCCCGAACGCCCCGATCGGTCCCTCGCGCTCGACGACGATCGCCGGCGCTCCGACGCACCAGAACGTGAGCAGGATCAGGCCCGGGATGATCAGCAGGACGAACCCGATCCCCACCGCGATCCCGAACAGGATCCCGAACACAATCAGCGGCACGATCGCCCCCGTCGCCGACGAGAACAGGTCGCCGACGGTCTGATCCCGCCGGCCGTCACGGACGTCCTGCACGAGCCGGACCACGAACCCGGTGAAGAGCGCGTACCCGACCAACCTCACGATCGCGGCGAGCAGCCCCAGCACCACCCCGCCGGCGCTCTGGAGCAGCCCGGACGCCACCCCTACGATCACGAAGACGACGATCGCGGCTCCCAGCAGCGCGCCGAGGTTCGCCCCGTAGGTCGAGAACGTCTCGCCCACCACATCTCCGACGGTGATCCGCTTCACGGGCGCGGGGGCGGCTTCCACTAGCTCGATCCTATGCGCGCTGATTGCAGTCAGTCAAGCTCGCTCCCGGCCTTCGATCGCTACGTGGGCGTGATGGGCACCTCGGCACGGCCGTCGGCCTCCGGCAGCACGAGGATCGCGCCCGCGCCGCTCGAGTACGCCTCCTCTCCGTGCAGGACGACGTCCATTCCCTGCGCCTCCTCGTCCTCGGATGCACGCAGCGGCATCAGCGCTCCGATCACCCGCAGAAGCACGTAGGTGACGACGAAGGCGTACGCGGGCGCGGCCAGCGCGGCGAGCGCCTGGTCTCCGAGCTGGGCGGCGTTGCCGTAGAAGAGCCCGTCGGCGACGTCGTTCCACGCGAACTGCGCGACGAAGCCGATGAACAGGATGCCCGTGAAGCCGGCGATTCCGTGGGCGGCCAGCACGTCCAGCGTCTCGTCCACCCGCGTCCGCGGCCGCAGCACGATCACCGCGTAGCAGGGCAGCGCCCCGATCGCGCCGAGCACCATCGCCCACCCGGGGCTGATGAAGCCGCCCGCGGGCGTGATCAGCACGCAGCCGACGATGATCGCGGTCGCCGCGCCGATCGCCGTCACCTTCCTGCCGCGCAGCAGGTCGAGGGCGAACCAGGTGATGAGGCTGAACGCGGGCGTCAGCAGCGTGTTGACGAAGGCCAGCACGCCCGCGTTGCCGGTCCCAAAGCCGCTGCCGCCGTTGAACCCGAACCACCCGAACCACAGCAGCCCCGCCCCCATCACGGCGTAGACACCGTTGTGAGGTAGCAGCGCCTGGCGCCCGTAGCCTGTCCGCGCACCGACCACCAGCGCCGCGGCTAGCGCTCCGAATCCGGACCCCATCTCGACCGGGACGCCGCCGGCGAAGTCGAGCGTGCCGCCCGAGATCAGCCACCCGCCGCCGAACGCCCAGTGCGCGAGCACCGCGTACACGAGCACCGACCACAGCGCCGCGAAGACGAGGAAGGCGCCGAACCGCATCCGCTCGACGACGGCGCCGGACATCAGCGCGATGGTGAGGATGCAGAACGTCGCCTGGAAGGCCATGAACACGAGGTGGGGAATCGTCGTGCCCTCCCGCGGCTCGAAGCCCACGTCCTGGAGCGCGACGTGGCCCAGCCCGCCGATCAGCGAGCCGTCGCCGTCGAAGGCGAGCGAGTAGCCGATCAGGGCCCACGTGACGACGCCGACCGGGATCGCCGCGATGCACATCATGTACGTGTTGAGCGAGTTCTTCGATCGCACCAGCCCGGTGTAGAACAGCCCCAGCGCGGGGGTCATCATCAGGACCAGCGCTGTCGCGATCAGCATCCACGCGGTGTCGCCGGTGTCGATCTCGGCCTGCGCGACGAGGATTCCGAGATCGGTCATTCGCCCACCGGAGTCACGGCGTCGACGTCCGACTCACCGGTGCGTATCCGGACCGCCCGCTCCAGGGGGACGACGAAGATCTTGCCGTCGCCGACGTCGCCGGTGCGGGCGCCGGAGCGCAGCGCCTCGATCGTCGGCTCGACGAAGGAGTCCGAGACCGCGATCTCGAATCGCACCTTGTCCGCCAGCCCGACCTTGACGGTCGTCCCACGGTAGGTCTCGACGCGGTCGAGCTCGCCGCCGTGGCCCTGGACCCGGCTCATCGACAGCCCCCGGACCTCGGCCCGGTAGAGCGCCTCCAGCACGTCGTTCGCCTTCTCGGGGCGGACGATGCCGATGACGAGCTTCACGGCGTCAGCTCCAACTCGCTCGCGAGCCTACCCTTGGGTGTGGACGGCATCGCGGCGGCGATCACGCCGGGCCGAGCCGGCTCCCGGATCTCGTTAGCGATCCGGCGCGAAGTCGACGCGCTCGCGTCTGGACTCGTGTCCCGGGGCAGCCGAGCATCGGGGGAAACCGATCGAGGAGGCTTCGATGCTCTACAAGCTGTTCGGATGGATGCACGCGCTGGTCGTCCGCCGCGCGCGGTCGCTGGGCGCCGCGCTCGAAGGTCAGCGCGGCCAGGGGACGGTCGAGTACGTCGGTCTGATCCTGCTCGTGTCGCTGTTGATGGTCGGCATGGTCGCGGCGATGAAAGGGTTCAATGGCAAGCAGGGCACCGAGCTGGCCGAGGTAATCGTGCAGAAGATCAAGTCGGCCGTGAACGCGATCACGTTCAAGTGATGTGACGCTTCCGCCCGCCCCGACCCTGATCCATGCGAGATGGGGGAGAGCGGGCGGTTCCGCGGAACCGCAATGGTGCCCGTGGAAGTGGGCGCCGCGCCGGGCGGTCCCGGGCCCGGCGCGGCGGCTCGTCAGGCAGGCGACGGAGCGACGCAGGCGACGGAGCGACGCCGACCATCGGCGCCGCTCCGTGTGTGAGCCGCGGACAGGCTCGGGTTCAGTTCGAAACCGCGGGAACCCGCGAATCGCGGATCGCGTGCCGTCGTCGGTTGACGAACACGACCGCGACGGCTCCTGCGAATCCGATCAGCGCCAGCATGGCTGAGGCCCCGATCGCTGCGTCGCCCCAGCCGAATCCACCGCTTGGTTCCGCATCGGGTGCCACGGACGTGGCCACCTGCTGGCCGAGCTCGGTCGGCGTGCGCGAGTACCGGGCATTCGTTGCGGCACTCCCCTGCTCGGCTGGGTCGCCGACGGCTTGGCCCAGCTCGGTCTGGCTCCGCTCGCCCGGGTTCGTCGACCCCGCGCTGGCGGCGGGTGCCAGGGCCGCGGCTGCCAGGACGGCAACCAGCATCGCGATGATCTTGTTCGGTGTGCGGCTCATCTCCGCTCCTTTCGTCCCGAGCCGCCTCGTGCGGCTCACGGCGCGGAGCCTGCATCGAGCCGGTAGATGTTCTCCACAACGCTCGGTAAACGCGCTGGTAAACGAACGGGCTAAGAGGCCGGTGTCTTACCCAGGGAACGTTCGAGGCGTCCCGCGTCGGCCGCGAAGCTGTCCATCCCGAGGCGCTCGTAGCCCCCGACCGCGTCGCGGGCGAGCTCGAGCGCGCGCTCGCTGTCGTCCGGTTGGCCGCGCGCCGAGAGCATCCGCGCGAAGTCCGCCTGCGCGTGCGCAAGCCAGGGTCGGGCGCCGATGCGCTCGTTGACGTCCAGGGCGGTCTGGAAATGATGCTCAGCATCGCCCCACCGGGACTCGGTCGCGGCGAGCATCCCCAGGTAGCGCGAGACGGAGCCCGTGCCGAGCTCCGGATAGATGACGGCGACGCGGTCGGCGTAGGGGAGCAGGAGCCGGTAAAGGACCGAGGCTCTATCCACGTCGTCGAGTGAGGCTGCCGTCTCGGCGAGGAGGCTCATCCCGACGAACCACGCATTGTGGTCGAAGGGCAGGCCCGCGAACTCATCCGTGGCGAGAGCCCGCAGCGCCCGCTCCGACTCCGCCCGGTTGCCCAGCGCCGCTTCGATCTGCGCCATCGCGCACGGCCAAAGCTCATGGTCCGGATACTCGACGCCCGACCGCGCCACGAGCTCCCGCGCCTCCTCGAGTCGTCCTTGTTCCCGGCGGAGCATGTAGAGCTGGGCCCGGAACGCCACCGCCGCGTTCCAGCTCAGAGCGTGCTCACCCCACCCACGCGCATCCTCGATCAGCGCCTCCGCCTCCTGGAACCTCCCCTCCTGTAGGGCCAGACGGGCGCGGCAGACGCTCACCAGCCACCGCTGGGCTGGCTGCCGTAGCTCCTCAGCCAACCGCCTCATCGCCTCGAGCTCGGCCTCGGCCTCGTCCATCTCACCCAACTCCACGAACCGTTCATGGCGATGCTCGTGGGCCTCGAGGACGCGTTCCTTGTCGCCCGCTTCCATCGCGACGTCGAGCAGCTCGGTCGACAGTTCGAGCGTCTCCCCGGTTCTCTCGGGCGACTCGATGGCGGGGATCCGCGCGTCGAGTGCGTAGGCCAGCGTCGCGGGGTCACCGAGGCGCCGCGCCATCTGGATCGCCTCCTGGCTCAACTCGACCCTCCGCTCAGGAGGGAACTGTTGGGAGCGAAGCGGACCGCCTGCGAGCCGCGCGATCAGCCGCACCCGCAACGGGTTGTCCTTGTCTCCGAGCGCCGCGGCGGCGCGCTCGAGCAGTGGCACGAGGTACTCGTCGTGCAGATGTCGCTCCCAAATGATCCTGCCCCCATAGCCCAGTGCTGCGAGCGCGAGCCGCTCGTCAAAGCCACCCTCTTGAGCCAGCTCCGCTGCCTCGCGGAAGACAGGCTTCGAGCGACGCGAGTCGCCCGCCCTGGCGCGAGCCTCGCCCAGCGCGAGCAGCAGGTCACAGCGGGCAGCCGCCTCCTCCACCAATGTCAGCGCCATCTCATATAGGCGGGCGGCCTCCTCGTACGCGAGCAGAGCGGTCGCTCGATCGCCGGCGCGGCGCGCGTACTCGACCGCCTTGTCGGCCACCCCGGACGGGGCCGCTGCGAAATAGTGATGCGCCAGCTCGGCGAGGTGAGGCCCGAGGTCGTCGGAGTGGGCCGCCTCCACCGCCTCCGCGGCGCTTCGGTGCAGCTGCATCCGCCGGGCCGGCGCCAGCTCGTCGTACAGCGTGTCTCTGATCAACGCGTGACCGAAGCGAACCCGACCGGGCGACCCCGGGACCTGGCCCAGGATTCGCTCGGCCATCGCCTCGTCCAGAGCGTCGAGCACCTGGTCGCGAGAGAGCTCGCTCAGCCGCGTGAGTGCGTCCAGCTCGACCTCCCGGCCCATAACGGAGGCAGGGACCAGTGCGTCGCGGCACCCGTCGGAGAGCCGACTCACGCGCTGCGCGATCACCGCTCGCAGCCCGGGGGGAATGCGCAGGTGGGTGTCCGGCTCGCCGATGCGGCCCTCGGCGTCGAGGAGGCGCACGAGCTCGACGACGAACAGTGGATTTCCCTCGGTCTCGCCCCTCATCGCGTGCACCAGCTCGGGCGCGGCCTCGACTCCGGTCGCGCGCTGGATGTACTCGGCGACGTCGGCTTCGCTCAGTCCCCCGAGCTCGATGTGAACGCTGCCGGGCTCTCGCACGAGCTGGGCCAGGGTCGGGATCAGCGGATCGTGGAGCGCGGGGTCGACATCGCGATACGCGCAGATCACGAGCAACCGGGTGTCGGCGATCTCGCGGGCGACGAACTGGAGCAGCAGCAGTGAGGGTTCGTCGGCTGCGTGCAGGTCGTCGAGCACCAGCACGAGCGGCCGCTCCTCGGCCGCACTGCGCAGGAACCACGTCACTGCCTCGAACAGACGGAAGCGCGCCCCCTCGGGGTCCAGCACAGAAGCCTCGGGGAGGTCGCCGAAGCGCTCGCGCAGTTCGGGCAGAAGCTGGCTGAGGTCCGCAGCGCCAGCGCCGAGCTGCTCGCGGAGGACATCCGTGTCGACCTCGCGGACGTACGCGCGCAGCGCCTGTACCCACGGCCAGTACGCCGGGGCGCCTCCAGCCTCCCAGCAGCGGCCCACTGCGACGCGCGCGCCGCGCGACCGCGCGCTTCCAATCAACTCGTCGGTGAGTCGGCTCTTGCCGATTCCGGGCTCTCCTGCAACCAACACGATGCCGCCCCGCCCAGCGACTGCGTCCTCGAGCGCTGCATCGAGATCGGTGAGCTCGCGCTCGCGGCCGACGAAGGTTCCGACCGCTGGCACCGACTTCCCATCGGGGCGTGCCGGGGATGCGGTCGGCTCTTCTGCGCGACGATCGAGCTCGGGGTCCTGTCGCAGGATCGCCTCGTGGAGCTCTCGCAGCTCGCGGCCCGGCTCGATCCCGAGCTCCTCGGTGAGGACCCTGCGGGCTTCCCGGTATGCCCCAAGCGCTTCCGCCTGCCGCTCGGCCTGGTACAGGGCGCGCATCAGCTGCGCTCGCAATCGTTCCCTCAGGGGATGTTCGGCAACCAGGGCTTCGAGCTCGCCGAGCACGGCCGCGTGCCGTCCGAGAGCGAGGTCGGCGTCGATTCGGCTCTCGAGCGCGGCCAATCGCAGCTCCTCGAGGCGTCCGACCTCGGCCTCCGCGAACGGCTCGAAGACGAAGTCCGCGAGCGCCGGACCCCGCCACAGGGCGAGCGCCTCTCGGAGCCGTTCGGCGGCCTCGCCGACCCGGTCCATGGACAGCGCCTCCTGCCCCGCTTCCAGCAACAGCTCGAAACGGCTGATGTCGAGCTCATCGCGGCCGACCCTCAACAGGTAGCCGGGCGCCTGGGTCACGAGCACATCGCCGGCACCGCCGGCGCGATCGGGTTCGAGCGCCTTGCGTAGTCGAGACACGTAGACCTGAACGAGCTTCGGTGCGGTCTCGGGAGGACTCTCACCCCACAGCTCGTCGATCAGCCGGTCACGCGAAACCACCTCGTTCGCGTTGAGCAGCAGCATGGCCAGCAGAGCCCGCTGCTGCGGCGTGCCCAGCGAGACGGATCCGTGCTCACCCCGTACCTCGAGCGGGCCAAGCAAGTTGAACTCGAGCTTGCGTTTCCGTGTGATGGCCCTCTGGCGCCACCTTAGCCCACGTGCGGCCGAAAACTGGGTTCGTTTCGGAGAGTTGCGAGCGAGCGCTCCAGCGGGACTTGGACCGTACAGATCGGTGAAGCGTGGATGCAGCACTTTGGTGCCGTCGGAAGCGGCCAGACGTGGGCCGCCTCGGTCGCGCCCCTAGCGTGTACGACCTTGACGGCAAGCAGGGCACCGAGCTCGCCGAGGTGATCGTGGAGACGATCAAGTCGACGGTGAACACGAGCGCGTGGTGAGCCAGTAAACCTGCCCACAGGGGTGAAGTGGTAACCAAGTGCTGACTAGCGATACTCAAGTGACGGGCGAGCGACAACAACCATGAGAAAGGACAACACCATGAAGAAGGGGAAGAGCGGCTCGAAGGAAGGAAACGGAGGAGACTCTCCCTCTCAGCTCATTGACGCGAGAATCAAGGAGCTGAGCGATTGGCGGGGCGAGGCACTCTCAAAGATCCGAAGGCTCATTAAGCAAGCGGACCCCGAAGTCGTCGAGGAGTTGAAGTGGAGGAAGCCCTCGGCTCCGGGAGGTGTGCCCGTCTGGTCCCACGATGGACTGATCTGCACAGGCGAGACCTACAAGAGCCACGTCAAGGTGACCTTCGCCAAGGGCGCGCAGCTCAAGGACCCAAAGCGGCTGTTCAACTCCGGTCTTGGAGGCAATGTCCGACGTGCCATCGACCTGCACGAAGGTGACCAGATCGACGAGACTGCGTTCGAAGCGCTCATCCGCGAGGCCGTCGCGTTGAACGAGTCCTAGCCGCCCAGCGGCCGGGGCGTTCCACTCACTGCGGTAAGGGGCTGGCAGCCGGTGTGGTTACAGTGAGCATCGCGCTTTGCGGGGCCGAGCCGGCGCGTTTGCCCTCGGGGGAGAACGCTACTCGGGCGCGAACGCCTGAAAAAAGGTGGGGAAGGTGCCCAGGATGCCGAGGCCGACCAGCACGCCTGTGACGACGAGCATCGAGCTCCACCTGAGATCGCGCGCCCGCAGCCAGACTCCGAGGACGACCCAGCTCACGACGAACGCGGCGGTCGCCCAGATGACCTTTCCGGACAGCGGCCCCACGCGGTCGTTGTACTGAAGCGACTCCCCGAAGCTTTCGCTCGCCGCCGCGACGGTGGTGAGGACGCCGAGCACGAGAGCGCCGATGCCCGCGGCCAAAAGCCCGGCAACGACCGGCCCGTTCGGCTTCTCCGCCGTCGTCTGTGTCGGGCGCGCCTCCACGATCTCTGCCATTAGACGGACTCCGACTTCGTGATCAGCCCTCCGAGGACGCCCGCGATCGCAGCGATCACGAACGCGGCGGTGAAGAGGGTGATCGTCACCAGGCGCGCGGTGCGGTTGCGGAGCAGATCGCTTCGGTAGTAGAGGACGATGAATGCGGCGACGGTCGCCAGCATCGGGGCGATCCAGGCGATGTGCTCCTTCCACTCCATCCCGAATTCGTGCCAGTTCTCGGTGTCGGGGTTCTCGAGTAGCCGCGATCGCGCCGAGTCCGGCGTCTCCTCCCGGTACCAGGGATAGACGATCCAGGTGCCGGTGATCACCGTGAGCCACGCGACCGTGGCCATCGTGACCAAACCGGCGCTGAGCCTGCGCATTCGCTCGCGAGCCCCCTCGGCGCTGACAAGCTCCGGCCGCAGGCTGTAGAGCCCCGCCAACCCGCCGGCGAAGGCGAGTATGAAGAGGCCGCCGAGCAGGAAGCCGTGCACGAGCGCCCAGAACTCGCGAGTCGTTACCTCCATGTGTCCGAAATCCTAACGGCCATGGAGAGAGCTTGGCGTATCTCTTGGGGAGACCGCTTGCGTGTCGCTGGCGAAGCGAGCAGCGTGGACGGCAACGAGACGGGCTTCGGCGGCACCTACCGCGAGATCTCGCCGCCGGAGCGGATCGTGCAGCCGTTCGAGGGGAAGGGATTAAGGACCCGTAGGACCGGGGGGCACCGCTCGATCTCCGCGACTGCTCACCACACGTCACCGTCGCGCCAGTCGCACGTCAGCTCGCCGTCGAGGTCGAGAGGGACGCCGACGGGCAGGACGAAGATCCACCCGTCCTCCTCCTGGGTGCGGACGACCCCGTCCGGAGTCAGCGCCGAGGTCGGCCCCCGCCACCGCTGCCACCCGCGGCCCGCGTAGAACGGGACCGCGTCCTCGGACGCGCCCAGCGCGCCGAGCTCGTAGCCGCCGCGGATCACCCGCTCGAGCGGCTCCATCATCGTGCCGGCGTGTCCCCGCCGGCGCCGGTCCGCGCGCACGCCGACGCCCTCGACGTACCCGACCCGCAGCGCGCGGCATCCGTGCACCAGCCGACGCTGGACCACCGAGGCGTGCGCGATGGGCTCGCCGTCCTCCCACACGATGGCGTGGATCCCGCCGAGGGAGTGCTCCCAGTCGTGCTCGGAGAAGTCGTCGACGAACACCCCCTCGAGCAGGGCCCGCACGGCGTCCAGGGCGGTCGCGTCGAGATCCGCCGTATGGGCGACCTGCAACTCGGCCATCGGCGCCATCGTCGCAGGGTCGGTCGGGCCAGTGGAGCCGCGATTTCGCGCCAGCAATCCTCGCCGTCCACTGCCACCCGACGTCGCCCACGGCGTGCACGGATCCCTCGAACTGGGGCGACGAGGACCGGATCACCGACACGCCTTTCGATGTGCGCCTAGCCCCGCTGACCGGGACCGGGTCCTTCACCGGCGACTACGAGGGCTCGCGAACGCGGGCGACGACTTCACGCCGTTCTTCTTCCAGACGCACGGGAGCGATCACTCCAGCGTTTCTTTCGCCGCGTCGGGCCGTAAGCCGACGCCAGGTTACGCCTGTAGACCCGCGGCTTCGAGCGCCCGTTCGCGATCGGGATCGACATGAAGCCGACGACCTGCTCTCCCCTGAAGACCCACACGTTGAACACCGACTCCTCGACCTCGACACCGCTGTGCCTGCCGGTCGCGTACTGGCGGCCGGAGACCAGGACGGTGTCGTCGTCGACCTGCATGAACTCATCCGCAAGCACGCGGTAGCCCTCCCACTGCGAGAGGAACTCCCTCACCCAGCGCCCGAACTCCTCCACGCCATGCGTCGTGACGCGGCCCTCGGGCACGAAGCCGGTGTGGACGAGATCCGGCGCCAGTAGCTGCGCGCCGGCGGCGAACTCGCCCCGCGCCCATTGCTCGTAGATGGGTCGCAGCGTCGCGATCCGATCCGCTGCCACGGCGAGCCAGTCTAGGGCCGAGGCTTGCCCGCGCTCGACCACTGCGGCAGACTGCGCCAATGTCGAGGTACGAGCTCTCCGGGCGCGTGGCGCTGGTCACGGGGGGCGCGCAGGGAATCGGCCTCGCGACGGCGCGAGCGATCCACGCCCGCGGAGCGTCGGTGGCGATCGTCGATCTGCAACAGGAGGCGGCGGAGGGCGCCGCGGCGCAGATCGACGGGGAGCGAGCGATCGGCCTCGCCGCCGACGTCAGCGATCGGGAGGCCATCGGCGGCGCCGTCGAGACCGTGATCGAGCGGTGGGGCGGCATCGACGTCGTCGTTGCCAACGCCGGCATCGCCGCGCAGCCGACGACAGCGCGCGCCATGGACGAGGACGCGTTCGAGCGGGTGATCGAGGTCAACCTGCTCGGGGTGTGGCGCACCGTCCGGGCCGCCTTGCCCGAGATCGTGCGGCGGCATGGGCACCTCGTCGTGGTGTCCTCCGTGTTCGCGTTCGCCAACGGCATGGGGGCGGTTCCCTACGCGATGAGCAAGGCCGGCGTCGAGCAGCTCGGCCGGGCGCTGCGAGCCGAGCTGGCTCAGCACCATGCGAGCGCGAGCGTCGCGTACTTCGGCTTCATCGACACCGAGATGGTCCACAAGACGATCGACCGCGACCCGCTCGCCGAGCGGATGATGGCCACGTTCCCACGCCTCCTGCACAAGCGGCTCCCCGCCGCTGCCGCCGGAGAGGCGATCGCCGTGGGAATCGAGCGCCGGGCGCCGCGCGTCATCCGGCCGCGCCGGTGGGCGATGATGTCCGCGCTGCGCGGCCTCATCAACCCGTTGATCGACGCACGCTCCGAACGCGACGCCGAGGTTCAGGCGCTGCTCGCCGAGCTCGACGCGCGCGCGGCCGAGCGGACGCCGACGACCGCCTGACCTGACGCGAGCGACGCGGCCTACAGTTTGGGGCGTGATCTGGCTGCTGAGACACGGCGACGCCGAGAACGGATCGGGCGGTGACGACGACTCCCGCTGCCTGACGACGAAGGGCGAGCAGCAGGGGCGAAACGCGGGGCGCGCCCTCGCCGCGCTCGAGGTCGAACTGGACGCATGTCTCTCGAGCCCGAAGGCGCGAGCGGTTGAGATGGCGCGGCTCGCCTGCGAGCCGTTGAACACGGCCGTCGAGGTGGCCGACGAGCTCGCGGGCGGCGATTTCGATCCGCTCGACGTCGCCGGGGGCCGAGCGAACGTGTTGCTGGTCGGCCATGAGCCCGACATGTCGAGCGCGATCGCGCGGCTCACCGGAGCAAACGTGGAGTTGAAGAAGGGCGGGTTGGTCCAGATCGAGGACCGTCGACTGCTCGCGCTTTTCCGACCCGAGCACCTCGAGCGGATCGCCGGCTGAGCGGCTTCAGGCCAGGTTCGCTGCCTCGGCTTCGTCGTTCGGGCGGGGACCGGACGGACGAAGAACTCGGCCCGCACCCGCGCCGTCGCCTCCGCCGCCCAGGCGTCGCCGCGTCATCGTCCACCCGACTTCGGCTGCCACAGCGCGATCTCGGAGCCCGCCGGCGCCTCGATCACGCTCCGCCATCCCGCCGGTCCCTCGCGGCAGTCGACCAGCACCCTCGCCCCCAGCTCCAGAGACCGCTCGGTCGCCGCGGCGAGGTCGGGGACCTCGACGTACGGCAGCCACACTGACCCCTCGGCCTCGCGCTCCACGACCCCGCCGCTCACCTCGCCGCCGAGGTCGAGCGAGAGGTACGACCCGGTGCCGACGTGGATCCTCTCCGCCCGCCATCCGAGCGCGCGCGTGTAGAAATCGCACGCACGCGGGAGGTTGCCCGTGTGCAGCTCGAGGTGGACGAGGGGATTGGTCGGCGCCGGCCCCATGCCTCTGTTCCGTATGACCGGCCGCGGCGCGCCGAGTAATCGCTCCGGGCGATGAGTTCGTCCGCGCGCGCGGGTCTAACCTCGTGAGGGATGAATCCCACCTCGACAGGCGCGCTGGCACTGGAGTGGGAGCTGCTCGACGCCGCTCGCGGTGGCGACGAGCAGGCCTTCCGGCGCCTGCTCGACGCCCATCACTCGGAGCTTCACGCCCACTGCTACCGGATGCTGGGCTCGGTCCACGATGCCGAGGACGCGCTCCAGGACGCGCTCCTGCGGGCGTGGCGCGGCCTTCCGCGGCTCGAGGACCATCGCTCGCTGCGCCCGTGGCTGTACCGGATCGCGACGAACACGTGCCTCGACCTGATCGCGAAGCGGCCGAAGCGCGTGCTCCCGATCGACTACGGGCCGCCCGCCGGCCCAGGCGAGGAGTCGGCCGACCCGCTACCCGAGTCGACGTGGGTCGAGCCCTACCCCGACGAGCGGGTCGGGGTCGAGGACGGGTACGCCGCGCCTGAGGCCCGCTACGAGCGGCGCGAGGCGATCGAGCTGGCGTTCATCGCCGCCCTCCAGCATCTGCCCGCGAAGCAGCGCGCGGTGCTGATCCTGCGCGAGGTGCTGGGATTCTCGGCGCGCGAGGTCGCCGCCGCGCTCGACACGACGGTGGCATCGGTGAACAGCGCCCTGCAGCGGGCCCGCAAGGCCGTCGACGAGCGCCTGCCGGAGCGCAGTCAGCAGGCCACGCTGCGAGCACTCGGCGACGAGCGCGTCTCCGAGATCGTCCAGCGCTTCATCGACGCGTTCGAGGGGGGCGACGTCGACGCAATCCTCGCAATGCTGGCCGAGGACGCTACCTTCGCGATGCCGCCGTACCCCGACTGGTACCGCGGCCGCGAGGTGATCGGCGACTCGTGGCTGATGCCCGGCGGGCCACCCCCGCGCCTGCGATATGTGCCGACACGCGCCAACGGCCAGCTCGCGCTCGGGACCTATGCGATCAACGACGAGGGGGGAAGGTTCCTCCCGATCGCCCTCGACGTGCTGACGCTCCGCCACGACCGGCTCGCCGAGGTGCTCGCCTTCCGCGATACCGCCACCTTCGACCGCTTCGGGCTGCCGGACTCGCTGCCGCGCTAGTCGACGCGCCGAAATGATGGGCCGCAGGCCACCCGGGCCCCGGCGCAACTCTCTGAAACACTCACGACGATGCCGCGCAGCCGGAGCTACGACCGCGCGCCGGGGGACGTGCGCCCGGTGAAGATCGAGCCGGGATTCGTGCGCACCGCGACCGGATCGGCGCTGATCGAACAGGGCGAGACGCGGGTGATCTGCACCGCCTCGGCAACCGGCTCGGTCCCCCGGTGGCTCGAGGGCGGCGGGCGCGGATGGGTGACCGCCGAGTACGCGATGCTCCCCGCGTCGACCGGCGAGCGCAAGCAGCGCGACGTCAGCCGCGGGCGCCAGGA
>DATHVJ010000135.1:0-2682 GCA_035461345.1 Solirubrobacterales bacterium | reverse complement strand
GGGACAAACCGTCACCGAAGTCGAACGCCGCTACGGCCGGCGCGGCACTGAGGTGCTGGAGCGCCTTCGCTCGGCGAAGCGGGAGCGAGGGAAGATCGTCGCCGAGGACGTCGACGCGATCGCGGCCGACCTCGGGCTTCCGCGGGCGCACGTCAACGCCGCCGCATCCTTCTACGCGGACCTCGGCTTCCGGCCCCGAGGCCGCCGCCACGTCCAGGTGTGCGACGGCACGGCCTGCTTCGCGGCCAGCCGGGGCGCCCACGTGCGGGACCTGTCCGCTGCGCTCGGCGCGGAGCCCGACGGCGTCTCGGCGGACGGCTCGGACTCGCTGCAGCCGGTGTACTGCCTCGGCTACTGCTACGGCGGGCCCGCGGCGCTTGCCGACGAGCTGCCGCACGCCGGTTCGGACCTCGTCGACCAGCTCACGGGCGACGCCGAGCGGCGCGACCCGGAGATCCCGTTCCGCGCCTCGACGCCGGAGCCGGTCGTGCTTTCCGGCCTCGAGGGCGACGGCCCCGACCCGTGGGACGCGTGGCGCGACGCGGTCGCGGTGGGCGATCGCGGCCGGGTGGCGACCGAGGTCGTCGGCTCCGGCCTCCGGGGGCGTGGCGGCGCCGGGTTCCCGGCGGGGACGAAGTGGGCCTCGGTCGCGGAATCCGCCGCGCGCGGCCCGCGCTACGTGGTCTGCAACGGCGACGAGGGCGACCCGGGATCGTTCGTCGACCGGCTGCTGATGGAGAGCGACCCGCACCGGATCCTCGCGGGGATGGCGCTGGCCGGATATGCGATCGGCGCCGAGCACGGCTACGTGTACGTGCGCTCCGAGTACCCGCGGGCGCGGGACGCGCTGCGCCGCGCGGTCGCCGAGGCGCGCGACGCCGGGCACCTCGGCGCCCAGGGCGATGGCGCCCGGTTCGACATCGAGGTGTTCGAGGGGGCGGGCTCCTACGTCGCCGGCGAGGAGACCTCCCTGATCCACTCGATGGAGGGGCTTCGCGGCGAGGTCGCGCGCCGCCCGCCGTATCCAACCGAGCACGGCTTCCTGCACCGGCCCACCGTCGTCAACAACGTCGAGACGCTGTGCGCCGTGCCGTGGATCGTCGCCCACGGCGGTGAGGAGTACGCGAAGCTCGGCGCCGGCGGGAGCAAGGGGACGAAGGTCGTGTGCCTGAACGAGCGCTTCAACCGCCCAGGCGCATACGAGGTCGAGTTGGGGGTGGGCCTGCGTTACGTGTTCGAGGAGCTCGGCGGCGGGCTCCGCGACGGCCACGTGCTGCGATCGCTGCAGGTCGGGGGCCCGCTCGGCGGGTTCATCGGCCCCGACCACCTCGACGTCCCGCTGTCTTTCGACGCGCTGCGCTCGGTCGGGGCGGATCTCGGGCACGGCAGTCTGGTGGCGATCGACGAGCGCGTCCCCGCGCACGAGCTGTACCTGCACGCGTGGCGCTTCGCCGCCGCCGAGAGCTGTGGCACCTGCGCACCGTGCCGGGTTGGCACGCAGCGCGGGCTCGAGGCGGCTCGCCGCCAAATCGAGGGCGATCCCCCCGACGCGGCGAGCTTCGACGCGCTGCTGGAGACGATGCGGCAGGGAAGCCTGTGCGCGTTCGGCAAGAGCGTCCCCGGGGTAGTGCGGAGCCTCGTCGCCGTTTACGCGGACGAGCTCGGCGTGGAGCGACGCACGTGAGGGTCAGCGTCGACGGGGCGCCGGTCGAGGTCGACGCGGAGGCGACGCTGCTCGACGCGATCCACGCCGCCGGGGCCGACGTCCCGGCGCTGTGCTGGGACGAGCGGCTGCGGCCGTACGGTGCTTGCCGGACCTGCATGGTCGCGCTCGAGGGGCGCGAGGGCCCCGTGCCCGCGTGCTACACGCCGGCGGCCGACGGCGCGGCGATCCGCACCGACGACCCCGGCGCGCGCGAGGTCGCGCGGGGGGCGCTCGAGCTGACCCTGTCCGAGATCTCCGAGCGCGCGCTCGAGCTGCCGGCCGAGCGAAGCGAGCTCGTCCAGGCCTGCGAGGACCTTGGAGTCGAGGGGACCCGGTTCGCGGGCGATCGCCCCGACCGCACTCCGGACGGCTCCCATCCCTACGTCAAGTACGACCCCGAGCTGTGCATCGCGTGCGCCCGCTGCGTGCGGATGTGCGACGAGGTCCAGGGCACCTTCGCCCTGGCGATGGTCGAGCGCGGCTTCGGCACGGTGATGGCGCCGGGATCGGGCGGCGACTGGGCGTCCTCCGACTGCGTCTCGTGCGGCGCGTGCGTCGACTCGTGCCCCACGGGGGCGATCTCGGAGCAGGGCCTGCTCGACCCGGCGCCGATCGAGACCACGGTGACGACCACGTGCGGCTACTGCGGGGTCGGGTGCACGCTCGACGTCCACACCCGCGACGACGCGGTCGCGGCGATCACACCGACGCACGGCGCGCCGGTGAATCGCGGCCACGCGTGCGTCAAGGGTCGCTTCGCGCACGGGTTCGCGCGCTCGCGCGACCGGCTGGCGCGACCGCTGATCCGGCGCGGCGGAGGCCTCGAGGAGACGACCTGGGACGAGGCGCTCGCGTACGTCGGCGGCGAGCTGCGCCGGATCGTCGACGAGCACGGGCCCGACGCCGTCGCCGCGATCTCGTCCTCCCGCTCGACCAACGAGGACAACTACCTGATGCAGAAGCTGATGCGGGTCGCG
>DATHVJ010000134.1:0-22050 GCA_035461345.1 Solirubrobacterales bacterium | reverse complement strand
ACCCCGACCCTGGTGGTGGTCGGGTCTGGGGATCGGATGACCACTCCCGAGTACGTCGAGCGTGTCCTCGAGCGCTCGGCGCCGCCACGGACCACGTATCGAAAGCTCGCCGGCGCGGGGCACCTGCTCCCGATCGAGGCGGTGGACGAGCTCGCGTCCGAGGCGACGGGGTGGCTGCGCCGCGTCCTCGCCGGCGCCCCGGAGCCGGTCAGTGGCTGACCCCGCCGTCCCCTTCGCCGCCGTCGCGGCGCCGGAAGACGTCGTCGGCGAGCGACGCGACCCGGTCGAGGAACAGGATCCCGTCCAGGTGGTCGAGCTCGTGCTCGACGCAGCGGGCCTCGAACCCGAGGCACTCGACCGCGCCGTCCGCGTGCTCGACGACGACCCGGGTCGCCCGACGCACGTTGGCGGTCAGCTCGGGAATGCTGAGGCAGCCCTCGCGCGCGATCTCCGAGCCCTCCGCCTCGACGATCCGCGGATTTGCGAGCACCAGCAGCCCGTTGCTGGACTCCGCCTTCGGGTGCTCGCGGACGTCGACGGCGACGACCCGCACCAGCTCCCCGAGCTGGGGGGCGGCGAGCCCGACGCAGCGCTCGTGCGAGCGCATCGTGTCGACGAGGTCGGTGCCGACCGCCTCGATCTCGCCGGCCTGAGCCGGAGCCGCCACCTGCTTCAGGATCGGGTTCGGGTAGCGCAGGATCTCGCGCGCCGGCATCGGCGCTAAAGCGCCTCGGCGTCGAGCGGCCGCATGCCGATCTCGACCCGCGCGTCGCTGCTCACCGCGTCGAGCTCGGACTGCACCCGGGCCGGGTCGGCGTCTCCGAGCGCCACCTCCATCAACAGCAGGTACAGCGCCTCGTCGCCCGCGCCGGTGAGGCGGGTCTGGAGGTCGGTGATGTTGACCTCCAGCTCGGCGAGGGCGGCGCTCACGGCGTGAACGATCCCCGGGTGGTCCGACCCGTACACGGTGATCACGTGCGACGCCTGGGGCCGCGCAGGGTCGACCTCGTCCACCTCGTCGATCGCCAGCGCCTCGAGCCCGAGCCGGTCGCGGACCGGCTCCAGGCGGCGGGCGAGCTGCTCGCGATCGACGGAGTCGGGAACGGCGACGATCAGCATCACCGCGAAGTGCCCCCGCAGGATCGACATCTGGGAGTCCTCGATGTTGCCCTGGGCGACGAGCAGGGCCTCGGCGATCCCCGCCACGATCCCGGGGCGGTCGCGTCCGACGGCGCTGAGGACGAAGTGGGTCAGCGGCTAGCCCTGCGTCTCCACCTTGTCCTGGAGGGTCTCGACCACGCTCGGGTCGCGCAGGGTGGTCACGTCGCCGAGCTCGTTGCCGGCGGCGATGTCGCGCAGCAGCCGGCGCATGATCTTCCCCGAGCGCGTCTTCGGGAGGTCGTCCGTGAACACGATCTGCTTCGGGCGCGCCAGCTTGCCGATCCGCGCCGCGACGTGCTCGCGCAGCTCGCCCTCGAGCTGATCGTCGCCGTCGATCCCGCCCTCGGGAGTGACGAACGCGACGATCGCCTCGCCGGTCAGCTCGTCGGCGCGCCCGATCACCGCGGCCTCCGCCACCTTGTGGTGGGAGACGAGGGCCGACTCGACCTCCATCGTCGACAGCCGGTGGCCGGAGACGTTGATCACGTCGTCGATCCGGCCGACGATCCAGAAGTACCCGTCCTCGTCGCGCCGCGCCGCGTCCCCGACCAGGTACGTGTCGCGCCCGTAGAGCTCCCAGTACGTCTCGACGAAGCGGTCATGCTCCTTGTACAGAGTGCGGGCCATGGCGGGCCACGGCCTCGTCAGGACGAGCGTCCCGGCACCCTCCTCGATCTCGTTCCCCTCGGCGTCGAAGATCTTCGCCTCGAGGCCCGGGAACGGCACCGTCGCGGAGCCCGGCTTCGTCGTCGTCAGGCCGGGCAGCGGCGTGATCATGATCGCGCCCGTCTCCGTCTGCCACCAGGTGTCGACGACCGGGCACCGACCGCCGCCGATGTGCTCGTGGTACCACAGCCATGCGCGCGGGTTGATCGGCTCCCCGACCGTGCCGAGGAGGCGCAGCGAGGAGAGATCGTGCTTCTGGGGATGCTCGACTCCCCACTTCATGCACGCCCGGATCGCGGTCGGCGCGGTGTAGAAGATCGTCACTCCGTAACGCTCGATGATCTCCCACCACCGGTCCTCGGCGGGGTAGTTGGGGGCGCCCTCGTACATCACGCTCGTGGCGCCGTTGGCGAGCGGCCCGTAGACGATGTAGCTGTGCCCGGTCACCCAGCCGATGTCGGCGCCGCACCAGTACACGTCGTCGTCCTTGAGGTCGAAGACGAGCTTGTGGGTGGCGGTGACCTGAGTCAGGTAGCCGCCGGTCGTGTGAAGGACCCCCTTCGGCTTCGCGGTCGAGCCGGACGTGTAGAGGATGTAAAGCGGGTCCTCGGAGTCCATCGGCTCCGGCGGGCACTCGGGATCGGCCTCCCGGACCGCGTCGTGCCAGAACAGGTCGCGGCCCTCGGTCATCGGTGGGCTCGTCCCGCAGCGGTCGACGACCACGACATGCTCCATCTTCGGCAGCTCGCCGAGGACCTCGTCGACCGATGGCTTCATCGGCACCGGCTCCCCGCGGCGCAGGGTCGCGTCCGCGGTGACGAGCAGCTTCGCGTCCGAGACGGCCATCCGCTCCTTCACCGACTCGGCCGAGAACCCACCGAAGACGACGTTGTGGATCGCGCCGATCCGGGCGCAGGCGAGCATCGCGACCACGGCCTCCGGGACCATCGGCATGAAGATGCCCACGACGTCGCCCTTCCCGACCCCGAGGCCGCGCAGCGCGTTGGCGAAGCGCTGCGTCTCCGCGAGCAGGTCGGCGTAGGTGACGTCGCGCCGCGTGCCGTCCTCACCCTCCCAGTGGAACGCGACGCGGTCGCCGCGACGGGCGTCGACGTGCCGGTCGAGGCAGTTCGCCGAAGCGTTCAGGGTCCCGCCGACGAACCACTTCGCGAACGGGGCGTCGGACCAGTCGAGCACCTCGCTCCACGGCTTCGTCCACTCGAGCTTCTCCGCCCACGACGCCCACCACGTCTCGGGGTCCGCCTCGGCTCGCTCGTAGATCTCGGGGTCGGACGCGTTCGCCTGGGCGGCGAACTCGGGTGGGGGAGGGAAGGTCTGCTCCGTATGTAGGAGTACGTCGAGCTCGGCACCCCCGTTGTCCCCGTCGCTTCGGTCGGACATCCGCCCTCTCCTCCTTTCACGGTCCGCGGCATCGCGGCCGGCTACAACCTATCTACCCGGCTGCGCCGCTCGCAATTCGCCGCAGCTACGATGGGCCGGTGCGGGGACGTGCGGGGATCGCGGCGGTGGCGGCCGGTGTGTTGCTGCTCGCGCTGCCCGCGCCGGTCCCTGCCGAGCGGTCGAGCCCCCTGTCCGAGCGGCCGCTCGCTGGCCCGCGGTCGGCCGAAGACGTGCGCGAGTTCTGGACGCGTGAGCGGATGCGAAGGGCCGAGGCACGCGAGGCTCCCGAGGTCGGCGGCGGGGCGGTCGAGCCCACCGCGGGCGCGTCGGCTTCGCCGACGGCAGAGCCGGCGGCGGTCGAGCAGCCGAACACCACCGCGCATCCCAATCGGATCGTGGGCAGGCTGTTCTTCACGATTCCGGGGCAGGGGGACTTCACCTGCACGGCGGCGGTCGTCAACACCGACACGGACGCCTTCGTGCTGTCCGCGAGCCACTGCGTGTTCGAGCGCGGGGTCGGCTTCTTCGACAACGTGAGCTTCGTCCCCGGCTATCGCGACGGCAGGCGGCCGTTCGGGGAGTTCCCCGCCGTCGAGCTGGCCGTCCCGTCGTTCGTCGCGATGGGAGCGCAGCTCCCGTTCGACCACGGTTCGCTGCTCGTCGCCTCGAGCGCGGGCGGCCGGCACGTCGAGGACGTGGTCGGCGCGTTCGGGATCTCGCTGTTCGGCGACGCCGAGCAGAGCTGGCGGGCCTACGGCTACCCGGCGAATCAGGAGGACGGGTTCGACGGCGAGCGGCTGTTCACGTGCGACTCGCCGACGACCGCGTTCGACCTCGACCTCGACCCGCCCGCGATCGGGATCGGCTGCGACATGACCGAGGGGGCGAGCGGCGGGCCGTGGGTGATCGAGGGGACGAACCTGGTCGGCTCGAACTCGTCGTTCATCGTCGAGAACCTCCCGGGCACTCTGTTCGGCCCCCAGCTCCGGCAGGGGGCGGCGCAGCTACTCGATCCGGCTCACCCGGTGAGATGCAAGCGCAAGCTCGCCACCATCCTCGGCACCGAGGGCCCCGACCGTCTTGTCGGCTCGAAGGCGAACGACGTCATCCTCGGCGACGAGGGCGACGACGTGATCGTCGGCAAGGGCGGCAAGGACAAGCTGTGCGGCGAGGAGGGCGCCGACAAGGTCAAGGGCGGCAAGGGCAAGGACTTCTGTGACGGCGGCCCCGGAAAGGACCGGGGGGGCAGAGGGTGCGAGAAGCGCAAGCGCCTGTAGCGCGCGGCCTGCGTGGACCTCTACCATCGAGTGGATGAGCCACCATGCCGAGCAGCCGCTGGAGGGCAAGCGGGCGGCGGTGATGATCGGGCCGCTGTTCGAGGACGTCGAGGCGACCTATCCGTACCACCGCCTGCGCGAGGCGGGCGCCACCGTGGAGCTGATCGGTGCCCGCGGCGACGAGGTCCTGCGCGGGAAGAAGGGCGAGGAGCTGCGGACCGAGAACGCCGCCGCCGACCTGATCGCCGACGATCTCGACATGCTGGTCATCGCCGGGGGGTACGGCCCCGACAAGCTGCGGAGCGACGCCGGAGTGCAGAAGCTCGTGCGGGAGATGGACGACGCGGGCAAGCCGATCGCGTTCATCTGCCACGCCGGATGGGTGCCGGCCTCCGCCGGGATCGTCGCCAGCCGCCGGATGACGTCGCACCCTTCGATCGCGGACGATCTCCGCAACGCGGGCGCCGAGTGGGAGGACGCCGAGGTGGTCGTCGACGGAAACCTCGTGTCCTCGCGGCGGCCCGAGGACCTGCCGGCGTTCATGCGCGCGGTCATCGCGCTCACCGTCGGAGCCGGCGAGCCGGCGCCCGCCCCGTGACGCGGACTTCCTAGCGCCCGATCGCAGCCAGCCTGACGAACGACCCGAGGGCTACCAGGCCGTAGCCGATCAGGCCCAGCCACAGGAGCTTGGAGCCCGTCGAGGCCAGGCTCGAGCGCGTGCCGCTCGCTCCCGAGGCGCCGAAGCCATCGGTGCCGCCCGTGCCCCCGCTGCCGCTCGAGCTCCCCGAGGTGTCGCCGCCGGTACCGATTGCGCCCGTGCCCGAGCTCGCGCCGCCCGAGCCCCCGCTGCCGCCTCCGCCTCCGCCGCCCGAGCTGCCGACCTGGATCGTCCCGGTCATTCCCTGATGGATCGAGCAGAAGTAGGGGAACTTCCCCCTGCTGCTGAAGGTGTGTGAGCTGGTCTCGCCCTGGTCGATGATCGGGGTCTCGAAGGTGCCGTCCTCGCCGATGGCGTCGTGCTTTTCCTCGTCGCGGTTCTCCCACCGGACCGTGTCGCCGGGATCGATCCTGATCTTGCGCGGCTTGAACTCGATGTCCTCCATCAGCACGGTTCGGCTCGCCGACGCCCGGGCGTCGGCTTCGGGCGCGGCTCCCGGCGCCGGCTCGTAAGCCGGCTCCGCGGGCTCGGGCTCGGCATCGGGCGCCACAGGTGCCGTCTCTCCCGGCGCGGGCGCCGTCTCCCCCGGCGCGGGCGCCGTCGCCGGCTCACTCGCCAGCAGCCCGGCGGGAACGGCGAGCGAGCCGAGAAACGCGAGTCCCGCGAGAAGCGTGACCCCCTGCATGCCGCGATCGTACCGCGACGGGCGCGAATCGACCGCGCGCTAGCCGGCCGGGGCGCCCGCCTGCACCTGCTTGCGGTGGGTGCGGATCTCGCTCAGGATCCGCTCCAGCCGCGGCTCGCGCGAGGTGTCGACGTGGCGCATCGCGCGCGCGATTCCCGGGTGCACCGCCGCGATCTGCTCGTACATCGCCTGCGCCACGGCGCGGTAGGTGGGGTGGCCCTCGCGACCGGAGCGCAGCTCGCACACGTGCATCGCCTCGCGAGCGTTGAGGTCGAGCACGTACCGGATCCGGTATCCGAGACAGAGCGCGTACGGCGCCGCCTCGGCCAGCCCCGCCGACTCCAGTCGCTCGAACTCGAGTCTCGAGCGCGCCAGCGCCCGCTCGTAGTCGTCGCCGGCCCCTGCCTCGCGGACCTCGTCGGGCACTCCCGCGCCGAGGTCCGGCGACAGGCGCTGCCACTGGCAGGTCAGCATCCGGTGGCGCTGCAGGTCCCTGAACCCGCCGTAGTCCGAGACGATCTCGAACCGGTAGCGGACCGCCTCCCACCCGCGCCCGGGACGGTGGCGGCGGTTGCGGCGCTCGCCCGCGAGCTCGGCGAGCATCGCCTCGCGCTCGCGCGGGTCGAGCGCCTCGACGCGGGAGCGGATCGCCGCCTCGGAGCTCCCGCCCTGCTCGAACAGCGACGCGGCCAGCAGGTCGATCTCGCCTCCGTCGACGCGCACGAGCTCCACCCGGGGGCCGTCCCCGGGCTCGCGGCGGTCGAGGCCGAGTCGCGCCACCCAGCGCTCGGCCGCCTCGCGGCGCTCGCGAAGATAGGAGACCCAGTCGCCGCCGCGCTCGGGGCGGTCGACCCTGGCGACGAAGCTCGGCATCACCTGCTTCAGCTCGGCCAGCATCAGCTGAGCGAATTGGCGCGCCTCGGGCAGCGGCGAGGCCATCAGCCGCAGCAGGAGCTGCTCGTACGCCTGGCCGGAGGCGTAGATGCCGACGTGGCTGAGCGTCGACGCGGGCAGCAGGCCCCGCAGCAGGTCGAGCGCCTTCGCCTTGATCGACCGCTGCCACGCCGCCTCGGGCTCGCCGGAGCGCGGCCACTTGTCCGCCGCCCACCCCTGCACGGTCTCGAGGCTGCGCGAGTAGATCGCGAACAGCTCGTCCATCGCCTCGCGATAGGCGGGCCCGAGCTCGTCGTCGGAGTAGTAGCGATAGCCCCCGTCGGGGAGCGGGCGATCGTAGGGGATGTAGCGGGTCGACTGCTCGAGGTAGGCGGCGAGCCTCCCGCGCTGAAGCTGCTTCGTGAGGACGTTCGACACCCACTCGCACGCCAGGTGCGCGCCGCCGACCTGGGCGATCGAGTCGTCCCCGTAGCCGATGAACACGCGCTCGTAGAGGCCCGCGGCGCGCTCACCCTCCTCGCCCTCGAACGGCCGCCCTCCCGATGGGACGTCCGCCGCGAACTCGTCGACGAACAGCCGCCGAAGCGTCCCGGGGTAGCGCGAGTAGCGCGCGAACAGCGCCCCCTTGACCGTCTCCGGCAGGTTGACGAGCGCGAACACGGGCCGGTCGACGTTCGTGAAGTGTGGGGCGAGGAGCGCCCGCTCCTCGTCGGTGAAGGTCTCGACCGGGTAGCGCATGAATCAGGACATCTACCTGCCTGTCGCCTCGCACTCGCGGCGTTCGGCCGCTCGGCTCGACGCCAAGTTCACTGATCCTAGCCACCAGCGCGGCGTCGGCCGGGACGGCTCAGCGACCGTCGGTCTCGACGCCGTCCGCTTTGCTCTCCGGCGCCGCCGGCGCGTGGCTCTCGAGCCGCGAGGCGAGCACCTCGTCGCGGCTGTAGTGGCCGACGGAGTCGAACCACCGCTTCGCGCGCAGCCCGGCCCGCAGGTCGCAGTCGGCGACGACGACGCCCTCCTCGTCGTACAGCGGACCCGCGATCACGTTCCCCAGCAGGGGCTCGACGATCGCGGCACCGCCGCGGCCGAACACCTCCTTGCCCTCCGGCAGCGGCGCGGGGAAGTCGTCGGGGAACGCGGAGGCGGGGATGTACTGCGGGGCCGAGACCACGAACGCGCCCGACTCGATCGCTATGTGGCGCATCGACGCCAGCCATCCGTCGGTGTCGTCGGCGGTCGGAGCGAGCCAGATCTGCGGACCTCCGCGATACACGGAGTAGCGCGCCAGCGGCATCCGGTTCTCCCAGCAGATCAGCCCGCCGACGCGGCCGACCGGCGTGTCGACCACGCCGAGGTCGTCTCCGGCGCCGATCCCGTGGAAAATCCGCTCGTGCATGGTCGGCATCAGCTTGCGGTGCTTCCACACGAGTCCTTCGGGCCCGATCAGGAGCAGGGCGTTGTACAGGGTCCCGGGACGCTCCGACTCGCGCTCGTTGACGCCGATCGCGCAGTGGATGCCGTGCTCGCGGCAGGCGTCGGCGATCCGGTCGGTGAGCGGCCCGGGGACGTCGACCGAGTTCTCCCACAGCCGCTCCCAGAGCTCGTCCCAGCCCCCGAACTCGGCGGCGCCGGCCGCCCACGCGCCCGAGGGGTAAAGCGGCACGAAGGCCTCCGGGAGCACGGCGAGCTCCGCCCCGTCGGCGGCCGCGTCGGCCAGCAGCCGAGCGGCTTTGTCGACCGTCGCATCGGCGTCGAGGATCACCGGCGTGGCCTGGATCGCGGCGACGCGAACGGTGCCGAACTCGGTCACCAGGCGAGGATACGTCAGCCGCTAGGGTGGGCGCCAGAGGGCGGATGGCGGAGATCGAGCTCAACGGGGCGCGCCTCTACTACGAGCTTCGCGGCGAGGGCGACGGCATGGCCCTCATCCACGGATCCTGGGACGACCACCATGCCTTCGACGCCGTCGCCCCCGTGTTGGCGAAGCGCTTCCGCGTCAGGCGGGCGAGCGCGAGGCGGCCACCCGCCGCTTCGTCGACGAGCTGGCGATCGGCGAGGGCACGTGGGAGGCGTTTCCACCCGCGGTCAGGGCGAGCCTGGCCGCGAACGCCGACACCTCCGCCGAGGAGGAGCGCGATCCGACCGTCTCCGCAATCGACCTCGACGCGGTGTCGCGTCTGCCGATGCCCCTGCTGCTGACGCACGGCGACCAGAGCCCGCCGATGTTCACGGCGGTGGTCGAGCGCCTTCAGGCAGCGGCCCCCGGCGCCGAGCGAAGGCTGTTCGACGGTGCAGGCCACCCGGTCGATCTCACCCACCCGGCCGAGTACGCGGCGGCGATCGAGGAGTTCGCGGGGACCCGCTAGCGCGACGCCGGCGGCGGCGCGGCCATCACCTCGACCCGCCCCCCGCCCGGGAGCAGCGCGAACGCTCGCTGCTCGCCCCACAGCTCGTCGGCCCCCTCGACCTCGAACCCTGCCTGGCCCAGCCGCTCCACCGAGGCGCCGAAGTCGGGGGCGACGACGGCGGGGTGGCCGAGCGCCGGCGTGGTCGCCTGCGGCGTATGGATGAGGTGGATCTGAGTCCCGTCGCGCTCCACCCAGGTGACGAAGGCGGCTATCGGGTCGGGAGCCGGGACGCGCTCGAACCCCAGCAGGCCGAAAAGCTCCACGGTGCGGTCGACGTGGTCGGGCTCGACCTCGAGCGAGACGTGGTGCAGCACGGCGGAAGGATCCCACGACGGACGTTCAAGTGAGGATCGACACCGGCACGATCGCTGCCACCGCGATCGCGGTCGACCACGCCACGGCCCCCGCGGAGATCCGCAGGTCGAGACCGTAGGCGTGGGTGACGATCATCGAGTTGATCCCCGATGGCATCGCCGCCAGCAGCAGGTAGGTGTCAGGGAGGTCGATCAGCGGCAGCGCCAGCACGTACAGCAGCGAGGGCGCGACGAGCAGCCGGATCGCGACGGCGGTGGCCACCGGCGCGTCGAGCGGAGGCGGGACCGGCATCGCCCCCTCGTCGGCCTCCTCCGCCAGCGCCGCGCCGACTGCGAAGAACCCGAGCGGGAGGATGGCGACGATCGCGATCCGGGAGGCGTCGACGAGGATGTCGGGCGCCAGGGAGTCGGGCGCGACCAGCGCCAGGATCGCCGCGTAAAGCGGCGGGTTGCGGGTGAAGAACGCGGCGACGCGCTCGCGCGGCCCCTCGCCCGCTCGGTCGCCGAACGCCGCCCCGACCGAGAACGCGCCGAGCAGCAGCGCCGGGGAGGAGACGAGCACGTCGTACACGACCGCCTCCGACAGCCGGTCGAAGCCGAGCAGCGCGGCGACCAGCGGATAGCCGAGGTAGCCCGTGTTGGCGACCAGCACCGTGCACACGACCGATCCGACCGCGGGGCGGGACATGTTCAGGGCCCGCGACGCCACGACCCACGCCAGCAGCGCCGCGAGCGCCAGCGCGACCCACCCGATCACGATCCCCGCGCCGAGGTCGACGTTCACGTCCGCGCGCGCGAGGTTGAAGAAGGTCGCCGGCGGCAGCACGACGTAGAGGACGAACAGCAGCGCGCGGCGCGCGCCGAGGCCGGCCCGGCCGCCGTAGCGTCGCTCCGCCAACACGCCCACCGCGGTCGCTCCGAGGATCGTCGCCACGATCGCCGCCATCGGACCGCGAACTGTTACCGATCACCCGTAGGCTGGCGGCGATGAGCGGTACGGAGGCCCGGGCGAGCGTGTCGCGCGAACGCGTCAGGGAGCTGATGGATCGCGAGCGCGACCGGTTCGCGAGCGAGCACCCGCGCTCGCGGGAGGTCCACGACCGCGCGCTCGACGGGGCGCTGCTGTCCGGGGTGCCGATGAACTGGATGACCCGGTGGCCGGGCCAGTTCCCGATCTACTTCACCGAGGCGCGGGGGTCGCGGATCGTCGACGTCGACGGGATCGAATACGCGGACCTGTGCCTCGGCGACACCGGCGCGATGACGGGCCACTCGCCTCCGCCCACGGTCGCCGCCGCGAGCGAGCGCCTGGCCCGCGGGATCACGACGATGCTGCCGAGCGAGGACGCGCTGCCGGTCGGCGACGAGATGGCGCGCCGGTTCGGCCTCCGCCACTGGCAGTTCACGCTGTCGGCGACGGATGCGAACCGGTTCGCGATCCGGCTCTGCCGCCAGATCACCGGTCGCCCGAAGATCCTTGTCTTCAACCACTGCTACCACGGCAGCGTCGACGAGACGTTCGCGTCGCTGGGGCCCGACGGCACCGTCGTCGCGCGCAACGGCAACATCGGCCCCCCGGTCGATCTCGCCGAAACGACGCGGGTGGTGGAGTTCAATGACGTCGACGGGCTGGAGCGGGAGCTCGCCCACGGCGACGTCGCCTGCGTGCTCGCTGAGCCCGCGATGACCAACGTCGGCATCGTGCTCCCCGAACCGGGCTACCACGACCGGCTCCGCGAGCTCACGCGCGCCGGTGGAACGCTGCTGGTGATCGACGAGACGCACACGCTGTGCTGCGGGCCTGGCGGCTACACGGCAGCCGAGGGGCTGGAGCCCGACCTGCTGACGATCGGCAAGCCGATCGCCGGCGGGGTGCCGACGGGCGCGTACGGGATGAGCGACGCGGTCGCCGAGCGGGTGCTCGCGCGCACCGACTGGGACAACGCCGACGTCGGCGGGATCGGCGGCACGCTCGCCGGCAACGCGCTTTCGCTGGCGGCGGTGCGGGCCACCCTCGCGGAGGTGCTGACCGACGACGCGTTCGAGCGCATGATCGGGCTCGCCGAGCGCTTCGAGTCCGCGGTGGCGGCGACGATCGCGGAGAACGGGCTTCCGTGGCAGATCACCCGGCTCGGGTGCCGCGCCGAGTACATGTTCGCCCCCGAGCGCCCCCGCACCGGAGCCGAGGCGAGCGCGGAGTTCGACCCCGAGCTCGACGCGTTGATGCACCTCTACATGCTCAACCGGGGCGTGCTGATGACGCCGTTCCACATGATGGCGTTGATGTCTCCCGCCACCACCCCCGCCGACGTCGACCGCCACAGCGAGGCGTTCTCCGAGGCGGCGGCGGAGCTCGCCGCGACTTGACGATCCTGCGACGCCGACGAATCGCGCCGACTGGTCGTTTAGGTAGTCCCTGGACTACCTAACTGTCCACTCGGCGTGAGCAGCCGCTCCCGCCGTCCGTCCGGCGCTCGCCTACAGGAACGGCGGCGCCAGCGACTCGCCCGCGGTGGAGGCCCAGTCGACGAGCGGATCGGGGTAGACCCCGAAGACGACGGTCGCCGCGGCGGCGATGATCGTCGGCACGAGGATCAGCAGGCAGCGCGTACCGAGCGGCCGTTCGACGTCCGCGTCCGGCGAGCCTCCCGCGATCGCCGGAGCGGGCGCGGGGCGCATCCACACCGCGGCGACGACCCGCAGGTAGTACGCGAGCGAGATCATCGTCCCGACGACGATCGCGACCCCGAGCCAGGTGTAGTCGCCCTCGACCGCAGCCTCGATCAGGAACAGCTTGCCGATGAACCCGGCGGTCCCGGGAAGCCCCGAAAGCGCCAGCATCGAGATCGTCAGCGGCCACGCCAGCGCGGGGCGCTCGGCGCCGAGGCCCTCGACGGCGCGGATGTCGTCGCCGAACGCCGTCTCGCGCTCGCGCACGACCACGACCGCGAACGCGGCGAGGTTCATCAGCGTGTACGCGGCGAGGTAGAAGACGAGCGCCTCGACACCGGTCTGCGACGCGACCACGATCCCGACGAGGATGTAGCCCGCCTGGGCGATCCCCGAGTACCCGAGCAGGCGCTTGAGCGAGTCCTGGCCGAGCGCGCCGATGTTGCCGACCGCGATCGAGACCGCCGCCACGGCCGCGAGCGCCGGCTGCCAGTCGCCGGCGGCCGGGCCGAGCGCGACCTCGAACAGGCGCACGAAGACGCAGAACGCCGCCGCCTTGGTCGCCACCGCCATGAACGCGGTCACGGGGGTCGGGGCCCCCTGGTATACGTCCGGCGTCCACTGGTGGAACGGAGCGAGCGAGACCTTGAACGCGAGCCCGGCCGCCGCGAGCGCGATCCCGATCAAGACGAGCGGGTCGGCGGCCAGTCCGCCCTCCACCTGGAGCTGCTCGCCGATCGCGGCGAAGTCGGTGGAGCCCGAGCCGCCGTAGACGAACGCGAGCCCGTACAGCAGCGTCGCCGACCCGACCGAGCCGACGATCAGGTACTTGAGCCCCGACTCGAGCGACTCCGCGCGGCGCACCGCCGAGCCGCACAGCACGTACAGCGGGACCGACAGCAGCTCGATTGCGACGAACAGCGTGACCAGGTTCTGCGCCTGTGCCAGCAGCACCATCCCGAGCGTCGAGGCGACGAGCAGCGCCTGGATCTCACCGTGGCGGTCGTCTTCCGCCGCGGGCTCGCGCAGGGTCAGCGGGACGACGAACGCCGCGGCGCCGACGACCATCAGCGAGATCGCGATCGCGAGGTCGTCGAGCCGCAGCGAGCCCTCGATGAGGTCCTTGTTCTCGCCCCACTGCCAGATCAGCAGCCCCGCGGTCGTCGCCAGGACGGTCGTCGTCAGGGCGCTGACCGCGAACCGCTGCCGCCCACCGCCCCCGAACACGCCCGCGAGCAGCACCACGCACAGGCCGGCGGTCAGCGCGATCACCGGCGACAGCCCGGCGTAGTCGATGTGTGGGGCCTCGAACGTCACTGGGCGACCAGCCTCTCCGGGTGCACCGCCTGCTCGACGGATGCCTCACCCCGCTCGAGGATCAGCCCCGGGTACAGGGCGAGGGCGACGATGCAGGCTACGAGCGGCGCGATCACGAGTCCCTCGCGCCACGTGATCTCGCGCGAGGTGACGCCGTCGGGCAGCCGGTTGTGCATCGTGCGCTGGTACAGCCGGATCGCGTAAAAGGCGGCGAACGCGATCCCGATCGTGGCGACGATCGCGTACACGACCTTCGCCTGGAACGCCCCGATCAGGATGTAGAACTCGCCGACGAAGTTCGCCGACCCCGGCATCGCCAGAGTCGCCAGGGTGACGATCAGGAACAGCGCCGCGAGGATCGGCGCCCGGAACGCCAGCCCGCCCATCTCGCGCAGGTCCTCGGTCCCGGCACGGGCGGCGAGCACGCCGATGATGAAGAACGTCGGCGCGACGACGAGCCCGTGGTTGACCATCTGCAGCACGGCGCCGTCGGCGCCGTCGGGGCGCAGGGAGAAGATCCCCAGGGTGATGAAGCCGAGCTGCGCCAGCGACGAGAAGCCGGCGACGAGTCGGACGTTGGTCTGCGTGAACGCCATCGCGCCGCCGTAGACGATCCCGGCGACCGCGATCACGAGCAGCACCTCCTGGAACTTGACCGCCGCGTCCGGGTACAGCGGCAGGCCGACGCGGAGAAAGCCGTACGCGCCGACCTTCGACAGCACCCCGGACAGCACCGCGACGACCGCGATCGGGGCCGCGCGGTAGGCGTCCGGCATCCACCCGTGGACGAGGAAGGCCGGCATCTTGACAAGGAACGCGGCGGCGAAGAACCAGAAGATCCAGTCCTGGCTTCCCTCGCCGAGGACGTTGGCGCGCAGGTCGGCGAGCGAGAAGCTGAGCTCGCCGCCGTCGGCGGCGATGACCGCGGTCGCGATCGCCCCGACCAGCATCAGCAGCGAGCCGACCAGGGTGTAGACCATCATCTTCATCGTCGCCCGGATCCTGTCCTCGCCGCCCCACGCCCCGATCAGGAAGTAGAACGGGACCAGCATCAGGTCGAAGAAGAGAACGAACAGCAGCAGGTCCTGGGCCAGGAACGCGCCGAGCGCGCCGGTCTCGGCGACCCCGAGCATGAAGAAGTAGGTCCGCGGCCGCTCCGGCGGGCTGAAGGCCGAGTACAGCGTCGCCGCCGCCCACAGGACGGTCGTCAGCAGGACGAGGAAGACGCTGATCCCGTCGACCCCGAGCTCGTAGCGCACCCCGAGGTCGGGGATCCAGCGCTCGTCGACCGCGTGCTGGAGCCCGGCGGCGCCGGGCTCGAAGTCGAACACGAGCACGGTCGCGAGGGCGAGTGCCGCGAGCGCCCCGAGGATCGGCACGGCCCGCACCGTCCGGCGTGGCAGCACGAAGCACAGCAGGCCGGCTGCGAGGGGGAGCCAAAGAAGCACGTTGATCATCGCGGCGTCCCCATCAGCTGCTCGCGATCAGGAAGTAGAGGCCCAGCGCCGCGAAGCCGCCGACCAGCAGCAGCGCGTAGGAGCGCACGAACCCGGACTGGGCGCCGCGGACGACGAGCCCGAACCCGCGCACCACCCCGACCGTCGCCGCGACCAGCCCCTGGACTACGAAGCGCTCGAACACCGAGTTGGAGAAGCGCCCGAGCCCGGTCACCGGCCGGTACACGAGCTCGTCCTGCGCCTCGTCGAAGTACCACTTGTGGAGCAGGAAGGCGTGCAGCGCGCGGGCGCGGGCGATCAGCCGCGCGGTCGTGCCCGGGTTGGCGACGTACAGGTAATACGCGATCCCGATCCCGATGATCGAGATCACAGCGCCGACACCGAGTCCGGCCCACGCCGCCGAGGTCGGCTCGTGGATCGCCTCGAAGGGAGAGTCCTCGAACGTCGGGACGAGGAAGTTCGTGATCACCTCGTCGACGCCGGGAACCTGGATGTACCCGCCGACGACCGCGAGCGCGCCTAGCACCGACATCGCCCCCGCCATCGGCCACGCGCGCTCGGCGATCCAGTGGTGGCCGGGGAAGCCGACGTCGGTGTCCTCCTTCTCGCCCGTCCCCGGGTTGACGGGGTCGGCGTGGTAGAGCTCCCCGTCCTCGAGCGAGCGGGCCTCCGGGCACGCCTCGCCGAAGAAGACACGGAAGATGATCCGGAACGAGTAGACCCCGGTCAAAAGGGCGCCGAGGTAGCCGCCGACGACGATGATCCAGAACGAGCCCCCGCGCTCCGCCGCGAAGCCGAGGATCGCGTCCTTGGAGAAGAACCCCGAGGTGCCGGGGAAGGCGGCGAGCGCGAGGGCGCCGGCCGTCATCAGGACGAACGTCAGCGGCATCGCGCGGCGGAAGCCGCGCATCCGGTCCATGTCCTGGATCCCGGCCATCGCCGAGATCACCGACCCCGCGCCCATGAACAGCAGTGCCTTGAAGAACGCGTGGCTCATGAGGTGGAACATCCCCGCCGCGTAGGCGCCGATCGAGACGGCCACCACCATGTAGCCGATCTGGCTGATCGTCGAGTACGCGATCACGCGCTTGAGGTCGGTCACGGCCAGCGCGACCGTGGCGGCGAACAGCAGCGTCGCGAGCCCGATGTAGGCGGAGATGTCGGCGGCGGTCGGGGCGAGGACGAAGAACGGATGCGCGCGGGCGATCAGGTAGACGCCGGCGGTGACCATCGTCGCGGCGTGGATCAGCGCCGACACCGGGGTGGGGCCCTCCATCGCGTCGGGGAGCCACGTGTGGAGGGGGAGCTGGGCCGACTTCGCGAACGCGCCGACGAGGATCAGCAGGCAGATCAGGACGATCACCCCCTCGTTGGAGGCGAAGGCGTCGGGCGCCGCATCGAACGCCTCGAGGTAGTCGAACGTCCCCAGCTCGCGGAAGATGAAGAACGCCGCCAGCACGAGCCCGATGTCGCCGACGACGTTGATCACGAACGCCTTCATCCCGGCCGCGGTCGCGGTGTGGCGCCGGTACCAGAAGCTGATCAGCGCGTAGGAGGCGAAGCCGACGAACGCCCAGCCGACGATCAGCAGCACGAAGTTGCCGGCCAGGACCAGCAGCAGCATCGAGAAGACGAAGAAGTTGAGGTAGCCGAAGTAGCGCGAGTACCCGTCGTCGGTCCACAGGTAGGCGACCGAGTACAGGTGGATCAGCGTCGAGACGCCCGTGACCACCAGGACCATGAACACGGACAGCGGGTCGACGAGGATCCCGAGCTGGATGTCGAGGCCGGCCGCCGAGGCGTACTCGTACAGCGACGAGGTCACCTCGCGGGCGTCCTCGGGCCGATCCTGAAGGGTGACGAGCGCGCCGATCGCGCACACGAACGCGCCGAAGATCGCGCCGGTACCGATCCACCCCGCGAGCTTCCCCGGCCAGGCGCGGAAGCCGAGCGCGATCACGATGCTCCCCGCCAGCGGCAGCGCGAGCACCAGCCAGGCGTAGGCCGTGGGGCTCACCTCAGCCCCGCAGCTGGCGCATGTCGTCGACGTTGAGCGGCAGGCGGCGCCGGTACATGGCGACGATCAGGCCGAGCCCGACCACGACCTCGCACGCCGCGACGACCATGACGACGAGCGCGAACACCTGCCCGTCCTCGTTGCCGGTCGAGCGGCTGAAGGCGATCAGCGCCAGGGTTCCGGCGTTGAGCATCAGCTCCAGGCACAGCAGGATGACGAGCGGGCTGCGGCGGATCAGCACGCCGGCGACGCCGGTCGCGAACAGCAGCGCCGAGAGCACCAGGTACCACTCAACCGGCATTCCCGCCCCCGCGACGTGCTCTGCTTCCGCTCGCTTCGCTCGCTCCCGCGTCCGCCGTCGCCGGGTCCCCGCCGGGCTGCCTTCGGCCGGCCAGCACCACGGCGCCGACCGCCGCGATCAGCAGCAGCAGCGACGCCGCCTCGAACGGGATCAGGAAGCGCTCCAGCAGCAGCTCCCCGATCTGCGCCGGGGTCCCGAACCCGGCGCCGATCGTCGGGCCTTCGGTCCCGATCGCCTGCAGGCCGGTGCCGAGCACAGCGATCGAGAGCTCGACGAACAGCGCTCCGGCGAGCAGCGGCGCTACGAGACGCTGGCCGGGGATCGGCTCCCACAGCGGCTCCTCGGCGCCCCCCACGTACGCGGCGACGAACACGTACAGGACCATCACCGCGCCGGCGTAGACGACGATCTGCACGGCGGCGACGAACTGCGCGTACAGGATCAGGAACAGGCCCGCGAGCGACACCAGGTGCACGACCAGCGCCAGCACCGAGTAGAAGGGATTGCGCAGCGCGATCACGGCGATCGCGCCGCCCAGCGCGCCGATCGCGCCAGCGAAGAAGGCGACCTCCACCACGGGCCGCATCCTATTCCGGCGTTGGCGATGCCGACGACTAGCCTTCTCGCCTGCACATGACGCCCAGGATCGTCATCGTCGGCGCCGGATTCGGCGGCATCGGGCTCGGGATCCAGCTCCGCCGAGCGGGGACCGACTCGTTCACGATCCTCGAGAAGGCCGACGGCATCGGCGGGGTGTGGCGTGACAACACCTACCCCGGGCTGACGTGCGACGTGCCGTCGCACCTGTACTCGTTCTCGTTCGAGCCCAGCTACGACTGGACGCGCCGCTTCCCCCCTCAGGCGGAGATCCTCGCCTACCTCGAGCGCTGCGTCGACAAGCACGGGCTCCGCGATCACCTCCGGCTCGGGGCCGAGGTCGAGTCGGCCGAGTTCGACTCCGCCGGGGGCGTGTGGCGGATCCGGCTTGCCGGCGGGGAGACGATGGAGGCGGACGTGCTCGTCGCGGCGACCGGCCAGCTCAGCCTGCCCTCCTATCCGAGCATTCCCGGATTGGACGAGTTCGGGGGGCCGATGTTCCACTCCGCGCGCTGGGACCACTCCCACGAGCTCGCCGGAAAGCGGGTGGGGGTGATCGGCACCGGCGCCAGCGCGGTCCAGTTCATCCCCGAGATCGCGTCGGAGGTGGAGCGACTGGAGGTCTTCCAGCGCTCAGCGCCGTGGGTGATCCCGAAGCCCGACCGGCCCTATCCGGAGTGGGAGCGACGCCTCTACCGGCGGCTGCCGTTGCTTCAGGCGATAAGCCGCTCGTGCGACTACTGCCTCTACGAGTTGCTCGTGATGGGCTTCACCCGCCACCGCTGGCTGCTGAGGACGCTCGAGCGCCGGGCGCTGCGGCGGCTGCGCGACGCGATCGATGACGACGACCTGGTGGCGCGGCTGACGCCGGACTACCCCCTCGGCTGCAAGCGGGTCGTGATCGTGGACGGGTGGGCGGAGGCGATGGCGCGCTCCAACGTCGCCCTGGTCACGACGCCGATCGAGCGCGTCTCGCCCCGCGGCGTGGTAACGGCGGACCGGGTCGAGCACGAGCTCGACGTCCTCGTGCTCGGCACGGGGTTCCGGGCGAACGAGTTCCTCGCCCCGATGCGGGTCACGGGCCGCGACGGGGTCGATCTCAACGAGACGTGGCGCGAGGGCGCGGAGGCCTATCTCGGGATCACCGTCTCCGGATTTCCCAACCTCTACATCCTCTACGGGCCGAACACCAACCTTGGCGCGAACTCGATCGTCTACATGCTGGAGAGCCAGATCCGCTACGTGCTCGGCGGGATCCGGGCCGCCTCGCTCGACGGCGGCGCGCCGCTGGAGGTGCGGCCCGAGGTACAGCGCGAGTTCAACGAAGAGCTCCGGAAGCGATTGGCGGGCAGCGTGTGGCGGGAGGGATGCCGGAGCTGGTACGTCAACGACGCCGGCCGCGTGACCAACAACTGGCCGGGGATGACGCTCGAGTACCGTCGCCGCACGCGTCGCTTCGATCCCGCCGACTACCGGGTCGTGACCGCTGGCTGAGGCGGCGACAGAGCGCTCCCCGACGGTCCGGGTTCGGCGCGTCCATCGCGGGCTGCGTCTCGCCGCGGTGCGGGCGATGCTGTGGCTGCTGGTGCGGGCGCCCGCGGGACCGCCGCTGCCGGTGCGCGCGCAGCGGCTCTGGTTCGATCTCGTCTCGGCGATCAACGGGTCTCGACACGGCCTCGGGCGCGCCGCGGTCGACGCCGGAGGAGTGCCCGCCGAGCGGGTGGATGGGGCCCGCGCGCCGGAGGCGCCGGTGATTCTCTACCTCCACGGCGGCGCCTACTGCCTGCACTCCCCGCGCATATACCGACCGCTGACCGCATCGCTGGCCCACGGTGCGGGTGCCACGCTTTACGCGCTCCACTACCGGCGCGCTCCCGAGCATCCCTGTCCCGCCGCGATCGAGGATGCGCTCGCCGCCTACCGGTGGCTGCTCGACCGTGGGGTGGAGCCGGGGCGGATCGCCTTCGCCGGCGACTCCGCCGGGGGCGGCCTGTCGGTCGCGACGGCGGCCGAGGCTCGCGCGGCCGGCCTGCCGATGCCTGCTGCGCTGGCGCTGATCTCGCCGTGGGTCGATCTGGGCCTGTCCGGGGACAGCATGCGGACGAAGGCGCGCTACGAGGTCGTGATGCGCGCCACGTGGCTGGACGTCTCCTCGCGCATGTATCGCGACACCCTGCCCCCGGACGACCCCCGCTGCTCGCCGCTGTTCGCCGACCTCGGCGGACTGCCCCCGACCCTGATCCAGTCGGGCAGCAACGACATCCTGCTGAGCGACTCCGAGCGTCTCGCCGCCCGTCTCGCCGCGGCCGGGGTGGAGACCGAGCTCGAGGTCCACGACGGCATGCACCACGTGTTCCAGGACGAGCCCGTCATGCTGCCGGAGGCCGAGGCGGCGCTCCAGGGCATCTGCGGCTTCCTCCATGCGCGCTGGGGCGGCTAGCCCCCAGTTCCTGCCATACGATCCAGGAAGCACGATGAGCACGTCCGCCCACGCCCCCGCCGTCACCGCCCGCAAGGGGTTCGAGTCGCTTGAGGACGAGACCCAGATCTCGAGCCTCCCGGTCCGCGGTGCGCTGCCGGCGTGGCTGACGGGGTCCCTGCTTCGGACCGGTCCGGCCAAGTGGGAGGTGAACGGGCGGTCGATGAACCACTGGTTCGACGGGCTCGCGATGCTGCACCGGTTCTCGTTCGCCGGCGGCGAGGTCTCGTACGCCAACCGGTTCCTGGAGACGAAGGCGTACCGCGCCGCGAAGCGCGACGGCCGCATCGCGTACTCCGAGTTCGCGACCGACCCGTGCCGGTCCCTGTTCCAGCGGGTGACGTCGCTGTTCTCGCCGAAGCTGACCGACAACGCGAACGTCAACCTGGTCGAGCTCGGCGAGCGCTTCATCGCCATGACCGAGACTCCGATCCCGGTCCAGTTCGACGCCCGGACTCTGGAGACGGCGGGAGTCGCGTACAAGCCGCCCGGCATGCTGACGACCGCCCATCCCCACATGGACCGCGGCACCAACGGGATGCTCAACTACGCGGCGAAGCTGGGACCGCGGTCCAGCTACCGCTTCTTCCTGCTCGAGCCGAGCGCGGCCAAGCCGAAGGTGGTCGCCTCGAAGCCCGTCCGCCACCCGGGCTACATGCACTCGTTCGGGCTCACCGAGCGGTGGCTCGTGCTGTCGGAGTTCCCCTACGTCGTCAACCCGCTCGACCTCGCGCTGAGCGGCCGCCCCTACATCGAGAACTACCGCTGGAAGCCCGAGCTCGGCACGCGGTTCCACCTCTTCGAGCGCTCGACCGGCCGCAGCGTCGGGCCGTTCGAGGCCGAGCCGCGATTCGGGTTCCATCACGTCAACTGCTTCGAGCGGGACGGCGAGGTGATCGCCGACATCTGCACGTTCCCCGACGCGGGGATCGTCGAGGACCTGTACCTGGAGCGCCTTCGGGCCGGCAAGCCGCTCGCGCAGCCGAGCCTGGAGCGGTTCCGGATCTCACCCGAGGACGGGACGGTCGCGGCGGAGAAGCTCGTCAATCACCCGATGGAGCTGCCACGGATCAACTACGGGCGCTGCAACGAGCGGCCCTACCGCTACGCGTGGGGGGTCAGCGACGGCCCCGGGGGTTGGCTCGAGCAGATCGTCAAGGCCGACGTCGTCGAGCGCCGGACACAGGTGTGGGAGGCCCCCGGTTGCTACCCCGGCGAGCCCGTGTTCGTCGCCGCGCGCGAAGGGGAAGCCGAGGACGACGGCGTGCTGCTGTCGGTCGTGCTCGACGGAGAGCGCGGCAACTCGTTCCTGCTCGTGCTCGACGCGGCCTCGCTCGACGAGCTCGCCAGGGCTGAGGTCCCCCACCACATCCCGTTCGGGTTCCACGGGCAGTACGCCCGCGGCTGAGCGGCCGGCCCTACTCCCCCTCCGACCGCAGCGGGGCCTTCTCGATCGCTTCGGCGAGCAGCATCTCCTTGGTGAAGATCAGGTCGGAGCGGTTGTAGTCCGAGATCTCGTACTCGTGGCCCATCGTGATCGCGTCGAACGGGCACGCCACCTCGCAGTAGCCGCAGAAGATGCAGCGGCTGAGGTTGATCTCGTAGACCTCCGCGTAGCGCTCGCCCGCCGACACCCGGTGGTCGGGGTCGTTCTCCGCCGCCACCACCCGGATGCAGTCGGCGGGGCACGCCGCCGCGCACAGCGAGCAGCCGACGCACTTCTCGAGCCCCGTGTCCTCGAACCGGTG
>DATHVJ010000133.1:0-10614 GCA_035461345.1 Solirubrobacterales bacterium | reverse complement strand
CCCACAGCGTCCTGGAGACGAACCTGTTCGGAGCATGGCGGCTCGCCCAGGCCTTCGTCCCGCTGCTTCGCGCGAGCGACGATCCGCGCATCGTCAACGTCTCCTCGGGAATGGGGCAGCTGGCCGAGATGGGCGGCGGCTATGCCGCGTACCGGGTCTCTAAGACCGCGCTCAACGCCCTCACCCGCGTCCTCGCCGCCGATGAGCGCGGGATCCGCGTCAACTCGATCTGCCCCGGCTGGGTGCGAACCGACATGGGTGGCCGCGGCGCGCCGCGGCCGGTCGAGGAGGGCGCCGACACCGCGGTGTGGCTGGCGACGAGCCCGGACGCCCCGACGGCCTCGTTCCTGCGCGACCGCGAGCCGATCCCGTGGGTGAGTGCCGGCTACTCCGCGGTCGGCCGAGCTTACGCCGAATCGCGGGCGGCTCCGTCATCGGCGTCGAGCTCCCCGAGCCGGCGCTCGAGGAAGCGGCGCTCGGCGTCGGAGTGGGCGAGCTCGAGCGCGCGGTCGTACGCCCTGCGGGCATCGTCGACCCGATCGAGCCGCCGCAGCAGCTCGGCCCGCGTCGAGTGGAGGTAGAGGTAGTCGTCGAGGTCGAGGCCATCCGCGAGCGCGAGCGCGGTCTCCACCTCACCCGCCTCGGCGAGCGCGGCCGCCTGGTTGAGCTCGACGACCGGCGAGCCGGTGAGCCGCGCGAGCTCTCCGTACAGCGCCGCGATCTGCGGCCAGTCCTGGGGCTCGTCGGCGTGCAGGTCGGCGATCGCCGCCTGGACGACGTACGGCCCGCGGCCGCCGAGCGCCAGCGCCCGGCGCAGCACCTCGCGGCCCTCCGCGATCTCGTCGCGGTCCCACCGCGAGCGGTCCTGGTCGCGAAGCAGGACGACCGTGTCGTCGGCGAAGCGCGCGTCGCGGCGGGCGTCGTTGATCAGCATCAGCGCCAGCAGGCCGTGCGCCTCGGGCTCGTCGGGCATCAGCTCGGCCAGCGTGTGCCCGAGCCGGATCGCCTCGGTGGCGAGATCCCCCCGGGTGGGCGGCGACGAGTACCCCTCGTTGAAGATCAGGTAGACGACCGCGAGCACCGCGGCGAGCCGGTCGGGGAGCAGGTGGTCTGGCGGGACGCGGAAGGGGATCCCGGCCGTCCTGATCTTGTTCTTCGCGCGCACGAGACGCTTGGCCATCGTCTCGACGGGGACGAGGAACGCGCGGGCGATCTCCTCGGTCGTCAGCCCGCCGAGCGTTCGCAGAGTCAGCGCCACCTGGGCCTCGGTCGCCAGCGCCGGGTGGCAGCAGGTGAACACCAGCTCGAGCCGCTCGTCGGGGATCGTCGTCTCGTCCACCTCGTCCTCCGTGGTCTTCGGAACATCGAGCTGGCGGAGCTTCTCTGCGTGCGTGCGGTCGCGCCGGATGCGGTCGATCGCGCGGTTGCGCGCCGTCGTCGTCAGCCACGCCCGCGGGTTGGAGGGCGTGCCCTCGCGCGGCCAGCGCTCGGCGGCCGCCGCGAACGCCTCCTGGGTGGCCTCCTCGGCGAGGTCGAAGTCGCCGAGGTAGCCGATCAGGCCGGCGAGGACGCGCCCCCACTCGTCGCGGAAGACCCGCTCTAGTGCCGCGTCCACCAATGGCGGCCTGCTTCTGGCGAGCGAAAGCCGAGCATGGCAAGGACACAGGGAGCCGGCATAGCAGCGCTATGCGGGCTCCCGAGGACGCAGCCAGGCAACGGCTTGCAGCCGCCAGAACAGGGCGTCCATTGGTTGACGGGGCACGTGCGTCACCGCTCGAAGATCGGGCGCACCTCGATCGCCCCGCCCATGCGCGCGGTCGGGATCCGCGACGCGAGCTCGATCGCGGCGTCGATGTCCTCCGCCTCGAACAGCAGGATGCCGCCGAGCGCCTCCTTTGTGGCGACGAACGGGCCGTCGGTAGTCAGGGTCTCACCGTCCCTCACTCGCACCGTCGTCGCCGACTCAGGGGTCTCCATCCGAACGCCCGGCGTCACGCCGGGGGTCTCGTTGATCGCCTGCCACTCGGCGTAGATGGCCTTCTGCTCGTCCTCGGACAGGCGGCTCCACGCCTCCGGGTCACGGGGGGTCGGGGCGTCGCCATGGTGGATCAGCAGTGCGTACTTCACGGCTTCCTCCTTTCGAATCGTCCCCCCTGAGACGAACAGAGGACCAGGAAATGGACAGCCGTCACCACACCGCGTCCTGGTGCTCCATCACCCCGAGGCCGTGGCCGAGCTCGATCCCGCCGGGAAGCGTGCCCGTGAAGCGGCCCATCGGCTGGCGGTAGCTGTAGCGCACGAACGGCCCGCTCTCCTCGCGGGCGCGCTCGCAGTCGGGCTCGAACGTGAGCCGCTCGCCGCCCTCGAAGGTGACCGCGTCGAGGCCCTCGAACTCGACCGGTCCCGGCTCGGAGGGCTCGCCGTCGACCCAGATCGCGCGCTCGCTGTTCCGGGGCGGGTCGTTTATCCCGGTGACCAGGTTCCAGCCGACCGACCGGCCGTCCGCGCTCGTACCCACCCCCGCCGACCAGCTCCACACGGTGTGCCGCGGGTGGTAGCCGGCCGACTCGTCGCGCACGCCGCGGGCTTCGACCTGCCACCGCTTGCCGTCGACGCGAACGTCGCACTCCAGCGGCAGATCGGCGGTCTTGCGGGTCCAGGTGTAGCCGCCCTCGGGGGTCTTGCACACAGACTCCACCGCGCGCGCCTCGCCGGGGCGGATGTTGGCCCGGACCTCGCCGCCGACCGTGATCCGGATCCGATCGTCCTCGGTGAACACCTCGCCGCGCGCCCCCGGAAGCCGCAGCCGCGTGTGCTCGTGCATCTCGCCCGCCTCGCGGTCGTAGATCACCCAGAAGGTCTGTCCCAGCGGGCCGATCTGCACCCGTGCCCCGCACAGCAGGAACTCGTCCGCGAACGCCGCCACGTACATCCACCGCTTCAAGAGCCGTCCGCGGCGGCGAAGCCGCATCCGATCCGGCGGCAGGCGGAGGTCGGGACGTTCGGGGCCGGGTCCGCGCCAGGGCAGCTCGGAGTCGCTCACTCGATCACGGCGATCACGTCGCCGCTGGCGACGGAGCCGCCCTCCTGCACGTTGAGGGTGGACACCTTGCCCGCGCGGTGCGCGGTGATCTCGTTCTCCATCTTCATCGCCTCGACGACGCAGATCAGGGCTCCCTCGTCGACGTCGTCGCCCTTGCTCACCGGGACCTTGAGCACGGTCCCCTGGATCGGGGAGACGAGGCTGTCGGTGGCCCCACCGCCCGCGGCGGCGTCGGCGCGCTCGCGGCGCGGAGGACGCCTCAGCCCGGCCGGGTTGCCGGCCGGCGCGGCGACGGCCGCGTCGCCGATCACTTTGACCCCGAACAGGCGGCCGTCGACCTCGACCTGGTAGGTGCGCTCCGCAGCCGGGCCGGCGCCGTCGGCCTCGGGCTGCCCGTCGGCGCTCTGCGGAGGCGGCTCGGGCGCGAGCGACTTGAGCCACTTGCGGTCCGAGATCAGGTCACGGCACGTCTCCCCGTTCGCCCACTGCTCGGTGGCCAGGATCGCGCGATGGAACGGGATCAGGGTGGTGATCCCCCCGACCTCGTACTCGTCCAGGGCGCGGAGCATGCGGCGCGTGGCGTGGTCGCGGTCCACGTCCCACACGATCAGCTTGGCGACCATCGGGTCGTACATCGGGGTCACCTCGGAGCCGGGCTCGACTCCGGAGTCAACTCGCACCCCCGGGCCGGCGGGCTCGCGGTAGCCCGCAATCGTCCCCGGCGCCGGGGCGAAGTTCTTGTGTGCCGCCTCGGCGTTGATGCGGCACTCGATCGCGTGCCCGCGCAGCTCGACGTCGTCCTGGGCGATCGAAAGCTCCTCGCCGGCGGCGATCAGCACCTGCTCGCGAACGATGTCGATCCCCGTGACCATCTCGGTCACGCAGTGCTCGACCTGGACCCGGGTGTTCATCTCGAGGAAGAAGTAGTCGTCGCCGACCTGGAGGCCCTCGACGGTCCCGGCAGAGCGGTAGCCCACGGCGGCCGCGGCGTCGACGGCGATCTTGCCGATCCGCTCGCGCATCCCGGCGTCGACGTGCGGGCCGGGCGCCTCCTCGATCAGCTTCTGATGGCGCCGCTGGATCGAGCAGTCGCGCTCCCCGAGGTGGATCACGTTTCCGTTCGAGTCCGCGAGCACCTGCACCTCGACGTGGCGGGGGTCCTCGAGGTAGCGCTCGATGTACACCGTCGGGTCGGAGAAGAACTTCTCTCCCTCCCGCGAGGCCCCCTCGAAGGCGTCGGCGAGCTCGTCCTCGGAGCTCGCGACGCGGAATCCCTTCCCACCGCCGCCGCCCGCCGCCTTGCAGGCCACCGGGTAGCCGATCTCGGCGGCGGCCTTCTTCGCGGCGTCGAGGTCGTCGACCGGCGAGGTCGTCCCGGGGACGATCGGGACGCCGGCTTCGGCCATCAGCTCGCGAGCTCGGGTCTTCGACCCCATCGCCTCGATCGCGCTCGCCGGCGGGCCGATGAACACGATCCCCGCCGCCTCGCCCTCGCTCGCGAACTCGGCGTTCTCGGCCAGGAAGCCGTATCCCGGATGGATCGCCTCGGCGCCGGCGCGCTTCGCGGTGTCGATGATCTTCGGCACCGCGAGGTAGCTCTCGGCCGGGGCGGCCGGCCCCAGCAGGTGGGCCTCGTCGGCCTCGCGGACGTGGGGGGCGCCGCGGTCGATCTCGGAGTAGACGCCGACCGAGCCAATCCCCATCTCCTTCAGCGTCCGCATCACGCGGACGGCGATCTCGCCCCGGTTGGCGACCAGCACCTTCTCGAACATGGCGGCGAGGATAGCCCCGCTACGCGGCGCGGAGCCTGGCCTCGGGCTCCTCGCCGAGCCACACGACCTGGTCGCGGCCTGGCCCGACGCCGACGAGACGGACCGGGGCGCCGGCGTGCTCGGCGACCAGGTCGAGGTAATCGCGCGCCTCCCGTGGCAGGTCCGATTCGCGCCGCACCTCTCCGATCTCCCCGTCGAACCCCGGCAGCTCGTCGTACTCGGCCTCCGCCATGTGGAGGATCGACTGGTGATATGGGAACTCGTCGAACTCGGCGCCCTCGGGGTGGCGGTATCGGACCGCCACCCGCAACGGGTCGATCCCGGCCAGCACGTCGAGCTTGGTGACGGCGAGCGCGGTCATGCGATTGAGCCGCACGGCATAGCGGAGCGCGACGGCGTCCAGCCACCCGGTGCGGCGCTCGCGGCCGGTGGTGGTGCCGAACTCGTGGCCGCGCTCGAGCAGCGTGCGACCGATGTCGTCGTCGAGCTCGGACGGGAACGGCCCCGCCCCGACCCGCGTCGCGTACGCCTTCGCAACCCCCCACACCTCGTCGATGTCGGCGGGGCCGACGCCCGCCCCGACGCAGGCGGCGCCGGCGACCGGGTTCGACGATGTGACGAAAGGGTAGGTGCCGTGGTCGAGGTCGAGCAGCGTGCCCTGGGCGCCCTCGAAGATCACCGTCGCGCCGCCGTCCAGGGCCTCCCAGCACAGGCGCGAGGTGTCGGCGATGTGGTGCTCGAGCCGGTGGCCGTAGGTGACGTACTTCTCGGTCATCGCGTGCAGGTCGAGCTCCGGGTCCTTGGCGAACGGCCGCAGCGAGTGCTGCTTGGGCTCGAGCGCAGCCATGATCTTCTTGCGCAGGATCTTCTCGTCGAGCAGGTCCTGCATCCGGATCCCGAGCCGCGCGGCCTTGTCCGCGTAGCAGGGGCCGATGCCCCGCCGCGTCGTCCCGATCGAGAGCTTGCCGAGCTTCAGCTCGCCGGCGGTGTCGAGCAGGACGTGGTAGGGCATGACCAGGTGGGCGTTGGCCGACAGGCGCAGGCCGCTGACGTCGACGCCGCGGCGCCTGAGCTCGTCGAGCTCGCCGATCATCACCTTGGGGTCGATGACGACCCCGTTGCCGATCACGCAAGTCTTGCCCGGGTACAGGATCCCGGACGGGATCAGGTGGAACTTGAACTCCTCGCCGTCGCGGACGATCGTGTGGCCGGCGTTGTTGCCACCCTGAAAACGCACGACCATCTCCGCCCGCTCGGCGAGCAGGTCGGTCACCTTTCCCTTTCCCTCGTCGCCCCACTGGGCGCCGACGATCACTATTCCCGGCATGGCGAAGCCATTATGAGCGTCGCGGGGGCGATTCGGGACCCTCCGCCCTTTTCGGCGCTACGGCTTGCTGGCGGTGCCGAGCTTGATCGAGACCGGGATCTGCAGCTCGTCGCCCGAGCGGTGGGCGGCGGCGAGGCGCTTCAGCTCGGCGTGTATGCGGCGCTTCACACTCTCGCTCTGCCCGGCGATCAGCGCTCGCATCCGCACCGTGCCCGCGAGCAGCCCTTCCCACAGCTCGTTCGCGTCCGCGAGCCCATGGTTGAAGGAGATCGTGCGAACTTCGACCTCGCCCAAGCCCACCCCGACCAGCAGCTCCGCCAGCTCGCGGTCGTCAGCGAAGCGGAAGAAGTCGGGGCCGACGGGCACGTCCGACGGCGGCTCCGCGCCGGCCGCGGGAACCGCGTCCACCAGCAGACCCACCAGGCGCGCGCGAGAGGGAACGTCCCACACCGTCACACCCACGCGGCCCCCCGGGGCCAGGACTCGCGCGAATTCGGCCGTGGCCACCTCGGGCCTCCCGAGGTGGAGGATTGCGAAGCTCGCCACCACGGCGTCGAACGAGTGCGGCTCGAACGGCAGCGCCTCGGCGTCCCCTCTCAGGAACCGGATCCCGGGATGGCGAGCGCCCGCCAGGGCGACCATCTTGGCCGAGATGTCGATGCCCGTGACCTGCGCGCCCCGAGCGGCGGCTGCCGCAGCGACGTACCCGGGGCCGGTCGCGACGTCGAGCACCCGGTCGCCGTCGGCGACCCCGACCGCGTCCATGAGCGGCTCTATCGCCCGTGTGGTGATCGGCTCGAAGAAGTCGTGGTAGCCGACCGCCGACGCCTCCCAGCCCTCGGCCTCGAAGGCGTTGAAGCGCTTGGCGTCGACCTCGGACGCGTCGCTCATCCAGATCCGCGTTCCGCCGCTGCGCGCTCGGATGCCCGGGCCCACAGCTCATGTAGGCGACCGGCGAGCCGCTCGGGCTCAGCGCGGTGGGGCGGGTCGAAGTGGTGGCGGCCGTCCCACACCTCGAGCGTGAAGTCGGCGAACAGCTGCTCCGCTCGTTCCGCCATGCGACCGTAGTAGTCGGGGTTCGACAGCTCCCCGAGCGCGAAGTAGACGGGCTTCGCGAACGCCCGAAGCTCGTCGGGATCGAGGTCATGGCGCTCGAAGGCGTGGGTAAGGGCATCGATTCCGGCCGGCCGCTTGGACATCCACGGCTGCGGCGGTCCCGGTGGTGGGGGCGGCGGCTCCACCCCGGGGGCGAGCTGCATGCGGATGAAGCTCGACATCATCTGGTCCGGCGGCAGGTCCCGTATCCGTTCCATCTCGGTCCGGAGTTGGCGCTCCTCGCCGCTGAGGCCCTCGTTCCCCATCCACGCGGGCTCCAGCAACGCGAGACTGAGCAGGCGATCGGGATGGCGCGCCGCGACCACGGCCGCGATCGCTCCGCCTCCCGAGTAGCCGACCAGGTGGAAGCGGTCGAAGCCCGCCGCGTCGGCCGCGCGCAGCACGCCGTCGACCTCGAGCTCGAGCCCGTAGTCGGGCGGGGGGCGGTCGGTCGCGTAGACCTCCAGGTCCTTGGCGCGTGCCCTGTCGTCACCGCCCAGCGACTCGATCAGTGCCCCATAGGCAAGGTCGCTGGGCAAGACGATGCCAGGGAGGAGGATCGCGTCGGTTGGCATCCCCGGAAATGTGACCGGGTGGGACGCCCGCGTCAACCCACGCGGTAGCGGAGGTCGTCGCCGAACAGCGGCAGCGGATCACCGCAGATCTCGACCAGCCGTGACACCGTGCGAGCGCCGATCTGCTCCTCGAGCTCTGCCTGGTCCAGGTTCGTGGTGACGAGGACGGAGCGCTGCGACTCGTAGCGCTCGTCTACCAGCGCGTAGAGCTGCTCCAACACCCAGTCGGAGCGCTTCTCGGCCCCGAGGTCGTCGACGTGCAGGAGGTCGACGGCGGTCAGGCGCTCGAAGAACTCAAGGTACGACTGCTCGCCCGCGTCGGCGTCGTAGGTGCGCCGGATCCGTGCCAGCAGGCGCGGCAGCGAGTAGATCGCGACCGAGCGGCCGCGCTCCAGCGCCGCCTTCGAGACGAGCATCGCGAGCGAGGTCTTGCCGGTCCCCACGTCCCCCATCAGCCACAGCCCGCGCCCCGACCCGAGGTGCTCGTCGAGCTCGTCGACGAACGCCCGCACCGCGCCGACGACGGTCGCGTCGAGGTCTGTGATCGGCGGGCGCTCGAAGCTGAGCCCGCGGTACTTGGCGGGGATCACCGACGCGACGCCGCGCGAGCGGGCGCGCGAGCGGCGGCGCTCGCGGCACTCGCACGGGCGCGCGACGTCCTCGGGGCCGAGGATCCATCCGGACCCGTCGCAGGCGCCGAACGGGCACGCGCGGTCGGTCGCGTCGGCGGAGGCCAGCCGGGTTGCCCGGGCGGCGGCGCGGTCGGCCATCTACGCCTCCTCGGCGGCGTCGAGGACGGGCGGGCCCTCGCCGGGCTTCTGCTCGACCGGGCGCTCCTGGCGCGACAGGTTGGCGAAGCTCGGGTAGTGGTCGAGGAAGGCGAGCTTGACCTTGCCGGTGGGGCCGTTGCGGTGCTTGGCGATGATCAGCTCGGCGACACCGGGGTCGTCGGAGTCCTCGCCGTTGTAGTACTCGTCGCGGTAGATGAAGCCGACGAGGTCGGAGTCCTGCTCGATCTGGCCCGACTCGCGGAGGTCGGAGAGGATTGGCCGCTTGTCGGGACGCTGCTCAGGGGCGCGCGAGAGCTGCGAGATGCCGAGCACCGGGACCTGGAGCTCGCGGGCGAGGATCTTCAGCCCGCGGCTGATCTGGGCGACCTGCTCGACCCTGTTCTGGCGCGGGTCCTCGGGCCGCATCAGCTGCAGGTAGTCGACGATCACGAGCCCGAGCCCGCCCTCGGAGGCGTGCAGGCGGCGCGCCTTGGCACGCAGGTCGAGCATCCCGACGTCGGAGGAGTCGTCGATCCACAGCGGCGCCTGTTCGAGCTCGTTGCACGCCCGCACCACCCCGGGCCAGTCCTTGGCCGCCACCTTGCCGCGCCGCAGCCGGTCGCTCGCGATCCGCGCCCGCACGGCGATGAACCGGTGCGCGAGCTCGGTCTCCGACATCTCGAGCGAGAAGAACGCCACCGGGCGCTTCTCCTTCACGGCGACGTGCTCGGCGATATTCGCGACCAACGCCGACTTCCCCATCGCCGGGCGGGCGGCGATCACGACCAGGTTGCCGGGCTGGAAGCCGCCGGTCATCGAGTCGAGGTCGCGGAAGCCCGCCGGGACGCCGGTGAGCTGTGTGTCCCCCTTCGAGAGCTGCTCGAGCCGGTCGATCTCCTCGACGAGTATCTCGGCCACCTGGCGGAAGTCGCTGGCGCGCTCCTCGTGGGCGACTCTGAACAACAGCCGCTCCGCCGACTCGACCAGCTCCTCGGGCTCCCCGTCGCGCTCGTGGACCGAGGACTGGATCGTCTGCGCCGCCGCGAGCAGCCGGCGCAGGAGCGCGTTCTGCTTCACGATCGCCGCGTAATGGCGGGCGTTCCCGGGAGCGGGGACAGTGGAGGCGAGCGTCGACACGGCGTCCTTGCCGCCCGCGGCATCGAGCTCGCCGCGCTGGGACAGCAGCTCGCTGACCGTCAGCGCATCGATCGGCTCCGAGCGCTCGTACAGCGCCTTGATCGTCCCGAACACGACCCGGTGGCGGTCCCGGTAGAAGTCCTCGTCCTGGAGCCGGATGTCGAGGATCACCGGCGTGATCGCCGCCTCGGAGACCATCATCGCGCCCAGCACCGACTCCTCCGCCTCGAGGTTCTGCGGCGGGATGTGCGCTGCTGTTGTCTGTGCCTGAGCCATGGTTGGCGGTATCTCGCCCCCCGGTCGGTTCGACCAGCTCCCGTTCCGAGGCTCAGCTTCTAAAGCCATCGGAACCAGAATTACGCCCCGTCCCGGACGTCTAAGCCGCGGGCGATGGAATCACACGCCCCCCGGCGCTTCTAGAGGGGCGCCGAAGACGGAGCCGCAAGTGGCGGGAAAAGAATCGCGCCGGCCGCGGCTACTTCTGCTCGGCGACGATCGTCTTCACCTTCGCGGTGACGCCGCCGCCGATCTCGACCTCGACCATGAACGTGCCGACCTCGCGGATCGGCTCGGGGAGCTTGATCCGCCTGCGGTCGATCTTCAGCCCGCGGGCGTCGCGGATCGCCTCAGCGATCTCCTTCGAGGTCACCGACCCGAACAGCTTCCCGTCCTCGCCGGCGCGGTGCGAGATCGTGAGCACGGTCTTGGACAGCAGCGCCGAGGTCTCCTGGGCGCGCTCCGCCTGCTCGCGCTCGGCGCGCTCCGCGGCCTCGCGGCGACGGCGGGCGTCCTCGAGCGCGCCCTTGGTCGCCGGCTGGGCTAGCCGCCGCGGGACGAGGTAGTTGCGCAGGTACCCGGGGGAGACGTCGACCGCCTCGCCGGCGGCGCCGAGGTC
>DATHVJ010000132.1:0-9105 GCA_035461345.1 Solirubrobacterales bacterium | reverse complement strand
ATCCAGCGGATGTACGAAGCCTTCCACCGCGGTGATGCCGACGGCGCGTTGGCCTACTTCGACCCCGAGGTGGAGGTCGACGCATCCGTGCGGGTGGATGAAGGGATCGGCCACGGTCGGGACGCGGTCGCCACGATGGTTGCTCGCTGGGTGGGAGCATGGGATGACTGGCGCGAGGAGATCGAGGAGATGCGCGACCTCGGCTGCCACGTGGTCGTGGTCTCCACGCAGCGTGGTCGGGCCAAGGGCAGCGGCATCGAAGTAGAGGCCCGTTATGCGGTCTTCTATGAGATACAGGGCGACAGGATCACCCGCATGGTCCTCCAGTCGGGGCCGGCGGAAGCCCTCGAAGCCGCCGGGGTTGAGGAGTAGGCGATGTTGCGGGAGAACGCCGAGGCCGTCAACACGCTGTTCGCGGCTTTCGCCCGTAGAGACGTCGAAGCCGCGGCCAGGGTTCTCGATCCAGGTGTCGAGATTCGCCCTGCGATTGTCGGCGGACCTGAAGGCATCGTCTACCACGGCCTCGAAGGAATGAGGCAGTTTTGGGCCGACATAGACGCCGCTTGGGCAGAGTTCCGGATCACGCCCGAGGAGTTCCGGGAACTCGACGGAGAAATCCTCGTATTGGGCCGGGCGTTCGCTCGCGGCCGGGAAACCGGCATCGTCATCGACTCGCCGGCGGCATGGATCGCGCGGCTGCGTCACGGCAAGATCGTGGGCTTCCGCAGCTTCAGCAACCCGCAGAACGCCCTCGAAGCCGCCGGGCTCCGGGAGTAGGCGAGGTCGCAGGAGAACGTCGAGATCGTCCGCGCCGGGATCGACGCGTTCAACCCGGGCGCCTACATTGCGGGCGGTTGGTCCATTCCACGGCGTGTACGGGCGAGATCAGCTGCTGCGGTTGTTGGCCGAGCTCGCCGACGCCCTCGAGTCGCATGTCGCCATGGGCAATGTCGGTCGAAAGCGGAAGAGCGGTGAGCTCAGCCTCGTGCCTCGATCTCGCGCCAGAAGGAGTCGACGCGGGCGTTGAACTCGTCCGGGCGACAGATCGACCGACGCGCGGCGGCAAGATGATGTCGAGCTCGCCGGAGAGGACGAGCGTCGGCGCGGCGATCTGCGAAACGCGGTCGAGGGTGTCGTGCTCGAGGCAGACGTTGACCTGTGCCTGAAAGGCCTCGACGGACTGCTGGTGGGGGAAAGGCCAGCGCCTCCTCGACGATCCGGTCCACCGAACCGTCCGCGTGGCGGCCTCGACGCCTCGACAGACGCTCGCTCGGGACGGCCATGCTGACGGCCCTGAGCAGTCGCGGACAGCTTGGTCGCTAGCCGTCTTAGCCCCGGCTGCCGGAGCAGCCATCATCAGGAGGCGGCGAATACTGATCCACAAGGGCGGCCGGGTCCGCGTCTCGTCGCCCTTAGCTTGAGCCGGAGAAGTTGGGCGAGCCGGTCGTGCCGCCGGACTCCTCGCCACCCGGCTTCGCGGCACCGGCCTCCTCGCCACCCGGCTTCGCGGCACCGGCCTTCGCGCCCTCACCCTGCAGCTGCTCGCGGCGCTTACGGGCTTCCTTCTCGATGTCGTCCAGCAGGTTGGCGGTGGCGCTCCGGAGCCGGTCCCTGAAGGTGTCGAGGTCCTCGCGCGTTGCGGTGCTGGAGGCGTCCCTGAGCCGTGACACGGCCGACTCGATCCCGGAGCGCACGTCGTCGGTGGCGTTCCTCGTCGCCACTCTCAGGTCCTCCATCGCCTTGCGGAGATCGTCGGTGACACGCTCGCGCCTGTCCTCGCTCTTTCCTGCTTCCATCGGGGGGGATCCTTTCTGGTCGGGAATTGAGAGGTTCGGGACCAGCCTATCCCCGTAGCCGCTAGTCGAGCTCTCGCTCGCGCTGTGCCGCTTCCTCATCGTGACGAGCGGCCGCGCGGCCCTCGCGCTGGATCCGCTCCTCATCCTCCGCGGCCCGCTGCTCCTCGGATTTCGCCGCCTCGGCGCGCTCTTCGGCGGCGGACGCGTGTGTGCCCGCTCGCTCGCGACGGGCGTTCACCTCGCGCTTGAGCCGCTCCTCGGCCTCCGCGGCCCGCTGCTGCTCGGATTTCGCCGCCTCGGCGTGCTCCTCGGCGGCGGCGTCGTGTGTGCCCGCTCTCTCGCGACGGGCGCTTGCCTCGCGGCTCAGTTCTTGCGCCTTGGCGGCGTGCGCGTCCGCCTCTTGCCGATGTCCCGCGGCCTCGGAGGTGAGTCGCTCATGCTCCCGCCGCTTCTGCTCGGCGCGCCGCTGTGTCCAGCGCCACGCAACGAACGCGGCCACCGCGATCGCGACCACGATGATGACAATCAGGAGAGCAGTCGACATGCCGGTCTAATACCCGCTCGCCGGGTGGGTCAATCGGGACCGATGCGCGCCTCGACCATCGCCGCCGAGCGTCAGTACCACCTGCCCCGAGCGAAACCGCCGAACGCGATCAGCCCGATCAGCACGATGATCAGCCCGATAACGACACTCCAGAACAGCGCCACCACGATCCCGATGATCACGATGATGCCACCGAGCGAAATACCGCCAATGCCGCGACGTTCCGGCGTGGACATCCTTACCTCCGTTCGAAGGACCGCAGCGACTCTATCCGACCCACGCCCCCGCCGCCGGCCTCGAAGGCAGCTTGCTCGCTGCGAAACTGGGTGATCCGGCGATCTTTATGACAAGCCGCGCCGTTCACTCAGGAACGTCGCGGCGGAGCCGAACCGCGTTGGAATCGCTCTCGACGATTTCGTCGGCGCGCGCGATCAGGTCTTCGATGTCGTCGTGCTCGGCGTGGATATAGCGGCCGCTCAGTCGATCGGCGCGTCCGGAAGCGAGAACTCGGACGAGCCGCGGGGCGAGCGCAGGCGGCGTCCACGGAGCGTCGTCGCCGAGCTGCTCCGTCATCGCAGTCCGAACGAGCCCGGGACTGATCGTGAAGACTGAGACGCCATACTGGCCGAGCTGCCCGGCTAGTACCTCGCCGAAGCGGTACACCGCCGCCTTGCTCGGACCGTAGGCCGTCCCAGCGACATTGCGCGGCGTCACCGCCAGGTAGCCGGCGCCGCTGCCGACGTTGATGATCCGTCCGCCTCCGCGCTCGATCATCCCGCGCACGACGGCCCGGCAGCACAGATATACGCCGAGGACGTTGATCTCGAAGACCCGCCACCAGTCCTCGGGGCGCTCCTCCCAGATCGCCGACGCGTCCGATGGATCCCCGACGCCGGCGTTATTGACCAACACGTCGATCGGCCCGAGCTCGCGCTCTGTGTCATCGACCATCCGCGCCACCGAGGGCTCATCGGAGACGTCGACCTCGAGCGCGAGCCCCTTGATCTCCTCCGCCACGACCTCGACCTGCCCATACGTCCGCGCCGCGACCGCAACCCTCATCCCGGCCTCGGCGAGCTCGCGTGCGATGTTCGCCCCGATTCCCCGCCCGCCGCCCGTGACGAGCGCGACCCGACCCGAGAACTCATCCTCCGCCACGGCGCCGGAGGATAGAGGCAGCGACCTACCTGACCGCTGAGAGAATCTCGGAGGTCGTTGCCCAGGTCGAGGAGTCCGAGGGAGCCGCTCGCAGTCGGAGGTGACGTCACTGCTGCTCTGCGCGACAACCAGCGGCAACTTGGCGCTCGTCGGACGAATCGCGGCTATTTCAGCTGCATGATGCCCAGCGCGTTCTTATGCGGATCGATGATCCACGCCATCAGCGCGAAGCCGAGGTCCGCAACGCCGTCGACTGTCTTCAGTCCGGGCATGTCGTACTCCTGGATCTCGACGCCGCGAGCCCGAAGTTCGGCCACCTCTGCGGCCAGGTCATCCACCCGCCAGTCGGCCTGGGTTTGCTCGTCAGCCGTACCTGTGGTGCTCTTGGTAACAGCCAGCTGGCTGTCCCCGCCGCACTTGTAGGTGACCGCCTCCTCGCTCTCGTTCAGGATTTCGAGGCCGAGCTTGCCGGCGTAGAACTCCTTGGAGGACTCGAGATCGGTCGCTAGCAGGACCACGTCGATCGGATGCTCTCCGAGCATGCGCTCTCCCTTCCTCGCGGGTCGATCATCGTCTGGATCGCTCGTGCCGAGCCTATGCCCATACGCCTTACGGCTGTGTGGTGCCGCTCAGGACATGAGCGCGCCAGCCGGCCGAGGACGAGGAGCTAAGCGTGATCCCGGCGCGTATGAATCCGATTAGCCGACGGGCTGAGTTGCTCAATCGGCCGGTGGCGGACCACCCGCCTCCTCCCGCTCCGCGTCGTGCGCGTCGTGAACCGCCCATCCGACACGCTCGATCAGTTGAGCGGAGTAGTGGCCGCTCCCCAGGTCCGTGGTCGAGATGCGCTCGTCGAGGGTGATCGCATCCGCCCGCGCGGAGCTTCGACTCATCACGATGATTCTTGGCATGGCCGGCTTCCTTCCGATGGAATTGACCCCGTGGGTACCACCGGGGGCCGGTCCAGGCGTCGATGGCGATTTGAGGCTCTCGATCAAGCTACCAGGTCGCGCCCCTCGCTTCGATCAGAGCGCCCGGGGCCTTGGGCTCGCCGATAGCTTGATGTCCAGGCGCCCGCTGGGTTTGAGACGGGTGATGGTCGTCCCCAGTTGTCTCGAAGCGGCGCTGCTTGGACGGTAGGCAAAGGAGGCTCGAAGCGCCTACCCGCCCCTCTTGCGGGCTACCACCAGCAGGTACTCGTAGTGGTACTCGGCCGGACCGTCCGGCGCGCCTCGGTTCGAGCGCGTGGCGAACCCGAGGAAGTCGCGGTCGAAAGCCGCGGCCCGCTCGGGCTGATCCGCGAAACTCGCTTCGATGGCCGCCGCTGGCCCGAAGGTTCGCTTGAAGAACTGGCAGTAGCTGCGCGGGCTCGCGGCCCTCTCCACGTACTCGGCGCGGGTCATCTCGAGCGACTCTGCCCGGTCGCCAACGAGCTCCCGGATGTGCTTCTCACTGCCCCACATGACCGGGGGTAGAGCTCCCGGCGGAGGTGGTGGCATATACGGAGCGAAGACGCCGAAGAAGTCCCCTGCCAACCCCTCGGGCGTGAAGTTGATCATGCCGATCGTGCCGCCGGGGCGGCAAACGCGCAGCAGCTCGTCGGCGACCCTCTGATGATTCGGGGCGAAGATCGCACCCAGCGAGGACGTGACGACGTCGAACTCGCCGTCGCGGAACGGGAGCGCTTCGGCGTCGGCCTCGACCCAGTCGAGCTTCACTCCGTGTTCACGCGCCTCACGGCGGCCGGCCTCGAAATTCTCCGGTGTGAGGTCGGATGCCACGACCTCGGCCCCCACCTCGGCCGCGCGGATGGCGACGTTCCCCGTTCCTGTGGCCACGTCGAGCACGCGCTGGCCGCGGGAGATCCCGCACGCTTCGACGAGCACCGGGCCAAGCCCCCAAACCGTCTCGGTCGCGAACCTGTGGTAGTTACCCAGGGCCCACATTGCCCGCACGGCGGCCTTGAGCCCCCCGTCGGCCTCGGCCGCGGCTTGCGCATCCGCCGGATCGCCCATGGTCCTCTTCCCTCTCGCTCTTGGCGCTGGCTGGCCGGTCCTGGGTGGCTAGCGAACTGTACTCCGCAAGACACCGAACAACGAGCGGGAGCCGCCGGAGGGTGCTGCCCTAGGAGGCTCGAGCCCACTGCTCCTGCTAATGAGTTTGCTGCGCTCGGCGGGCCGCCTCACCCCTCAGCTTCACCTTGACCGTGTCGGTGGCGCAGGGCTCCGCTCTCCGAGGCGTTCCCGGCTCGGACCGGCGAACGGTCACCTCGCGCTCGCAGCTCCGTCTTCGCGCTAGACGCGTCTGACGGGGACCGTTACGTCTCTCGCTGGGACGCACGGGTAGTCGAGCGAATTGGTCTCCGGCGGCGTGACAGCCGCGCCCAACGCCGCCGGCCTTGACATCCGACCCCAACCGTGTTAGTCATATGCCTTAGACGATCGACTAAACCCATGGCCACGCTTTCCCAACCACCATCGCATCCGACCGAACGCTCCCGCAGAGCGACGAGCGAGGCCTTTCTCGACGCGGCCGAGAGACTCCTGCTGAGAGTCGGTCATGCGGGCATCAGCACGCGCAGGCTCGCCGCGGAAGCCGGCGCCAACCAGGGACTGGTCCACTACTACTTCGGCTCGCTCGACGAGCTGCTCGTCCAGGTCCTCGAGCGCTTTACCGACCGTCTCATCGCCCGGCAACGTGAGATGTACTCCGGGAGCTCGCCCTTCATCGAGAAGTGGCGGACAGCCTGGCGCTTCCAGGAGCACGACCTCGAAGCCGGCTACTCGAAGATCTGGATGGAGCTCCAGGCACTCTCGTGGAACCACCCGGAACTGCGGCCCCGCGTCGCCCGGGTCAACGAGGAGTGGCGCGGCGTTCTGCGGGAAGCGTTCCGGGGCGCGGCGGACGAGTATCACCTCGACCAAGACGAGTTCCCGATCGAGGCGCTGGTCGCGATCACCATGACCTTTGGCCAGGGCTACGCGCTCGAGCGCCTCGAGGGTATCGAGACAGGACACCGCGAGCTGCTCGAGTGGATCGACCGCTGGCTGGCGGGGCTCGAAGCGAGGAGACCGAGAGCATGACCGCGATCGCCGTCGAGACGACGCCCCCAGCTCCCGTGCAACTGCACGAGCAGAGTCGCGCCCGGTATCCGGACGAAGAAGGCTTCATCGAGCGCGACGGGGTGCGCGTCTTCTGGGAGTCGTACGGCGAGGGCGAGCAGACGATCCTGTTCCTGCCGACCTGGACCCTCGTCCATTCGCGTGTCTGGAAGGCGCAGATCCCGTACTTCGCCCGCCACTTCCGGGTCATCTGCTTCGACCCTCGCGGGAACGGCCGCTCCGACCGCCCGACGGAGCCATCTGCCTACGCCGAGCGCGAGTTCATGCAGGACGCGATCGACGTGATGGACGCCTGCGGCGTCGATCGCGTGATCGGGGTGACGCTGTCGACGGGGGCACAGCGCGGGATGCTGCTGGCCGCCGAGCACCCCGAGCGCGTCGAGGGGATGGTCTTCATCGGCCCCTTGGTCCCGGTCAGCCGCTTCGCCTCCCTGCGCGTTCGCGCAATGGCCCACCCGCGGATTCGGTCCTTCGGGGCGAAGCCCCCGATCACCACCCGGGGGTGGGGCAAGTTCAACCCCTACCACTGGAGCAACGGCGGCTACACCGACTTCGTGCAGTGGTGGGCGGAGAAGATGCTCCCCGAGCCGCACTCGACCAAGCAGACCGAGGACGCGGTCGCTTGGTCGCACGACACCGACGGGCCGACCCTGGCCCTCAGCGTCCAAAACCAGTTCGCCGCCCCGGCCACCCACAGGGACCAGACGGCTCTGGCAGAGCGGCTCCAGTGCCCCGTCCTGGTCATCCACGGCACCGAGGACGAGATCACCCCCTACGCCGACGGTAAGGCCCTGGCGAAGATCACCGGCGGCCGCTTGGAGACATTGGAAGGAGTCGGCCACCTCCCGCACGCGCGCAAGCCCGTCCAGGTGAACTTGGCGATCCGCGACTTCATCGACGGGGCACCGCCGCGCGATCCGACCGCGCACCGCTCCGACGGTCGCAAGCGCGCCCTCTACATCTCCTCGCCGATCGGGCTCGGCCATGCCCAGCGCGACGTCGCGATAGCACACGAGCTCCGCGGGCTCGTGGACGGGCTCGAGATCGACTGGCTGGCGCAGGACCCCGTGACCCGCGCGCTGGCCACCGAAGGGGAGCGGATCCATCCCGCCAGCGAGCATCTGGCGAACGAGTCGCGCCACATCGAGTCGGAATCGGCCGAGCACGACCTGCACTGCTTCCAGGCGATCCGCCGGATGGACGAGATCCTGATCAACAACTTCATGGTCTTCCACGACATCGTGCGCGAGGACCGCTACGACCTGTGGGTGGGTGACGAGGCCTGGGAGCTCGACTACTACCTCCACGAGAACCCGCGCGAGAAGCGGGCTCCCTACGCGTGGATGACCGACTTCGTCGGCTGGCTTCCGATGCCGGACGGCGGCGAGCACGAGGCCCACCTCACCGCGGACTACAACGCGGAGATGGTCGAGCACATAGCCGGCCACCCCGACGTCCGGGACCGTGCGGTCTTCGTCGGCAATCCCGACGACATCGTGCCGGATCGGCTCGGGCCGACGCTGCCGATGATCCGCGACTGGACCGAGCGCAACTTCGAGTTCGCCGGCTACGTCACCGGCTTCGATCCACGCAGCCTCGGGGACCGCGATCAGCTCCGGGCCGACCTGGGGTACCGGCCCGACGAGCAGGTCTGCATCGTCAGTGTGGGCGGCTCCGGAGTAGGCGGGCACCTGCTGCGGAGGGTGATCGCCGCCTTCCCGGAGGCGAAGCGCCGTGTGCCCGCGCTGCGGATGATCGTGGTCGCGGGGCCGCGCATCGACGCGGAGTCCCTTCCGCGGCGCGAGGGGCTCGAGATCGTCGCCTACGTGCACAACCTCTACCGGCATTTGGCGGCATGCGATCTGGCCGTCGTCCAGGGCGGGCTCACCACTGCGATGGAATTGACCGCGAGCCGGCGTCCCTTCCTCTACTTCCCGCTTGGTCATCACTTCGAGCAGAACATGCACGTCGCCCACCGCCTCGACCGCTACGGCGCCGGCCGCCGCATGAATTTCGACGCCGCCGACCCCGACGTGATCGCCGCCGCGATCGCCGAGGAGATCGACCGACGGGTCTCCTACCGAGAGGTGGAGAGCGACGGCGCTCGCCGCGCCGCGGAGAAGCTCGCGGAGTTGCTGTAGGAAACACCGAGGGCCCTCTTTCGAGGCCCCTTCGCTAAGTAGCGGGGCGCCCGATATGTATCTCGCTACGACGCACGGATAATTGAACGAGCGCGTCTTCCTGCTAAGGAGCGCCACGCTCTCGCTTTCACGCGGAACCGGAAAGCGAGAGTTCACGCGGATCCCAACTCCTCCTGCGCACCGACAGCGAAAGCAGCTCCGACGCGACTCGGCCTGCGCCCGGACCGTACTTCAGCGGTTCGACACCGGCGCCGGTGTCCCGGACTCCTCGGAGGCACCAGATGCGTCGGTGGCGCGGACCGGGGCGGGAATCAGGGCGGCCCCTGCGACCACGAGACCGAACG
>DATHVJ010000131.1:0-6734 GCA_035461345.1 Solirubrobacterales bacterium | reverse complement strand
CCGGTGTCGGGGTTGAAGTCGGCGATCATCCCGCAGGTTTCGAGCGGGGCGGGATGGCAGCGGGGGTAGATGATGTCCCGCGTCACGACCGTGTCCGCCTCGGCGAAGGCCTTATCGGTGGCTGACGCGTCGCCCGCCTCCCACAACGGAGTGGCGAGATTGTCGCGCTGGCCGGACTTGTCGTCGCGGATCAGCGGCGCGTCGGGGTCGAGCGCCTTGCGCGCGTCGACGACCGCGGGAAGCGGCTCGTACTCGACGTCGATCAGCGCCAGCGCGTCGTTGGCGGAGTACTTGTCGGTCGCGATCACGAACGCGACCTCCTGGCCCTGGAAGCGGACCTTGTCGCCGGCAAGCACCGCCTGGGTGTCGTAGGAGATCGTCGGCATCCACGCGAGCCCAAGCGTCTCGAGGTCCTTGGCGGTGACGACGGCGGCGACGTTGGGGTGCTCGAGCGCCCTCGAGGTGTCGATGGAGACGATCCGCGCGTGGGCGTAGGGGCTCCGCAGCAGGGCGCCGTGGAGCATCCCCGGAAGCTCGATGTCGTCGAGGTAGGTCCCCTGGCCGCGGATGAAGCGCTCGTCCTCCTTGCGCTTCAGCCGACCGAACCCGATCGGGCGCTCGGCGCTGGGACTGGGCAGGTTCTCGACGACGGCCATGCTCATGCCTCCTGTCTCGTCGTGGCCTCGTGATCGGCCGCCCACCTGATGGCGCCGACGATGTTCTTGTAGCCCGTGCAGCGGCAGATCGATCCCGAGATCGCAGTCCGGATCTCCTCGTCCGAAGGATTCGGGTTCTCGTCCAGCAGCGCGCGCCCGGTCATCTGCATCCCGGGCGTGCAGAAGCCGCACTGGAGCGCGTGCAGCTCGTGGAATCCCTGCTGCACTGGATCGAGCCGGCCGTTTCGCTCCAGCGACTCCACGGTGCGGATCTCGTGGCCGTCGCACATCACCGCGAGGACCGTGCACGACTTCACCGGCTTGCCGTCCATCAGCACCACGCAGGCGCCGCAGTTGGACGTGTCGCATCCCCAGTGGGTGCCCTTGAGGCCCAGCGTCTCGCGGATGAAGTGGACGAGCAGCATCCTCGGCTCGACGTCCTTCGAAACCTGCTCGCCGTTGACGGTCATCGACACGTTCATCCTCAGGCCTCCTCGTTCATGGCGCGCGCCGCCGAGCGGCGCAGCGCGCGTTGGGTGAGAACGCCGGCGAGATGGCGCTTGTAGTCGACTGGCCCGCGGCCGTCGGCGGTCGGGGCGCAGTCGGCCGCCGCGATCTCCCCCGCCTCGGCGAACAGCTCATCCGACGGGGTCTTCCCCCGCAGGAGCTCCTCGGCGCGGTCGAGGTGGATCGTCGTCAGCCCGACCGCGGCGAGCGCGATCCCGGCATCCGCGATCGTGCCGCCGTTCATCCACACCCCTGCGGACGCGGAGGCGATCGCCCAGTCCCCGGCTCGGCGCTCGACCTTCTCGTGGGCGCTGCCGGCGCCCGGGCGGACCGGCAGCCGGATCTCGGTCAGCAGCTCTCCCGCCTGGACGGCCGTCATGTAGGGACCTACGTGGAAGTCGTCCATGGCGACGACCCGCTCGCCGCCGGCTCCGCGGATCACGACCCGCGCCTTCGCCGCCGTGCACACCGCCGACAGGTCCTCGGCCGCGTCCGCCTGGCACAGCGAGCCCCCGATCGTGCCGCGGTTGCGGACGACCGGGTCGGCGATCACGCGCTCGGCGTCGGCGAACACCGGGAACCGCTCGGCGAGCAGCTCCGAGGTGAGCAGGTCGACGTGGCGCGTGAGCGCCCCGATGCGGATCTCCCCGTCCTGCTCGCGGATGTAGGAGAGCTCGTCGAGGTCGTTGATGTCGACCAGGTGGGCAGGGCTCGCGAGGCGCAGCTTCATCATCGGCAGGAGGCTGTGGCCGCCGGCGATCACCCTCGCCTCTGCGCCGAGCCGCCCGAGCGCCGCGATCGCGCCCTCGACGCTCGTCGCACGCTCGTACTCGAATGGCGCTGGTGTCTGCATCCGTGCTCCCTTGGTCAGCGTCGAGGCGGTGGCCGTTTGCGTGGGGAGCCGATGTCGTCGCGCTGCTCGTACTGGACCGGGGCGTCGGTGCCGATCACCGGCGACCTCGGCAGCTCCTCCGGGGCGCTCTGGCGGATGTCGGGATACAGCTTCCGCGCCGCGAGGCTGCCGCCCTCGACGTTGCGCAGGACCTCGTCGCCGGCGGGAGTCGCGGCGGCGATCGGCGCCTCGCGTCCGAGCCGGGCGAGCGTCAGCGTCCCCTTCGTGTAGACCTCGCCGATCCGCGGCGGCCTGACGTCCTCGCTACCGGGGAAGTTGCGCAGGCCGGCAGCGCTCGCCCCCGGGTAGACGCTGTCGATCAGACCCAGCGCGTCGGCGAGGCCGGCCTTCTTCACGAGCAGCCCCTCGAGCGCGTCGACCCCCGCATCGAGCTGGGTGTTGATGTCGACCACGATCTCGTTGACCGGCTTGCTCTTGTCGACGATCTCGGTGACGGCGGCGATCGCGTCGTCGAGCCCGGCGGAGATCCTTCGCAGCGCGAAGATCGTCGACACGAGGTAGTAGACGAGCGCGAGCACGATCAGGACCACCGCGACGATCGTCAAGACAGCGGGCGCGGACACGTCGCTAGCCCTCCTCGGCGTCGTCGACGATCACGTCGAGCGATCCGCCGTAGTCGGCGACCCCTGCGATCGTCTGGGTCGCCTGGTCGCGTGTGGTCAGCAGAAGCGGCGCCGCGTCGAGGTCCTTGGACCCCGCGCCGGCGGCGGCCGCGATCCGATCGACGCTGGGGACGATGCTCTGCGCCGCCCCGAGGACGCCCCGCAGCAGGATGACGACGATCGGGAAGACGACGACCAGCAGGACGATGCTGCCGATCCACCACAGGGTCATCGCGGCCTCCTCTCGGCGACCACCGACGCCTTGCGGGCGATGCCCGGGAGCGCCGACAGGATCACACCGAACTGGGCGTTGATCGCCTTCACGGCGGGCTCGAGCGGACGCAGGTGCCGGGACTCGACCTCCTCGAGCGCCTCCGCGAGCTCGTCGAGGCCGGCCGATATCGCCTCGAGGTCGCGCCGGACGAGGATCAGGGCGACCGCAAGGACCGCGATCACCACGACCGCGAGGGCGACGGTGAGCACGATCTGAAGGTCGCTCACGCCTTCGCTTCCTCTCCCGACCCGCTTCCGTTCCCTCCCCTGCCGGCGGGCAGGGGGCCGAACCCGTCCGTGAGCGCGTTCATGTAGCCGTCCTGGACCACAGCCTCGTCGACGATCTCGGCGAGCACCGGAGCCGTCGCCTCGAGCTTCGGGATGCTCGAGGTGTTGGCGCCGACCTCGCCCGCGCTCCGAAGCAGGCCGTCGACTGAGCTTCGGATCCTCCGGACGTAGAGCAGCAGCATGATCAAGAGCGCCGCTACGACGAGCGCCGCGACGACGCCGATCAGGAACGCGATCAGCCAGTAGGTGTCCGCGGAGACGGCGAGGGGGATCACTTCCCGACCGCCGCCTTTCGCAGCGCCCGCGCGGCACGCAGGATCCGGACCCCCGAGTCGTTGATCCGGTCGACGCCGCCGAGCTCGTCCGTCTGCCGGCGGACGACGGCGACCCCCTCCTCGGCCGTGCTCGCCTGGACCGAGATCCTCCTCGCCAGCATCACGATCGTGATCACGATCACCGCGGCGACGGCGATCACGACGACGCCGAGCCCGATGCCCACGACCCAGCCGGCGGACGCAACGATCACCATGAACGGACCTCGAATGGACCCTGCGAGATCGCTATTACCTGCTCCTGCTGTGCCACTCTCCTCCGCCGCCAACCCTAGCAACGATGGTCACCGGGCCCGGGGCGTCGAGACGCTAGCCTGACGACGGGAGCAGGAGGTGACCTCTTTGTCGAATTCCGAGCGGATTGCGGCCGAGCGGCTGCGCGAGGGGCGGCGGGTCGTGTCGGCGACGCTCGTCGAGCGGATCGGCTCCGCCCCACTCGACCCGGGCGCGCAGATGCTGATCGACGACCGCGGCGGCATCGAGGGGTCGGTGACCGGCGGGTGCGTCGAGGCGGCGCTGGTCGAGGAGGCTCAGAGGATCCTCGCGGGCGGGGAGCCGAGGATCGTGACGTACGGAGTCTCCGACGACGAGGCCGCCGAGGTGGGGTTGATGTGTGGGGGCACGGTGCGCGTCTTCGTCCACGAGCTCGGCGCCGAGGTCGCCGAAGCGATTGACGCGGTCGCCGGCGCGCGCGAGGTGCATCGGCCGATAGCCAGGGCGACGCTGCTCGACAGCGAGCGCGCCGGGGCGACGATCGCGATCACCGAGGAGGAGGTCGTGGGCAGCTTCGGGATAACCGAGCTGCTCGATCGCTCCGTCGCTCGCGACGCGCGCGGCCAACTCGACGAAGGGGTCTCCCGAATCCGCCGCTACGGCGCGGGGGGCGAGGTGATGGGCTCCGATGTGGGCGTCTACATCCAGGCGTTCTCGACCGCGCCGCGGATGGTTATCTTCGGCGCGATCGACTACTCGGCGGAGATGGCGAAGCTCGCACGCGACGTGGGCTACGAGGTCACGATCTGCGACGCGCGCGAGCCCTTCGTCGCCAGCCCGCGGTTCTCGAGCAACGCCGAGGTCGTCGTCGACTGGCCCGACCGCTACATGGAGGGCCGGGAGCTGGGCCCGCGCGACGTCGTGCTGGTCTTCACCCACGATTCGAAGTTCGACGAGCCGGCGCTTCTCGCCGCGCTCGACAGCGGCGCGGGGTACGTCGGCGCGCTCGGCAGCCGCCGCACCCAGGAGAAGCGCGTCGAGCGGCTGCGCGACGCCGGCCTCGACGACGACGAGATCGCGAGGATCCACGCGCCCTGCGGCCTCGACCTCGGTGCCCGCACGCCGTCGGAGACCGCCGTCTCCGTGCTCGCCGAGGTGATCGCGGTGCGAGCCGACCGCAGCGGCGAGAGTCTGCGCCAGACGAGCGGCCCGATCCACGCCGAGGCCGCGTCGTAGCGACCTCCCGAGTCGGATTCACGGCTCGCGCCAGGCGGTGTAGCTGAGCCGGTCAGCTGCCGCCGGTCAAGCGGACGTACTCATTGAACGCCGGCTTTGCAGTGACGTTGTCCTGCCTGAAGAGTCCCGCCGAAGCACACCAGTCGCACGGCGCGCCGAACGCGCTCCTGTCACGCCACGTGTACCACAGCACCCCGGAGATCCGCCACTTCTTGCGCTTCTTCTCGAACAGCTGGAACGACTTCCTCAGCAGCCGCGCCTGGCCCTCGAGGCCCTTCACCAGCCGCGATGTGCTGGCTCCCTCCGATCCCCAGCCGATCTCGGTCACCCAGATGTCCGCCGTCTGCAGGCCCCTGCGAGCCTTCTTGACGCGCTTCTTCGCCTTTCTGACCTTCGCCTTGCTGCCGCGTTTCTTCGCGCGCTTGAGGCTCTTCTTCGCCTTCTTGAACTTCTTCTTCGCTGCCGCGTCCGCGTACCTGGCGATCACCTTGCGCATCGTGTTGACCTGCTGCTTGATCCCCTTGATGTCAGGGGAGTACGGGTGCACGGCGATGGCGTCGAAGCTCTCCTTCGCGCCGGACCTGTACACAGCGTCGAGGAAATCCCACGCGTCGATACCGCCCTCTCCCGTGGGGGTGCCGAACATGCCCCCCAGCAGCACCTCGATACTCGGGTCCTCGCTCGCGATCGCCGTGTGGGAGATCTTCACCAGCTCGGCGTAGAGCCCGGGATTGGGGTAGTGGGCGTGCTTGGGACCGTTCTGCTCGTTCCAGATCTGCACCGTCCTCAGCGGCAGCGCTTCGGCGCCCGGATACTGGGTCGGGTAGGCGGTCGTCCAGTAGCTGCCCCCCTCGCCGTAGCGGTTCACAACCGCGCGCAGGAACTCCTGCCACTGCGACTTGTCGGCGCTCGAGTCGAGCGGAAGCGCGAGCGGGTCGTGATCGACGTACGCGGGTACCCCCGACACGATTGGAAGCGGCCGGATCCCGTTCGCTGCGAGCGTGCCGATCAGACGGTCGAGTGCGCCGAAGTCGAACTCGTCGTCGGTCGGCTCGACCGGCTCCCACTTGAGCGGGAAACGGACCACCCCCACCCCTCCACGCGCCATCCGCTGGGCGTCGGAGCTCGTGACCGAGTTCTGCGGCACTACCCCGAAGAACTCCTTCGGGGCAGCCTCGGCCGGCGCCGCACTCGGGAGCGCAGTCAACGAGAGCACTCCGACGAGCGCGACCAGGCCGCGAAGCTGCCGCCACGACGCTCTCGCGCACACGGCTTCGCCTGCGCGGGCAACGGGCGACGCGATCCGCCCCGAGCTCCATCTGCCTCGGATCATCGGCGCGGCAGCCTAGCGGATGTCCGCGACGGGATATCCACGACGGGCGACCAAGCCAGTGCGATAGGGTGCCGCCGGAGTCAACCCGCGGGCATCGGCGCAGCGTCTAAAAGGGAGGTACTGATGGGTGGCATATCCCTCGGCGGCATCCTCATCATCATCGGAATCGTGGTCGCGATCGTGTGGAGCGTTTGGGTTGGAGTGATCATCGCCTTGATCGGGCTAATCGCCTTCGGTGGTTTTGCGCGGGGGAGGTGGTACTGAGCGCCATTGGGTCCGCGCGGCCCCCTGGTATCGGCTTCCCGGCTCGGCGGTACTAGCGAACCTGTCTTACCCCTAGCGTCCCCACGGAAGGAGAAGGCGATGGCAAACATCCAGCGC
>DATHVJ010000130.1:0-1550 GCA_035461345.1 Solirubrobacterales bacterium | reverse complement strand
CGACATCCGCGCCGGCGCGGAAGAGAACCGGGGCCGGCTCATCCCGGCGCTCGAGGCCGTGCTGCCTCGGCTCGTCGGGGCGGGTTGATGGCCGTCGCGGCGACGCTCCTCGCCCTCGGCGTGATGCTCGGGGGCACCCGTTCGGGGGCAGTCGTGCTCGCCCGCGCCGAGCGCGCCCGGTACGAACCGGACGCCCCCGGCGTCGCCGCGGCCCGTCAGTAGTAGTAGCGCCGTCCGAACACCGGCCGGTCGAGCGCGCCCAGGATCCAGAAGATCACTCCGACGACGATCAGGATCACTCCGATCGTCACCAGGATGCCGATGTCCAGAAGCGCGCCGACGATCGCCAACACGAGACCGAGGATGATCACGATTTCCCTCCGTGGTCGGGGTTTCCAGACGAGGCATCCTTCAATCTGCCCCGGATGGATGCGGCGCAAACGCCGGCTAGCCGGATATTCGATGGGACCGTGCCAGGGTGGGCTGACCGTCGCCGCGCCACGCGGCCATCTGATCACCGCCGAGGGCGTGAGCGCGCGGTCCGAATTGGCATCATCTCGCCGATGGCGAACACGGTCACGGTCGTCGAGCGCGAGCGGGAGGTTGCGGGTGTCCGAACTCGCTGCCTCGAGGGGGTGCGAGACGAGCCGGGGCCCGCGGCCGCACCGATCATCTACCTCCACGGGAACCCCGTCGGCTCGTGGATTTGGCGTCCGTTCCTGGAGCGCACGGGTGGAATCGCCCCCGATCTACCCGGCTTCGGGCGCAGCGCGAAGCCGGAGGAGTTCGAGTACTCACTCGCCGGCTACGCCGGCTATCTGAACCACTTCGTCGACGAGTCGCGCCTCGACCGCTTCTCGCTGGTCGTTCACGACATCGGCGCGATCGTCGGACTCGTGTTCGCCCAGCGAGTCCCGGAGCGGATCGAGCGGCTGGTCGTCGCCAACCACGCACCGCTGCTGCCCGGGTATCGCTGGCACCGGTTCGCGCGCATCTGGCGGACGCCGGTGTTGGGCGAGGGCTTCATGGCGGCTACTACCGAGTTCGTCTTCAAGCGCAGTCTGCGGCCGTCGAACGTCCGCGGCCTTCCCGACGAGTTCCTCGACCGGGCGTGGGCCGATTTCGACCGCGGGACGAGGCGCGCGGTCCTGCGCCTGTACCGCTCGATGCCGGAGTCCGAGCTGGTCCGGGAGGGCCGCGGCCTCGATCGGATCCGCTGCCCCTCGCTCGTGGTGTGGTCGACCGAGGATCCCTACATCGGAGCGGAGTTCGGCCCCGCGTATGCCGAAGCGCTCGGGGGCGAAGTCGAGCTGGAGGTGTACGAGAACGCCGGCCACTGGCTGTGGCTCGACCGGCCCGATGTAATCGACCGCGTCGTGAGCTTCGTCACCGCGCGCTAGTCGATCAGCGAGCCGGAGCTGACGTTGACCGTTGCCGCGGTCATGCTCCGGGCGCGATCGGAGGCGACGAAGGCGGCGACGTTGCCGATCTCCTCGAGCGTCGCGGTGCGTCCCAGGAGCGACTGTCCCTCGATCATCTCGACGATCTTC
>DATHVJ010000129.1:0-2528 GCA_035461345.1 Solirubrobacterales bacterium | reverse complement strand
GCTCGGAGCGCTTGCCCAGCATCCGCAGCTGCTCCGGTCGCAGGGTGGCGAGCGCCGCACCCGAGACGGCGAGCCCCAGCGTTCCGACGAGCTCGAGCCAGAAGCCATCGCTCGGATCGGCCTCGCTGGAGAAGAACACCCGCGAGGGCTCGTCGAGGCTTCCCTGCTGACCGACGTCGGGCAGGTCGACGACGAGGAAGAAAAGCAGCGAGAGCCCGCCGGTGACGGCGACCGCCACCGCAGCCGGCCTCGAGCCCCCGACGACGGCGACCGCGAGCGCCAACAGGGCGAACAGCGCCAGAACGAGCAGGGCGTAGTGATGGCGGTCGGCCGCGGCGACGGTCCGCTGCTGCTCGCCGCTCGTCCCGAGGTCGAACTGGAACGTGTTCATGAACTCCGACACCCCCATGAGCACGGCGGAGACCGCGCACGCGACCGGGAGCAGGTGCTCGACCCGCAGCACGGATCCCCGCCCGCTCATGCGAGACCGCCCGAGGCTGGACGGCGCCCGCGCGCGCCGATCTTGCCCCTGACCGCGCGATCTGCTTGCAGCCCGTGCGCTTGCTTCCCTGCCCGATCTGCTCGCAGATCGCGCGCCTTTGCCCTGGCGTAGCGGGTCAGCAGCGCTCCCGCGACCACGAGCACCGTCGAGGCCGCGAGCTGGACCCAGAAGCCTTCGATCAGGACCGCCTCTGCGCCCTCGAAGTTGCGCGCCGCGATCCCCTCCTCGAGGCCGGTCGGCCGATCGACGAGCAGCGAGACCGCGACCCCGATCAGGCCGAGCAGCGACACGGCGCGCCCGAGCTGCCACCGTCCGCGCAGCGCGAGCCCACCGGCCACGACCGCCAGCGCCGCCGCGGGAAGCAGCACGTAGGCGTGCGCGGACCCGGCCGGCTCGCGCGCGGTCTGCGGTGCCGGCGCGACGGCCTCGACCCCCTCGTACAGCTGCGCCCCGATGCGCACGCCCCGGTAGTCGACGAACTGCGAGATCCCGAGCACGACCGCGGCGCACAGGATCACGGCCGCGACCGCCCGGGGCGGCGTGACCGCCCGCTCCGCTGCCCGCAGCAGGGCTGCCCCCCGCCGCGCCGCGGCGCGCGTCGGACGCCCGAGGAGCGCGGCGATTCGCAGCTCGAGCCGGCCGCCGGCGTCGGCCGCTGCGGCGATCGCGCGCCCGATCTCGACGAGCGCCCCGCGCCGGGCGAGCGCGAGCGCGCGGGCGCGCGCCTCCACCGCTGCCGGCGCGGCACGCCGCCGACGCTCGCTCGCCGAGCGGCGCGCCCGCTGCATCAGCGGGGCTACGCGGTCGCCGGAGCGCGGCCGGCGCCGCCGCTTCCTGCCTCGGTTGGGGGCCGTCATCCCTCTGCTAACATCGCCACTCGCTCATGCCTGAGCACGCACGGCCCAGGCTGGAGTCGATTCCCTTGGAGAGCCGCGGCACATAGCGTCGGGTTCGGGCCACGAGAAGCGGATGACGCTTGAGGCCCGTGAGGGCCTTTTTCATGCGCTGATAACCGCTCCCGGCCGATCTCTCCTCCTCGTCTCGCCGACGACCGGCCGACAACAACAAGCCGGTCAACTCCCAACTCAGACCCAGACTTTACGCACAAATGGCACGCACTTTTCCAGTAGACAAGACCCGCAACATCGGGATCATGGCGCACATCGACGCCGGCAAGACGACGACGACGGAGCGCATCCTCTACTACACCGGCCGCACGCACAAGATGGGCGAGGTGCACGAGGGCGCAGCGGTCATGGCCTGGATGGAGCAGGAGCAGGAGCGGGGGATCACGATCACCTCGGCCGCCACCGCATGCGACTGGCGCGACCACCGCATCAACATCATCGACACCCCCGGCCACGTCGACTTCACGGTCGAGGTCGAGCGCTCGCTGCGGATCCTCGACGGCGCGATCGCGATCTTCGACTCCGTCGCCGGGGTGGAGCCGCAGTCGGAGACCGTGTGGCGCCAGGCGGACAAGTACCGTGTGCCCCGGATCGCGTACGTCAACAAGATGGACCGGGTCGGCGCCGACTTCTTCGCCGCCGTCGAGACGATGCGCGACCGGCTCGGCGCCCACCCCCTCCCGATACAGCTCCCGATCGGCCAGGAGGGCGAGTTCACCGGCGTCGTAGACCTGATCGAGAACAAGGCCCTGTACTGGACCGACGAGCTCGGTACCGAGGTCGAGTACCGGGACATCCCGGACGAGCTCGCCGAGGCGGCGCACGAGCATCGAACCCACCTGATCGAGGCCTGCGCCGACTACGACGACGAGCTGATGGAGGCGTACCTCAACGAGGAGGAGATCCCCCACGAGCGGATCGCGAAGTCGCTGCACCGGGCGACGCTCGACATCAAGGTCACGCCGGTGCTGTGCGGCTCGAGCTTCAAGAACAAGGGCGTCCAGCCGCTGCTCGACGCAATCGTCGAGCTGCTTCCCTCGCCGCTCGAGGTCCCGGCGGTCGAGGGCATCGAGCCGCCCGCGAAGGGCGAGGGCGGCTCCGGCAGGACGGCGACCCGC
>DATHVJ010000128.1:0-3948 GCA_035461345.1 Solirubrobacterales bacterium | reverse complement strand
TGGTGCTGACGGTCGGCGGCACGATCCCCAACGACGACATCCCCGAGCTCAAGAAGCTCGGCGTCGCCGAGATCTTCACCCCGGGCGCCTCGACCGACGAGATCGTCGAGTTCATCCGCGGGGCCGTCCGCTAAGCCCCTTCTGCCGCCGAGCTCGACTGGACGGCTCGGTAGTCCAGGGGGTACCCAAGTGTCCACTCGGCCGCGCGGCCGGCGTGCGACGGCGCCGATTCGGGTATAACTCGACGCACGCGATTGACTGGTCAGTCAACCAGGCGGCAAGCTAGAATGCCGCGCCGTCGCGAACGTCAAACCCCTGACGCCAGGAGTCCCGAGTTGAAGATCTGCTGCCTTTGCAAGGAGGTCCCGGACGCCTCGGTCCAGAAGCGAATCGACCCCAGCTCGAAGCGCCTCGACCGCAGCGGCGAGAAGAACCTCAACCCCTTCGACACGCACGCGCTCGAGGCCGCGATGCAGATCAAGGAAGGGGGGCAGGACGTCGAGGAGATCGTCGCGGTGACGATGGGCCCCGACAGCGCCGTCCGCGCGCTCCACAAGGCGGTCGCGCTCGGCGCCGACCGCTCGGTGCACCTGACCGACGACGCGCTGGCCGGGTCGGACGTCTGCGCCACCGGCTACGCCCTCGCCAAGGTCCTCGAGGCCGAGAGCCCCGACCTGGTGCTGCTCGGCCAGCAGTCGGATGACGGCGAGTGCTACACGATCGGCGCCGTCGTCGCCGATCACCTCAAGATGCCGTCCCTGACCCAGGTGGTCGAGATGGGCGTCACCGACGGCAAGCTGCGCTGCGAGCGCCAGGCCGAGTACGGCTACGACACCGTCGACGTCGAGCTGCCGGCCGTGATCAGCGTCGGCGACGCGATCAACGAGCCCCGCTACCCGTCGCTGAAGGCGATCATGGGCGCGAAGAAGAAGCCGCTCGACACGAAGTCGGTCGCCGACGCCGGGATCGAGGCCGATCGCGTCGGCGAGACCGGCTCCCAGACCACCGTCCTCGAGATCAACCCGCCGCCGCAGAAGGAGCCCGGCGAGATCATCGAGGACGAGGACACGAACGAGACCGTCGAGAAGGTTGTCGGCTGGCTCGAGGAAAGGAAGCTGATCTGATGGCCGGAATCCTCGTGTACGCCCTTCACGACGACGAGGGCAACTTCAACAAGAACTCGCTCGGCGCGATCTCCGAGGCGGCGAAGCTCGCCGGCGAGCTCGGCAGCGAGGCCGCCGTCGCCGCCGTCGGCGACGTGTCCGACGAAGCGTGCCAGGGCCTCGGCGCGTACGGCGCGTCGAAGGTGTGGCGCGCGAAGAGCGCGCCGGAGGGCCTCGCTCAGCCGATCGTCGACGTGATGGCGAAGCTGATCACCGACGAGGGCTACTCGTACGCGCTGTTCGGCGGCGGGCTGCTCGGGTTCGAGATCGGCGCCGGCCTGACCGCGCGGCTTGGCGCCGGCGTGACGATGGAGGTCACCGAGGTCAAGGTCTCCGACGGAAAGCTGGTCGCCGTGCGGCCCGTGTTGCAGGACTCGGCGGTCGTCGACGTGGGGTACGTCGGCGAGCCGGGGATCATCATCGGTCGCCTCAACGCCTTCGACGCGACCGAGCGCGACGGCGGCTCGGCCGAGGTCGCGGACATCGACGTCGAGCTGTCGGAGTGGTCGACGAAGGCGACCATGGTCGACCGCGGCGAGTCGCGCGGCGAGGACGTCAACATCGAGGACGCCGAGCTGCTCGTCGGCGGCGGCCGCGGGCTCGGCGAGGCCGAGAACTTCAAGCTCGCGGAGGAGCTGGCCGAGGCGCTCGGCGGCGCCGTGGCGGCCACGCGCGCGGTCGTCGACGCGGGCTGGTATCCGTACGCGGCTCAGATCGGCCAGACGGGGAAGACCGTGGCGCCCCGCCTCTACCTCGCGGCCGGGATATCGGGCGCGATCCAGCACAAGGTGGGGATGCAGAGCTCCGAGAACATCCTTGCGATCAACAAGGACCCGAACGCGCCGATCTTCGAGTTCTGCGACCTCGGCGTGGTGGGGGACCTGCACAAGATCCTCCCCAAGCTGACCGAGGCGGTCAAGGCAAGAAAGGGGAGCTCGTAGCTGGTAGCTCGTAGCTCGAGCAACGAGCAACGAGCAACGAGCAACGAATGCCAGTCGCCCCCGAACAGTTCCCGCCCCCGGTAGATCCGGCCAGCGAGTTCATATCGCCTCCCACCGACCCCGAGGAGGAGCGGATCGAGGTCGGCGTCGCGATCGTCGGCGGCGGCCCCGCCGGCCTCGCGTGCGCGATCCGGGTCATGCAGCTGCTCGAGGACGCGCCCGAGCTGAGCGAGTCGCTCGGCGAGGTCCCGGTGGCGGTGATCGAGAAGGGCAAGACGCCGGGTGCGCACCTGCTGTCGGGGGCCAACCTGCGCCCGTCGGCGATGCGCGAGCTGTTCCCCGACCTCGGGCCCGAGGACTGGCCCGTCTACCAGGAGGTCACGAAGGACGCCGTCTACCTGCTGACGAGGCGGCGGGCGTTCCCGCTCAAGCCGATGCCGCCGAACTTCCGCAACCACGGCAACTACGTCACTTCGATCGCCAAGCTCGGCCGGTTCCTCGCCGAGAAGGCCGAGCAGGCGGGCGTGTACGTGCTCAGCGAGACCGCGGCCTACAAGCTGCTGGTCGAGGACCGCATCGTCAAGGGCGTGCGTTCGGGTGACAAGGGCCGCGGGCGCGACGGCGAGGAGCTGTCCAACTTCGAGCCGGGCTCCGACGTGATCGCGAAGGCGACCGTGCTCGCCGAGGGGACCCAGGGCCACCTGACGGGCGCTGTGATCGACTACTTCGACATCGCGGGTCGGGACCCGCAGCGGTGGGAGCTGGGCGTCAAGGAGGTGTGGAAGGTCTCCAAGCCGCTCGACCGCGTCATCCACACCATGGGGTGGCCGCTTCGCAAGCGCGCGAAGTGGAACGAGTTCGGCGGCAGCTTCATCTACCCGATGGGCGAGGACAGGGTCTGCATCGGACTCGTAGTCGGGCTCGACCACACCGACGCGACGTTCTCGGTCCACGACGCGCTCCAGGAGCTCAAGACCCATCCCTTCGTTCGCAAGATCCTCGAGGACGGGGAGCGCGAGGCCTGGGGCGCGAAGACGATCCCCTCCGGCGGCTACTGGTCGATGCCGTCTCGGCTCGCGGTGCCGGGGATGGTGATCGCCGGCGACGCCGCCTCGATGGTCAACGTTCCCGAGCTCAAGGGCATCCACTACGCGATGCACGCGGGGATGTACGCCGCGGAGGCGATCGTCGAGGCGCTGAAGCGCGACTCGATCAACTTCGAGGACTACGAGGAGAAGGTGCGCAACAGCGTCATCGAGAAGGACCTCTACCGGTCCCGCAACATGCGGCAGCCGTTCTCGCACGGGTTCTTCCTCGGCGGTGCCGTGGCGAGCGCGATGACGCTTACGCGCGGTGCCTTCCCGGGGGGACACTGGAAGAACGAGCCCGACACCGAGCACGCAATGGCGATCGACGGCGCTGCGAAGAGCTACCCAAAGCCCGACAACAAGTACACCTTCGACAAGCTGTCGTCGGTGTTCGCGTCGGGGAACGCGACCCGTGACGACGCGCCCAACCACATCCGGCTGCAGACCAAGGTGCCACGCGAGATCGCCCAGACCTACGTCTCGATGTGCCCGGCGCAGGTGTACGAGATCCCTGAGGAACAGCTCGAGTCGGGGGCGGAGGTCGTCGAGCTCCAGGTCGTCCCGTCGAACTGCGTCCAGTGCGGCGCGATCACCGCCAAGGGCGGGCGCCTGACGCCACCCGAGGGCGGCGACGGCCCGCTGTACCAGGAGACGTAACTACACTGGCCGCGTGAGCCGAGCGGCCGGGATCAGCCCCGCGCTGCGGTCGGCGACGGTCGTCGCCGCCGGCGCGATCGCGGTGCACCAGCTTCGCTA
>DATHVJ010000127.1:0-25543 GCA_035461345.1 Solirubrobacterales bacterium | reverse complement strand
CATGAGACGGGTGGGGTCAGCGGTCGCGATTGCCGCGTGCGTGTGGGCGACCGCCGGCGCGCCCGAGGCGGCCCGCGCCCAGTCCGACGGCTGGTTCGAGCAGCGCCCGTTCCCGGACCGCAGCTTCACCCTCGACGACCTCGGCGTCACCGACTACGACGGCGACGGCGACCTCGACGTGTTCACGACCAACCATCTCTCGACGCAGCTGCTGCTCGCGAACGACGGCAGCGGAGCGTTCGAGGACCGGCTCACGGACGCGGGGCTCAACCAAACGCCCGCGTTCCCGGGGTGGGAGGACCAGCCGAGCGAGCCGCGGATCGAGGGGGACGGCCTGTACATCTTCCGCAACGGGGGCATCACGCTTCGGCTCGTCGGCGACGACGCGACCGCGAGCGGCAGGGTGTCCTTCCTCGCCCCGGTGACGGTCACCCAGGCCACCGGGGCCCAGGTGACGCTGACCCAGGACGCGAGCACGACGCCGGTCCGGCGCGTGGTGACGTTCTCGATGAGGGGGGACTCGACGCTGCAGCTGCGCCCGGAGAGCTCGGCGCTTCCGGTCCGCGTCGCGGTTGACGCGCCGCATCCGCTGTCGAAGGTGTTCGTGGGCCGCCGCGAGATCACCCCGGCAGCGCGCGGGTTCACGCTCTACCAGCGCGACCGCCACGGGATGGCATGGGCCGACTTCAATCGCGACGGCCACCTCGACGTCCTCGTCACGCGGGGCGGCGTGTCGGGGAACATCGCCCAGTACCGGCGAGTGATCCAGGACGAGCTCCTGCTCGGCGACGGCTCCACGTTCGAGGACGGGATCGGCGGGACCGGGATCTCGAAGGGCATCTGCCGCGGGCGCGCCGCCGGGGCGGTGGACTACAACCGCGATGGCCTCCTCGACGCGTTCGTCGACTGCTTCGGGGGCAGCCCGCGCCTGTTCCGCCAGCGGCGCAACGGCACGTACAAGAACGTGTCCAGCGGGCTGAAGCGCTCGCGGGTGAAGGGCAACCCGTTCGAGTGGCTGAACGTCGACGGCCGCGGCCCGGTGGAGCTGGTGTCGGCGCGCAAGACGCGCTTCGTCGTCTACCGTCGCAAGGGCAAGCGCTGGAAGAGCGCCGAGTCGTTCCGGGGCCGGCACGAGGCGAACGTGCAGAAGCTCGCGGTCGGGGACTACGACAACGACGGCGACCCCGACATCTATGCCGCGGCGAAGACCGGCAGCACCCTGCTCGAGAACAGGCGCGGGCGCCTACGCAAGCTGAATCCGACCAGGATGGGGCTCCTGTCGCGCGCGCGGACCGCGAACTGGGTCGACTACGACAACGACGGGCTGCTCGACCTGCACCTCGTGCCCGGCGGCCTCTACCGCCAACTTCGCGGGCATCGCTTCGCGCCCACCGGGCTGGCGCAACCCGGCGGGACGGTGAGGGCGCTCGCGTCGTGGTTCGACTTCGACGCCGACGGCTCCCGGGACGTGGTGCTCGCTGCGCGCCGCGAGGGCGAGGGGAAGTGGACGTCGTTGAGGCTGCTCGAGAACGTGGGTGCCTCCGGCCACTGGCTCGAGGTCGACCTCACCGGGGCGCCCGGGAACCGCGAGGCCGTGGGCGCCGCGGTCAGCGCCGCGACACCGGGGCGCAAGCAGACCCAGTGGGTGGGCCAGAACGACGGCTCGCACCTCTCTCAGGGCCACTACCGGGTGTATTTCGGTCTCGGGGCCGCCACCTCGGCGGAGCTCGAGGTGAGGTGGCCGAACGGCGAGCGGCAGCGGCTCGGCACGGTCGCCGCCGATCGCATCGTGCGGGTCGCGCAACCCGGATAGCACCGCCGCCCCCAGCCCCGATGTTCATCCGAGTCGCGAGCCGGGTATGGGCCGAGCGTCGCGCGGGGCGGAACCGGCGCGACACCGGTCAGCGACCGGCGCCGGAGGTGGCGACGGGCTCGCCGACCTCGTACCCGAGATCCGCGAGCAGGTCGCCCGCGAGCTCCTCGTACACGGCCCGGTCCTCGGGGCTCATCTCGGTGCGCCAGCGGCCGATGCGCTCGGGATCGGGCGGCTCGCTGGCGAGCGCGTGGCTCTCCATCCGCGCCTCGGCCGGCTGCGGGGCCTTGTCGGGCCCGCGGTCGAGGTCACGCGCCTTCTCCTGCAGCCGCTGCTCGGCGCGCTCGTGGTAGGCGAGCATCGCGTCGTCGTAGGGCAGCTCGACGAGGTCGCAGACCCGCCGCAACGTGGGCTCGGTGTCGAGCACGAGGTCCTCGTAGCGCACCTCGACGTAGTGGCCGATCCGGGGTGCCTGCTCGCGCGCGCGAAGGATCCGCTTCTTCCACCGGAACGCCGCCTCGGGCACGGTGCTCGGCCCCCAGTTCATCCCCAGCACCGACAGCGCGACGTCGCGCCCGTCGCGGATCAGGTGCACGAAGCGGGCCTCGGGCAGCACGCTCTCGATCCGGTGCATCTCGCGCACGTAGCCCGGCGTCTTGTCGCCCCACCGAGGCTTGCCCTGCTTCTCGGCGTAGAGCTCGAAGAACGCGCGGATCGCGTCGCCGGGGTTGATCGGATCGAGCGCGCGCAAGCGCTCCAGCAGCTCGGCCGGGTCGAGGTGGAAGTCGCCCCAACGCCGGTGCGAGGTGACGACCTCGGCGAGCCGCTCGGGCGACGTGCTCTCGAGCCTGTATGCCTTGATCAGGTCGGGTATGAAGTGGGTCTCCGAGGGGATCGCCATCCGCGGGTGCGCGTCGAGCATCAGCCGCAGAAGCGTCGTCCCCGACCGGGTCGCGCCGACGATGAACGGCGCCGGCGCCAGCTCGCCCGAGGCGACCCGCCGCGCGCTCGCGCGGCGCGCGCGGACCTCGCGCGCGCGCAGCACCACCCGGCTGAGCGGGTTCGCGCGCCGCGGCGTCCGCAGCTCTCCGAGATCGGGAGGAGAGCCTCCGCCCGCGTCCACGCCTCCATCGCCTCCGTCACCCCCGTCGACCTCGTAACCGAGCTCGACGAGCAGGTCTCCGGCGACCGCCTCGAACGCCGCCCGATCCTCGTCGCTCATCTCCTTGCGCCACCGCGTCACGCGCTCGGGGTCCGGAGGCTCGGTCGTGCGCGCGTGGGTGGCCATCCGGCGCTCGACGCTGAGCCGCGTCTTGCCGCCGTGGGCGGGAAGCTCGCGCGCCATCTCCTGGAGCCGGTCCTCGGCCCTGCGGTGGTAGTCGAGCATCGCGGCGTCGAAGCGCAGGTCGACGAACTCGCAGATCGCCCGCAGCGCCGCGTCGGGGTCGAGGATCAGGTCCTCGTAGCGAAGCTCCATGTAGTGCTTGAGCAGCGGGGCGTCGCGGCGCGCCTTCGACACCTTGTCCTTCCATCGCTGGGCCACGCGCTCTAACGTGAAGTCCTTGACCGTGCGGTCACGGACCGACAGCGCGACATCGCGCCCGTCGCGGATCACGTGCACGAAGTGAGCCTCCGGCAGCGCGTCCTCGATCAGCCGCGTCCGGATCACGTAGCGGGGCGTCTTGTCCCCCCACCGCGGCTTGCCGACCCGTTGCGCGTACGCCTCGAAGAACGACCGGATCGCGTCACCGGCGTTCAGCGGTCGCAGCGCTTTGAACCGCTCAAGCAGCTCCTCCTCGGTGAGCCCGAAGTCACCCCACTCGCGCTGCGAGACGATCACCTTCAGCATCGCCTCCGGCGTCGCCGCGCCCTCGCGGTCGAGCTTGATCAGGTCGGGGATGAAGTGCGTCTCCGGCGGGATCGTCAGCTCCGGATGGGCGTCGAGCATCATCCGCAGCAGCGTCGTGCCGGAGCGGTTCATGCCGACGACGAAAGGCGCCGGCGGGCGCTTTCGGCGTCCCAGGATCACGGCCGCGTGGGCTGTCCCTCGAGCTCGTAGCCGAGCTCGGCCAGCAGCTCGCCGGCAGCGTCCTCGAACGCCGCCCGGTCTTCGGGGCTCATCTCCGTCTTCCACCGGCCCAGGCGGCCGGGGTCGGGCGGCTCGGAGGTCCGCGCGTGGGCCGCCATCCGGTGGTCGGCCGGGCGCAGCGGCTTACCCTCCTCGGGCGGGAGGTCGCGGTGCATCTCCTTCATCCGCTCGGCGGCGCGCTCGTGGTAGTGCAGCATCGCGTCGTCCCACGGAAGCTCGACGTATTCGCAGATCCGGCGCAGCGTCTGCTCGGTGTCGAGGACGACGTCCTCGTAGCGCAGCTCGAGGTAGTGGTCCAGCCGCGGGGCCTGCTCGCGCGCCCTGAGGATGCGGTTCCGCCACCGCTCCGCCACCTTGTACATCGGGGTCGGCTCCTTCAGCACCCGCTTCGCCCGCGACAGCGCCGCGTCGCGACCGTCGCGGATCAGGTGGATCATCCGCGCCTCGGGCAGCGCGCGCTCGATCAGCATCATCCGGTTGATGTAGATCGGCGTCTTGTCGCCCCACCGCGGCTTGCCCTGGCCCTCGGCGTACAGCGAGTAGAACGCGCGCAGCGCGTCGCCGGCGTTGAGCGGCTTGATCTCCCTGAACCGCGCCAGCAGCTCGTCGGAGTCGAGGTGGAAGTCGCCCCAGCGGCGGTTGGTGACGACCACCTCGTGCAGGCTCTCAGGCGAGGCGTGCTCCTCCCGCGAGGCCTCGATCAGGTCCGGGACGAAGTGGGTCTCGGGCGGGATCGTGAGCTGCGGGTGGGCGTCGAGCATCATCCGCAGCAGCGTCGTCCCCGACCGGGTGACGCCGACGACGAACGGCGCCGAAGGCCCTTCGTGACCATCACTGCCGGTCGCGTCCTCCGCATCAATGCCCGCCGTCTCCTCTGCTGCGCGTCCGGGGACGGCGGGGTCACTGCCAGGTTCGCGTACGGTCACGCGGGCTCGCTTGCGTCGGCGCGAGCGTCGGCGCAGCGGCGCGACAAGGCGACCCACGCGGCGCCGGACCGCGGTGCCGCGCGGCACCTCGTAGCCGAGCTCGGCGAGCAGGTCGCCGGCGACGCGCTCGAAAGCCGCCCGGTCGGCCGGCTCCATCTCCCGCTTCCAGCGGCTGAGCCGGTCGGGGTCCGGCGGCTCCCTGGTCTTCGCGTGCGCGGCGAGCCGCTCGTCTCCCGGCCTCGCCGGCTTGCCGCCGACGCTCGGCAGGTCGCCGAACTCGCCCAGCCGCTCGCCGGCGCGCTCGTGGTAGTGCAGCATCGCGTCGTCCCACGGCAGCTCGACGAACTCGGCCACCCTCCGCAGCGTGGGCTCGGTGTCGAGGATCAGGTCCTCGTAGCGGATCTCGAGATAGTGCCCGAGCCGTTCGCCCTGGCGCCGCGCCCCGCGGATGCGGCGCTTCCACCGCCGCGCCACCTTCGGCATCGGCGCCGCGTGGCGCAGCGCGCGTCCAGCGCGCGACAGCGCGACGTCGCGCCCGTCGCGGATCAGGTGGACGAAGCGCGCCTCGCCGATCACCGCCTCGATCTCTGTCATGTCCTTGACGTAGATCGGTGTCTTGTCGCCCCATCGCGGCTTGCCGTGCCGCTCGGCATAGAGCTGGAAGAAGGAGCGGATCGCGCTCGCCGCGTCGAGCGGCGCCGCGGCCTCGAGCCGGTCGCGGAGCGCGGCCTCCTCGAGCCCGAAGTCGCCCCAGTGGCGGCCGGACATGATGAGTTCCAGCACCTGTGAGGGTGTGAGCGAACCCTCGACCCCCCGCAAGTTCGCTTGCGAACTTGCGGCCTTGATGATCTCCGGGACGAAGTGGGTCTCGGGCGGGATCGCGAGGTCCGGGTGCGAGTCGAGCATCAGCCGCAGCAGCGTCGTCCCGGAGCGGCCCACGCCGACGATGAACGGCGCCGGCGCGCGCACGGGCGAACCATCTGGGCTCGACGACTCCATCTGCGCCCTACTCTGCCACGACCGAGGGCACGCCCTCGATCTGCCTCAGCAGCCCGTCCATGCCCTCCACGGTCCGCGACCAGCTCCGCTCCGATCGGACCGCCCTGGCCCCCTGGGAGAGGCGCTCGCGCAGCTCGGCGCCGGCGATCCGCTCGATCGCCGCGGCGAGGTCGTCGACGTCGGGGCGATACGCGGTGATCCCAGACTTCGCGTGGCCGTCGGGATGCGAGCGGACCAGGAGGCCGTTGCGCCCGTCCTCGATCGGCTCGTTCATCGGCGGCACGTCGTTGGTGATCACCGGCATCCCGAACGCGATCGCCTCGTGCAGCGGCAGGCCGAGCCCCTCCCAGCGGCTGATCGCGAGGCACGCGTCGCAGTCGGCGAACCGCTGCAAATACTCCATCCGCGGCAGGTCCTCGAGCCGGAGCTCGATCCGCGGGTCGTCGGCGGCGACCTCGACCACCTCGTCGAGACGCCGGTCGACCTGCGCGGTGACGAGGAGCCTGAGGCGCTCGTCGCTCGTCCGCGTGAACGCCTCGACGACGTCCCCGACGGGCTTGCGGTGGCCGATGAACCCGCCGGGATACAGGCACGTCACCACGTCCGGGTCACGGTGGGGCTCGATCGAGAGCAGCTCGGGGTGGCAGCCCCACGGCACGTACGGTGTCTCCAGACCCCAGCCCCGGTAGCGCTCCTGCTCGGCGCGGGTCATCGAGTAGACGAGGTCGTAGGCGTCGAGGGCGCCGGCGACGTGCTCCTCGGCGAAGTGCTCCCACACGAAGCGCCCGAGGACGCGGACGCCCCTGCGCCGCAGCTCGGCGAGCTCCGCGAACTGGTAGTTCTGGTCGCAGAACACGACGTCGATGGTGTTGTCCTCCACCCAGCGCTCGTACTCGGCGAGCGGGACCTCGAAGGCCGATGCCTCGGTGATCCGCGGCTGGTCCCAGACGTCGTCGCGGTCCAGGGCTCCCGGGCGCGGGCCTCGCTCCTTCTTCGGGCGCGCCAGCACGAACGTCTCGTGGCCGAGCTCGTCGAAGGCGGAGCGCAGGTACCGCCCGACAACGGGCTGGCCCCGGTTGAACCACTTGGAGACGATTCCGATGCGCATGAACTCGACGACCCCGGCCCCGCGGCGCCTCAGGATGGCAGAAGCCCCGCGTAGCCCGCCTCGTCGACCGCGTCCACCATCCCCAGCCGCTCGATCGAGGCGCGCCAGCGGGGATCGTCGCCGGCGTAGGTGTCCTGGGGCCCCTTGACGTTAGCGGCCGCCCACGCTGACACCGGATCGGGCACGGGGCGACCGAGGACGGCGTACACGCGCGCCAGCGCGGCGGCGGGATCGGCGCGCAGGTCCTCGTTGCGGAGCAGCAGGTAGCGGTCGCCGAACAGCCGCATGCCCTCGATCCGCGCCGCCTCGAACGTGATCCGCCACACGATCAGCACCCGCTCGACGTTGCTCGGATCGTCCAGCGCCGGATACCCGGCGCGCTGCAGCAACCGCTCCGAGATGGCCCGGCTCGACCACAGCTTGCGCTCGGCGCGGTCGGCGAAGAACTCGTCCGCGGTGCGGAGCTTGCGCTGGCGCCTGCGGCCACGGCCGAGCACGATCGACGCCGCGACCGCGCGCGGATCGCGGACGACGTGGACCAGCACGCCGCCGGGGTCGAGCTCGTGCAGGACGGGCACCTTGCAGTACAGCCGCGTCTCCTTGATCGCGGTGTCCGCCGCCTCGGACCGACCGCGGTCGAGCAGGTATCGCAGCAGCTCGAGGCAGTGCTCGGGAAGCTCGGGCTCGAGTTCGAGCGCCGGCTCGCGGGGCCCGCCCCAGTTGAACTGCTCGATCGCGAGCTGCGGGTAGCGGGCGCGGCGAAAGTCGTCGCGGATCGCGCTGGTGTCGGCGAACGCGTCGACGTCTCGGGCGCCGCTCCCGCCCCCGACCGAGACCTTCTCCTCGCGCAGGGGCTCGTAGAAGCACCGCAGCTCCGGGTCCTCGAGCAGGGCGTCGTGAAGGATCGTCGTCCCGGAGCGCCGCATCCCCTGGACGAACAGGTTCACTTCCGCCGGCGCAGCCGCCGGGCTCCCGACCGCAGCCGTCCCAGACCGCGGGACCGCTCGGCGGCGGCGATCCGGCGGCGCTGCCTGTCGACGCGGCGCCTGAAGTTGTCGAGCTGGCGGATCAGCGACCGCTGCGTGCGGGCGAGCGTCCGCATGGCGTCCACCCGCAGCGCCTCGATCTCGCGCTTGAGCTCCTCGGACGACAGGCGCCGCGGCTCCGAGCCGTCGAGGAAGTCGCGGACGGTGACGTCCTCGACCAGAGTCGCGTCGGCGAGCCCGGCCTCGACCGCCGCGTCGTCCACGGCCAGCTCCGCGTACAGCTCCGGCAGCCGCCCTTGCTCGTACTCCTCGCGGAGCTCGTTGTGGGCCTTGTCGTCGAAGCCGCCGCGCAGCGTCACCTCGACCTTGCGCCGGTACTGGTCGAGCGAGCGCAGCGGGAAGTGCAGCACGCGGGCGGGGAACACCGGCGCCCACACGAGCGGATCCTCGCCGCCGACCGTGTCCTCCTTGACCGCGCGCATCACCGCGCGGCCCGAGTGGCGCGAGCCGACCTTGTCGCGCTCGACGTCGACATCGTGGGCGCCGCGATGGAGGACGGCGTCGGGCTCGGCGCGGTGGGCGACCTTGGGCCGCAGCCGCGAGCGCGCCTCGCGGACGGTCATCCGCTCCCAGAACTCGCCCGGGCCGTCGGGTCGGGCGACGAACTCGGGCCGCGGCGCGAGCACGACGCCGTACTCGCCCGGGATGCGCTCGAGCGCCTGCTTCAACGTCGCGCCGACCGGGGCCCAGAACTCGTCGGCGTCGGCGTGCACGACCCAGTCGGCGTCGAGGTCGGTGGCCGCGAGCCGCGCCATCCGCGTAACCCACCAGTGCGCCTGATCGCGGAAGTCGTCGGCGGAGGGCTCCTCGATCAGGGTCAGGACGCCCTCGGCCTCGAACCGGCGCAGGATCTCGGGCGTTCCGTCGGTGGAGCCGTTGTCCGTGACCACGAAGTGGTCGACGCCCTGGGCGCGGTGGTAGCGCAGGTTGGGCTCGAGGACGTCGGCCTCGTCGCGCACCTTCATCGCCATCACGACCCGCATCGCGCGAGCAAATGTAGAGCGCCGGGGGCTAGCCGCGGGTCGCGGCGGGCTCGCGCTCCGCCGCCACCGAGGCGAACAGGCTCAAACCGTCGTCCGACCCGGTCATCGGGTCGACCGCGTGCTCGGGGTGGGGCATCAGCCCGACGACGTTGCGCCCCTCGCTGCACACGCCCGCGATCGCACGGGCCGAGCCGTTCGGGTTGTGGCCGTTGGCGTAGCGGAAGACGACCTGGCCGTTCCTCTCGAGCTCGTCGAGCATCTCGTCGGGTGCGAAGTAGCGGCCGCTCATGTGCTTGACGGGGATCGACAGCCGCGCTCCGGGCTCGCACCCGCCGGTGAACGCGGTGTCGGTGCGCTCGACCTCGACGTCGACCTGGCGGCACACGAAGCGCAGCCCCGCGTTCGGAAGCAGCGCGCCCGGGAGCAGGCCCGCCTCGCACAGGACCTGGAACCCGTTGCAGATCCCGAGCACGGGGCCGCCGTCGGCGGCGAACTCGGCGACCGCGCCCATCACCGGCGAGAAGCGGGCGATCGCGCCGGCGCGCAGGTAGTCGCCGTACGAGAACCCGCCGGGGACGACGACCGCGTCGATCCCGCTCAGGTCCGTGTCCTCGTGCCACAGCATCCGCGCCTCGCCGGCGCGGTCGGCGCCCGCGAGCGCGTCGCGGTCGTCGCACGAGCCCGGGAACTGGATGACTCCGAACATCATCTCCCGCCGCGTCCTCCGCTTCCGCTCGCTCGCACTCGAATCACCGGTCCTCTTGCTCGCTCGCTCCCGTGTCCGGGGCGGCGGGGTTTGTGGTTCGCATCGCCGTCACCGCCGGTCCTCGACCATCTCGATCTCGTAGTCCTCGATCAGCGGGTTGGCGAGCAGCTTCTCGCACAGCTCGCCGAGGTCGTCGGCGCTGTCGGCCTCGAGCTCGACCAGGCGCCCCACGCGCACGTGGGACACGCCTTCGAACCCGAGCGCCGGGAGTGCCCGCTCGACGGCCTTGCCCTGGGGGTCGAGGATGCCCTGCTTGGGGCGGATGAGGACGCGCGCCTTCACGCACCCAATCTAGCGGCGCGGTCAGCCGTCGAGCGTGCGGCCCGTGATCCGTTCGTAGGCCTCGACGTACTTGGCGCGCGTGTTGGCGACGACGTCGTCGGGGAGCTCCGGCGCCGGCGGGCTGTGGTCCCACCCCGCCTCGTCGAGCCAGTCGCGCACGTACTGCTTGTCGAACGAGCTCTGCGGCCGCCCTGGCTCGTACTCGTCGGCGGGCCAGAAGCGCGAGGAGTCCGGGGTCAGGACCTCGTCGCCGAGCACGATCTCGGCCCCGGGGGCCGAGCCGAGCTCGAACTTGGTGTCGGCGACGATGATCCCCCTGCCGAGCGCGTGCTGCGCCGCGTGCTCGTAGAGCTCGATCGAGACCCGGCGCAGCTCCTCCATCAGCGGCCGCGAGCCGACGATCTCGCAGGCGCGCTCGAAGCTCACGTTCTCGTCGTGGTCGCCGACCTCGGCCTTGGTCGCCGGGGTGAAGATCGGCTCCGGGAGCCGCTCGGACTCACGCAGGCCCTCGGGCAGCGCGATCCCGCACACCGAGCCCGACTCGCGGTACTCGCGCCACCCCGACCCGGACAGGTAGCCGCGGACCACGCACTCGACCGGGTACATGTCGAGGCGCTTGACGCGAATCCCGCGGCCGGCCGCCTCGGGGGGGACGTCCTGGGAGACGAAGTGGTTGGGGACGATGTCGCGCGTGGTCTCGAACCAGAACACGGACATCTGGGTCAGCACCCGGCCCTTGTCGGGGATCGGCGTCGGCATCACGACGTCGTAGGCGGAGATGCGGTCGGAGGCGACCATCAGGAGGTCGCCGTCGAGCTCGTACATCTCGCGCACCTTGCCGCTCGAGTGCAGCTTCAGCTCGGCCAGCGCGGTGGTCATCGCATCACCATTATCGTTCGCGCTCGGCCGATGACCAAATTCCCCGCCCACCCCCACCGTTGTAGAGCCTCGCGGTCACAGGCCGAGCCTAACAACGGCCGCAGCGTCTCCGGATAGCCTCGGGGTCCGATCATGGCGGAGATTGCGGAGATCCTCCCCGGCGTGCGCCACTGGAGCGCGTTCCACCCCGGGATCCGCCAGACCGTGCACTCCTACTGGGTGCCGGAGGCCGGCGCCGTGCTCGATCCGATGGTCCCCGACGGGGTGCTCGAGGCGCTCGGGGAGGGACCGGTCCCCGACCAGATCCTCCTCACCAACCGGCACCATTACCGGCAGAGCGACCGGCTCGTGGAGGCGTTCGGTTGCCGGGTGCTGTGCCCGGAACCCGGCCTGCACGAGTTCGAGGGTGGTCCCGAGGTCGAGGGGTACGCGTACGGCGACGAGGTCGCGCCCGGGATCGTCGCGCACGAGGTCGGCGCCATCTGCCCCGACGACGCGGCGCTTCACATCCGGGTCGGGCCCGGAGCGCTCGCGCTCGCCGACGCCGTGATCCGGTGGGACGGCGAGCTCGCGTTCGTTCCCGACTTCCTCATGGACGATCCGCCGGGCACGAAGCGCGGCATCCTCGACTCGCTCCGGCGCCTGTCAAAGTTCGAGTTCGGCGCGCTGCTGTTAGCCCACGGGGAGCCGCTGGTGGACGGCGGCGCCGACGCGCTCGCCGCGTTCATCGCCTCGCCGCGGACAGCCGGCCTCTAGCTCGCCCTCTCGATCTCGTCGCGCTGGACGCGCTGGCCGAGCGCGCGCATGCGACGGACGAGCTGGGGCGGCTCGCGTAGCTCGAACTCTGCGCCCAGCATCGCGATCCGCGGGGCGCGACGTTCTCGATCACCAGTACGCGCCGGCGAACGAATGAAACGCATACCCCCCTCCGGTATAGTGGAGGGGCGGTGGCGGACAACGGGACAAAGCATCCGGGCTACATCGAGGACAAGCAGGCCCTCGCCCGGCGCCTGGCCCGGATCGAGGGCCAGGTCCGGGGCGTCCGCGGGATGCTGGAGTCGGAGGCGTACTGCATCGACGTCGTGACCCAGATCGCGGCGATCAACCGCGCGCTGGACGGCGTCGCGTTGAAGCTGGTCGAGGACCACACCAACCACTGCGTGCGGGACGCGCTCACCCACGGCGGCGCCGAGGCCGAGGACAAGGTCGAGGAGCTGCTCGCGACGGTGGAGCGCTTCGCCCGGACACGGTGACGCCGGGCGGCTCCGCCGCCGGGTAGATTGGGCCGCGTGGGGCTTCCGCCCGGACCATCGGCGCCGAGGCTCGTCCAGGCGACGCGCTGGATGCGCTCGCCGGTGAAGCTGATGGAGGTTTGCCGCGAGCGCTACGGCGAGACGTTCACGCTGCGGATGTCCCGGGTCGGCGAGCTCGTGTTCATCTCCGATCCACCGTCGATCAAGCGGCTGTTCTCCGCCGACCGCGACAACCGGCTGCCGGAAGGCCGCAGCGTCCTGCTCGAGCCCGTCCTCGGGCGCCGCTCGCTGCTTCTGCTCGAGGGCGACGACCACCTGCGCAGCCGTCGCCTGATGCTGCCGCCCTTCCACGGCGAGCGGATGCGCGCGTACGAGACGGTGATGGAGGAGACGGCGAACCGCGAGCTCGACTCGTGGCCGCTCGGCGAGCGCTTCCCCCTGCACCCGCGGATGCAGGCGATCACGCTCGAGGTGATCCTGCGGGCGGTGTTCGGCGTCGACGATCCCGCGCGCCGCGACCGGCTCCGCGCGCTCCTCGTCCGGTTGCTCGACGTTACGAGCTCCCCCACGGCGCAGGTGATCGGGCTGGCATCGAGGCGGCTCGGCCGCGTGGGGCCGTACGGGCGGCTGATGCGGGTGATGGAGCAGACGGACGGCGCCCTGTTCGAGCAGATCGCCGAGCGACGGGCCGACCCGCAGGTGTCAGAGCGCGACGACATCCTCTCGATGCTCGTCGCCGCGCGGTTCGCGGACGGCCAGCCGATGGACGACGTCGAGGTCCGCGACCAGCTCATGACGCTGCTGCTTGCCGGCCACGAGACGACCGCGACGGCGCTGGCGTGGGCGTTCGACCTCCTGTTCCGCAGGCCGGATGCGATTCAGCGGCTGCGCGCCGAGATCGCCGACGGGCACGAGGCTTACCTAGACGCGGTGGCGACCGAGACGCTGAGGGTCCGCCCCGTCGTTCCGAGCGTCGGCCGCTTGCTGACGGCCGAGGCGAAGCTCGGTGGCTTCGAGCTGCCCCCGGGGACCGCGGTCATGCCGTCGATCTACCTCGTCCACACCCGCGAGGACATGTACGAGGACCCGTACGAGTTCCGCCCCGAGCGCTTCCTGGACGGCGCGCCCGACACCTACAGCTGGATCCCGTTCGGGGGCGGCACGCGCCGCTGCCTCGGCGCCGCGTTCGCGAGCTTCGAGATGAAGGTCGTGCTGCGGACGATCCTGCGCCGGGCGGAGCTGCGTCCGGGAACCGACCGCCCCGAGCCGTACGGCCATCGGAACGTGACGCTGTCGCCGCGCAACGGCACCCCGGCGATCCTCGAGCGGCGCGCCGCTGCGCCGCCGGGGCCTTCGGTGGTGCCCGATCGGGCACGCGTGCCGAGCGCCCGGTAACGCGGCGCCGGGCGGGGAGCCTTGGGACGTGCCCCTGCTTGCAGAAGAGCACATCGTGGCGCTGGCGGCCACGGTCGGCGTCGCCGGGGGCTCGGTGTGGGCCGCGCGAACCCATCCGGGCGCCTGGATCGTGCCGCTTTCCCGCGGGTTCGCGGCACTGATGCTGTCCGCCTATGTGACGGAGAACGTCGCCGTCGCTGTCCGAGGTGACTGGACCGTGGAGCGCAGTCTGCCGCTGCACCTGACCGACGCCGTGACGATCATCTCCGCGGTCGCACTGTGGAGACCGCGGCCCCTCAGCTTCGAGCTCGCCTACTTCTGGGGCCTCACCGCCTCCCTGCAAGCCGTGCTCACCCCGGACCTGGGCCGCGGTTTCCCGAGCCTCTTCTTCTGGACGTACTTCATCACCCATTCGGGCGCGGTGGTCGCAGCGCTGTTCCTCGCCTGGGGTCGCGGGCTGACTCCGCGACCGGGAGCGGTGGCGCGGGTGCTCGCGGTGACCGCGACGTTCGCGGCCGTAGCCGGCCTCGTCGACCTGCTGACAGGCGGCAACTACATGTTCCTGCGTGAGAAGCCGGATACGGCGTCGCTGCTCGACCTGATGGGGCCGTGGCCGTGGTACATCGCTGCCGCCGGGTTGCTCGCCGTCGCGCTGTTTGCTGCGCTGAACGCGCCGTTCCGCCGCCGCCGGGCCCGAGTCGACGGCTAGCGCCGCTTCCGCTTCCGCTCCACGCACGCGCGACGGCGGGGCGCCCGCTAGCCCTGCAGCGCCTCCAGCCGCGCGAACACCTCGGGCACGTGCTCGAGGTACGCGTCGTGGTCGAGCACCGCGTCGACGTCGAGGTCCGGAGCCGCCGCGGCGAGCAGGTCGCGAAACGGCGTCTCCTCGTCCCACGCCCGTTGTGCCGCACGCTGCACGACGCGATAGGCGTCGTCGCGCGACATTCCGGACTCGACCAGCGACGTGAGGGCACGCTGCGAGTGCAGCGCCCCGTACGTGAGCTCGAGGTTGGCGCGCATCCGCTCCTCATGGACGGTCATCCCCGCCGTTACGCGCTTCCCGAGGTGCTGCGCGTAGTCGAGCAGGATCGTCGCGTCGGGAAGGATCACCCGCTCGGCGCCCGAGTGCGAGATGTCGCGCTCGTGCCACAGCGCCACGTTCTCAACCGCCGTCTGCGCGTAGCCGCGCAGCACCCTGGCCAGGCCGCAGATCCGCTCCGAGAGGATCGGGTTGCGCTTGTGCGGCATCGCCGAGGACCCCTTTTGCCCCTCGCCGAACGGCTCCTCGACCTCGCGAACCTCGGTGCGCTGGAGGTTGCGGATCTCGGTTGCGAACCGCTCCAGGCCGGCCCCGGCGAGGGCGATCGCCTGGGCCAGCTCGGCGTGGCGGTCCCGGGGCACGACCTGGGTGGAGACCGGCTCGGCGCCGAGGGCGAGCTCGTCCATCACACGACGCTCGATCGCGGGTGGAACGGACGCGTAGGTGCCGACCGCGCCCGACAGCTTCCCGACCGCGACCGCCTCGACGGCGCGCTCGAGCCGTCGCAGGTTCCGATCCGCCTCGAACGCAAACCCCGCCAGCCGGAGGCCGAACGTGGTCGGCTCGGCGTGGACGCCGTGGGTGCGCCCGACCGACAGCGTTTCGCGATGCTCCAGCGCCCGCTCGATCAGCGCGTCGCGGTACTCGCGCGCGCCGGTCACCAGAATCGAGCCCGCCTCCGTGAGCTGGAGCGCGAGCGCCGTGTCGAGCACGTCGGAGGAGGTGAGGCCGTAGTGGATCCAGCGCCCGTCGTCGCCGATCGACGCGGCGACCACGTCGACGAACGCGGCCACGTCGTGGCCGGTCGTCCGCTCGCGTTCCTCGATCGCCTCGACCGTGAACGTGGCGCGCTCCGCGCACGCCTCCGCGGCCTGCGCCGGGACGACGCCCTCCGCCGCCCACGCCCGGGTCGCCGCCAGCTCGACGGCCAGCCACGCCTCCATCCGGCGCCGCTGCGTCCAGACACGCCCGATTGCATCTCGTGTGTAGCGTGGGATCACCGGGGATCCCGCGAAGGCGGAAGCGAAGCGGAGCACTTCGCGAGAGTGGCTCTTTCGCGCGTGTAGCGCGGTATCACGCGTTGATTATCCGGGCTGCGAGCAGCCCGGCGTTCTTCGCCCCGTCGATCGCCACGCAGCCCACGGGGACCCCCGGCGGCATCTGCACTGCCGACAGCAGCGCGTCGAGCCCACCCAGGTGCTTGCCCGACACCGGCACCCCGATCACCGGCAGCTCCGTGTGCGCGGCGGCCACCCCGGGCAGTGCGGCGGACATCCCGGCCCCGGCGATGATCACCTTCAGCCCGCGCATGCGCGCGTTGCGACAGTAGTCGCGGACCTGGTCTGGGGTCCGGTGGGCGCTCATCACCCGCACCTCGTATCGGATCCCAGCCTCGTGCAGGGCCTCCCCCGCCGGCTGCATCTTCGGTTTGTCGTTCTTCGAGCCCATGATGATCCCAACCAGCGGCGCGTCGACCTCGATCTCCTCGAACGCCTCCTCGACCTGGGGCATCGCCTCGGCGGTGGCGAGATCGGCGCTCTCGCTGGGGTCTGGCTCTCGTGTCTCCAACCGTCCTCCCTGGTGGTGCTATCCGGCGGCCACGCGCTCGACAGCCCGGGCCGCGATGTCGGTCCGCATCTGCATTCCGTCGAAGCTGATCCGTCGCGCTGCATCGTAGGCGCGCTCCCGGGCGGCATCGAGGGTGGGACCGAGCCCGGTGACGTTCAGCACGCGGCCGCCCGCGGTCACGAGATCTCCGCCGCTGCGAGCGGTGCCGGCGTGCAGCAACTCGGCACCCGTAGCGGCCGCCGCGTCGAGGCCGTGGATCACGTCGCCCTTCGAGCTCGAGGCCGGATAGCCCGCCGAGGCGAGCACCACGGTGACCGCCCAGTCGTCCGCGAACTCGGCCTCGACCCTTGCCAGGCCACCCGGCTCGCGCGCCGCGACGCAGAGCTCGAGCAGGTCGGAGTCGAGGCGGGGAAGAACCGCCTGGGTCTCGGGGTCTCCGAAGCGGCAGTTGAACTCCAACACCCTGGGGCCCTCGGCGGTCATCATCAGCCCGGCGTACAGCACCCCGTGGTAAGGGGTGCCCCGCCGGCGCATGGCCTCCACGACAGGTCGGTGAACCGAGGCGACGAGATCGTCGACGGCCGCGGAGTCGAAGCCGGGCACCGGGGAGTAGCTCCCCATCCCCCCGGTGTTCGGCCCCCGGTCCCCGTCGCCGATTCGCTTGTAGTCCTGCGCCGGCGCGAGCGGCACGACGTTTTCGCCGTCGCACAGCGCAAGCAAAGACAGCTCCTCTCCCTCGAGGTGCTCCTCGACGATCACCTCGGTGTCGCCGAAGCGACGCTCGACGAAGAACGCGTCGACTGCCTCACGTGCTTCCGCCTCGGAGCCGCAGATCATCACCCCCTTTCCCGCCGCCAGGCCGTCGGCCTTCAGCACGGCCGGGTAGGAGGCGCGCGACAGGTGCTCCAGCGCCTCGTCCTGAGCGCGCATCACGGCGTGCGCCGCCGTCGGCACACCGGCCTCGGCCATCAGTTGCTTCGCGTGGACCTTCGAGCCCTCGAGCCTTGCGGGCTCCGCACGGGGCCCGAAGGCAGGCACGCCGGCCTCCTCCAGCGCGTCCACGGCTCCGGCGACCAGCGGGGCCTCGGGGCCGACCAGGACCAGGTCGACGGCTTCGTCGCGGGCGACCGCGACGATCCCGTCCACGTCCTCCGCGCCGGCCTCGAGAAGACGCGCGTCGTCGCCGATCCCCGCGTTGCCGGGTGAGCACAGGATCTCGGGCCCGTGGGGGGAGCGGGCGAGCGCGCGAACGATCGCGTGCTCGCGCCCCCCGCCACCGATGACCAGGACCTTCACCGTGGGACCTACAGCGAGCCGGCGAAGTCCTCGGCCGGGATCGCGGGCAGGGTCTGGCTGGTCATCGTCCCCCGCGACCCGAGCTCGACCGATACCTTGGCCATCGTCGCCTCGTCGGGCGCCTCGATCACGGTGATGAAGTCGAACTGGCCAAGCGTCGCCCACTGGTTCAGGACCTTGACCCCGAGCTGCTCGACCTCCTTGTTCACCTCCTGGACCCGCGCGGGGTTGTCCTTCAGCGTCTTTACACCGTCCGCGGTCAGGTTGGTCAGCATGACGAACGTCGGCATCGCTCCTCCTTCCTCGCTTGCACTGGTTGTGTTCTCGCAGGTTGGCCATCCCGACGCAAGTCGAGGCGGCCGCTAGAGTCCGCACCGGAGCGCATCCCTTGACCGGGCACCCGATCTTCGCTGCCGTATACGACCGCATCCTCGCCTCGGCCGAGAAGGGGGGGCTGCAGGGGATGCGCGCCGAGCTGCTGCGCGACGCCGCAGGGCGCACGCTCGAGCTCGGCGCCGGGACCGGCCACAACCTGCCCCACTACACGACCTCGGTCACGGAGCTCGTGCTCACCGAGCCCGACCCCCACATGGCGAGTCGGCTCCGCAAGCACCTCTCCGCCGATCCTCCGGCGCCGGCCGAGGTGGAGGTGGTCGATGCGCCCGCCGAGGAGCTTCCCTTCGACGACGACAGCTTCGACACCGTCGTGACTACGCTCGTGTTGTGCACGGTGGAGGACCCGGACCGCGCCGCCGCCGAGGCGCAACGGGTGCTGCGTCCCGACGGGAGGCTCCTGTACCTGGAGCACGTCCGGAGCCCCGACGGCACGCGCCTGGGACGTTGGCAGGACAGGATCTCGCGGCCATGGGGGTGGGTCGCCGGAGGCTGCCATCCGAATCGCCCGACCGAGATGACGCTCGCGGCCGCGGGGCTCGAGCTCGAGAGCCTGCACAGGGACACGTTCCCGAACGCCACCTTGACGCCGTGGATGAAGCCGGTGATCCGCGGAACTGCTCGCCGGGCGTCCTCGTCCTGATCAGGGGGCGGTCGCGGAGTTTGCCCGCGATGCGACCGGGTAGCCGCCCGAGCGGGATGAGGAAGCTGACCCAGGTCGAGTTCGCTCCCTGGACCCTGCCGCTGATCGTCGCTGCTGTGATCCTCCCGATCGTCGGTGCCGTCCTGGTGGCCGGGCCCGGCGCCGGGTTCATCGCCGGGGCCGCGGTGGCGGCGGCGATCGTCGTGCTCGCCGCCCGCGCCCGCTTCGACGAGCCGATCGAGGTCGCCGCGCCCACGGACGATCGCTACCACCTGCTTGTCGTCGTAACCGTCGCGGTCGCGGAGCCGCCGGCCGTCGAGGCGATCGCCGCTGCGGCCGCGCGCGGGGGAGCTGACGGCGACGACTCGGAGCATGGACCCGAGGTGCTCGTCCTGGCGCCTGCGCTCAACCCCCGCCTCTCGCACTGGCTATCCGACCTCCGCGGCGCCCGGCTCGCGGCGCAGGAGCGGCTCGCCGTGTCGCTGGCGGCGCTCGCCGCCGCGCGGGTCGAGGCGCACGGCCGGGTCGGCGACACGGACCCGGTGCAGGCGGTCGAGGACACGCTCGCCTCGTACCCGGCGCAGGAGGTGATCTTCGTCAGCGGGGCCGACGACGCCGAGGCGGAGGTGGGCGAGCTGCGCCGGCGGCTGGACCGACCGCTCGAGCACGTCGTCGCCGGCCGGGCGGATCAGCCGCTGGAGCGAACCGGGGGCTGAGGCGCCCCCGCGACGCGCTCGATCAGCGCCGCATATCCGGCGATGGTTCGGTCCCAGCTACGGCGCTCCCTCAGCCGCCGTGCACCCCGCGACAGCTCCGCCCGCAGCGCGTCGTCGCCCAGCCGCTTGATCACCGCGGCGAGCGCGTCTACGTCGGGATCGAAGGCCGGGATTCCCGACTTCGCGTTCCCGACCTCGATCCCGGGGACGAGCAGCCCGTTGACCCCGTCGGCGACGAGCTCGTTCATCGGCGGGTTGTCGTTGGTCACGATCGGCATCCCGAACGCGGTGGCCTCGTACAGATGCAGCCCCAGACCCTCCCACCGGCTCGGTGCCAGGCACACGTCGGAGTCAGCGAACAGCTGCAGGTAGCGGTCGGTCGGGAGGTCCTCCCAGATCACCTCGATCCTCGGATCGCGCTTGACGAGCTTCTCCACCTTCCGCACCCGGCGCTCGACCTGGGCCTTGAACACGAGCCGCATGCGCGGGTCGGGGACGCGCGAGAACCCCTCGATCACGGCCTCGAACGGCTTGCGCTTGCTCATGAACCCGCCCGGATATATGAACCTCACCGTGTCGGTCGAGGGGCGAGGGGTGATCGCGAGCAACTCCGGATGGCAGCCCCAGTCGACCTTCGGGCTGTCGATTCCCAGCTCCGCGTACCGGCGTTGCTCGCACTCGGTCAGCGAGTAGACGAGGTCGAACGCCCGCCTCGCGGGCGTGACGTCGTGGTCGGAGAACGCCTCCCACACGAACCGGCCGACGGTCCTGATCCCCGCTTCGCGGAGCCTCGCGATCTCCTCGAACTGGTAGTTCTGGTCGAAGAACACGATCTCCGGGGACACCGCCTCGGCCCAGTCCTCGTACTCCTGGATCGGGATCTCGTACGCCGACGCCTCGGTGACCCCGGGCTGGTCCCAGACCCCGGTGCGGTCGATGAACGACGGGCGGATGTTCCCGCCGCGGGTCGGCCGCGCGAGCACGAACGTGTGGTGGCCGAGCCCGTCGAGCGCCGAGCGCAGGTGGCGCGCGACGACCGCCTGGCCGCGGTTGAACCACCACGAGCAGATCCCGATTCTCATCGAGCTACCGGTGCCTCACCGGATCACAGCCCCCGCAGGCCCCGATGCGCGGGCGGCGGGAGGGCGGGGACGCAGCTCGCCTCGGAGCGGGCGGCCGAGCGAAGCGCGCCCCCCATCGAGAATCCAACCTCGGCCTTCACCCGGCCGGGCCGGCGCACGGTGACGCTGGTCCAGCGTCCGTCGCGCCCTACGCAGCCGTCGCCGCGGTCGAGCTCCCAGTACGGGGAGGGACGGGCGAGGACTGTGAACGTCCCCGGCCGCTCGACCTCCAGCGTGAACGAGTCGGGGCTCAGCGAGAGCAGCCTGGCGTGCCCGTACTCGCTGCGGACGAGGGGCAGCGGGTCGGCGACCTCGTACACGCTCCAGTGGGCCGACGACCAGCGCGGCTGCAGGTAGGCGGGCTCGTCGCGGATCAGGCGGCGCTCACGCCGAGCCGTCGGCTGCAGCGGAGCGTCCGGCAGCGCCACGTAGCGAACCCCGTTGCGCCGCAGCCATGAGCGGTAGCGCTCGTGGGTGAGGCGGCCGTCGTAGAAGACGCCGTTGCGGGCGCGGTCGAGCTGGCCGAGCCACCCGCGCGCGAGCTGGAACTCGGGAGCCAGGTACGCAGCCTCCCAAGTGTTCAGGGTCGTCGGGACCTCGATCCGGGCGTGCTTGCCGCCGTGGGCGCGCAGCCAGTCCTCGAGCCCGTTGTAGTACCCGGCCTTTGTCGAGGCGTCTCCGGCGCTCTGCGCGACGTCGCGCACGGGCGCGAGGAACTGCCAGAACGCCGCCGTGGCGAGGATCAGCACCGCCACCACGGTCGGCACCCGAGGCCGGCGCGCGAGCATGATCGCAAGCAGCAGTGGGCCGCCGAACAGCGCCGGAAGGCGGATCGCGTTGTTGCCGAGCGGGTTCGGCACCAGCCATACGAGCGTGGTGGCGAGGACGTACGCGATCACGACGGCACGGAAGCGGCGATCGTCCTCGCTTCCGCGCGTGATGTACAGCACCACGGCGAGATACAGGAGCACAGGGAAGAACGCAGCGAACGAGAACGGCTGCCGGCTCTCGTCCGGGAAGACGAGGTTGAGGACGACGATCGGCACCGCGGCGACCGCCGCGGCGACGAGCGCGACGCGGTTCACGCGTCCCGGTCCCGTCAGCGCGCCGACTCCCGCGATCCCCGCCAGGAACACCGCCGCCACCGGGCTCGACAGGGCGCAAGCGCCGGCCGCGGCGATCGCCCACCCGCGGCGGCCGCACTGCAAGGCCCGCAGCGCCGCGAGGCCGAACGCGACACCGAGCGAGAACGTGATCCGCCCGGTGGCCATCATCGTCACCGCGCCGGCGCCGAACCACAGCGTCGCCCATCGCGCTCGCTTGCCCCAGTGGTCGCGGACCAGGCGGTCGAACAGATACGCGGAGGCGACGACCGAGAGCGCCCCGACGAGCTGCGGGCCGAGCAGCGCCGCGAGCGGAGGGAAGAGGACGCTGTAGGTGAGGGTGTAGTGTCCCTCGTACCAGCTTCCGTTCCAGATCGCGAACCCCTCGCGCTCGAACAGCTCGACCCTGAACGCCTGCGCCGCGAGGTCACGGACCTGCGGATCCCAGACCAGCAGGATCGCGGCCAGCGCGCTGCTCAGCGCGACGGCTGGAAGCCAGTCCGGGATCCGGGCCGCGCCCCCGCTCTGCGGCACGCGCGCGCCGCCCGCCGGAGCGAGCGCAGCGTCGTGCGCGCCGGTGTCGGATTGCAGGGACATGGGATGCGGCGACGGAGGGATTATGCCCGCCCGCCGCTAGGGCGGCGATCGGCACCTTGACGCCGAGCGCGTCCTCCGCGTACTTCAGGTGGCCGAAGAGGGCGCAGTTGCTCGCGCTGCTTTAGTGCGCCCCCGACCTACGCGGCCTCGGCGACACGCGCCGGGACGTTCTCGAACGCGAGCTCGCCGTCCTTGGCGTCGACCTGGACCACGTCGCCCTCGCCGAACTCGCCCTCGAGGATCCGCAACGCGAGCTTGTCTACGAGCTGCTTCTGGATCACGCGCTTCAGCGGCCGCGCGCCGTAGGTGGGGTCGTAGCCGAGATTGCCGAGCAGCGTGCGGGCGTCGTCGGTGAGCTCGATCTCGATCCCCTTCTCCCGCACGCGATTCGTGAGCTGGGCGACCTGGAGCTCGACGATTCGCGAGATGTCCTCCCGCGTCAGGCGGTGGAAGATCACCGTGTCGTCGATCCTGTTCAGGAACTCCGGCTTGAACGTCGTCGCCAGGACCTCACGAATGCCCGCCGCCTCCTCCGCTTCGCGTCCGGGGGCGGCGGGGTCCCCGTCGCCACGAGCTGCGATCAGCTCCGAGCCGACGTTGGAGGTCATGATCAGGATCGTGTTCGTGAAGTCGACGGTGCGGCCCTGGCCGTCGGTGAGCCGCCCGTCGTCCATGATCTGGAGCAGGACGTTGAAGACGTCGGTGTGGGCCTTCTCGATCTCGTCGAGCAGCACGACCGCGTACGGGCGCCGCCGCACCGCCTCGGTGAGCTGCCCGCCTTCCTCGTAGCCGACGTACCCGGGCGGGGCGCCGATCAGCCGCGCCACCGTGTGCTTCTCCATGTACTCGGACATGTCGAGCCGCACCATCGCCTGCTCGGAGTCGAACATGAACTCGGCGAGCGCCCGGGCAAGCTCGGTCTTGCCGACCCCGGTCGGCCCCAGGAACAGGAACGACCCGATCGGGCGGTTTGGGTCCGACAGGCCGGCGCGGGAGCGGCGCAGCGCGTTGGAGACGGCCTCGACCGCCTCGTCCTGGCCGACGACCCGCTCGTGCAGCCGCTCCTCCATGTGGATCAGCTTCTCGACCTCGCCCTCCATCAGCCGCGAGACGGGGATCCCCGTCCACTTGGAGACGACCTGGGCGACGTCCTCCTCGGTCACCTCCTCGGTCAGCATCGAGCCGCCGTCGCGGTGCAGCTCCCCCAGCCGCGCCTCCTGGTCGGCGACGACCTGCTCGAGCTCAGGGATGCGGCCGTAGCGGAGCTCCGCCGCGCGCTCGAGGTCGGCGTCGCGCTCCGCTCGCTCGAGCTCGCGGCTCGCCTCCTCGAGCCCGACCTTGGCCTGCTTGATCGCGTCGATCGCGCTCTTCTCCGTCTGCCACCGGGCCTTCATCTCAGAGCTCTGCTCGCGCAGCTCCGCGAGCTCCGACTCGATCGCGTCGAGACGGGCCTTCGACGCCTCGTCCTTCTCCTTCGAGAGTGCCTGGCGCTCGATCTCGAGCTGCTGGATCCGGCGCTCCACCTCGTCGATCTCGGTCGGCATCGAGTCGATCTCGATCTTCAGCCACGACGCCGCCTCGTCGATCAGGTCGATCGCCTTGTCGGGGAGGAAGCGGTCGGCGATGTAGCGCGCCGACAGCGTCGCCGCGGCGATGATCGCCGCGTCGGAGATCCGCACGCCGTGGTGGACCTCGTAGCGCTCCTTCAGCCCTCGGAGGATCGCGATCGTGTCGTTGACGTCGGGCTCGTCGATGAACACCGGCTGGAACCGGCGCTCGAGCGCCGCGTCCTTCTCGATGTGTTTGCGGTACTCGTCGAGAGTCGTCGCCCCGACCGCGCGAAGCTCCCCGCGGGCGAGCATCGGCTTCAGCAGGTTGGCGGCATCGACGGCCCCCTCGGCGGCGCCGGCGCCGACGATCGTGTGGAGCTCGTCCATGAACAGGACGATCTGCCCCTCGGCCGCCTGGACCTCCTTGAGCACGGCCTTGAGCCGCTCCTCGAACTCACCCCGGTACTTGGAGCCGGCCAGCAGCGCGCCGATGTCGAGCGCGATCACGCGCCGGTCGCGAAGCGATTCGGGGACGTCGCCGGCGACGATCCGCTGCGCCAGCCCCTCGACGATCGCCGTCTTGCCGACCCCCGGATCGCCGATCAGGACGGGGTTGTTCTTCGTCCGACGCGACAGCACCTGGATCACCCTCCGGATCTCCTCGTCGCGGCCGATCACCGGATCGAGCTTCCCGTCGCGCGCCTCGGCGGTGAGATCGCGGCCGAACTTCTCCAGCGCCTGCATCGTGTCCTCGGGGTTGGGCGAGGTGACGCGATGCGGACCGCGGACCTCGGACACCGCCTTGATCAGCTCGTCGCGGCTCGGGAGGATGTCGGACACGCTCGACTTCGGGTCGGCGAGCGCGAGCAGGAAGTGCTCGGTCGAGATGTACTCGTCGCCGAGCGCCGCCATCTCCTTCTCGGCCCGCTGAAGGACGCGAACGAGCTCCGACGACGGCCTGACCTCGGGCTCGGCGTCGCCGCTCAGCTTCGGCAGCTCGTCGACGGCGCCGCGCGTGCGGGCGATGATCGCGTCGACGTCGGCGCCGAGCTTCTGCAGCACCGGCACGACCAGCCCGTCGTCCTGCTCGAGCAGGGCGAGCAGCAGATGCGCCGGCGCGATCTCGGTGTTGCGCGCCTCGGAGGCCAGCCGCTGTGACCCGGCGACCGCCTCCTGTGCCTTGATCGTGAACCTGTCGGGCTGCATCGTCAGCTCACACTCCATCCTCGGAGGACTTCGATCGGCGGCCACGCTCGACCGCGATCCGGACCGAGCTCGAGCCCTCCTTCGGCGGGACCAGCCCGGGCTCGTACGCACCGTACGGGACGAGGTCCGCACGCAGTGAGTGGCGCACACGCTCGATCTCCTTCAGCATCTGCTTCTCCGCCTGCGCGGCTCGACGACGCATCCGGGTGAGCTCGGCCCGCAGGCGATCGAGTTGCTGCTCCATCTCGAGCACGGTCTCCACCCCGACGAGGTTGAGGCCCTCCTCGGTCATCCGCTGGATCCTGCGCAGCCGCTCGACGTCCTGCTGGGAGTACAGGCGCGTCTTGCCGGGGGAGCGCTGGGGCGTGATCAGACCGCGCGCCTCGTACATCCGCAGCGTCTGCGGATGCATGTCGGAGAGCTCGGCGGCGACTGAGATCATGAACACGCCGCGCCCCGAGTCGAGCCGCTGCGAGGACCCACCGTCGGCTCCGGCGTTCGCCCTGCGCTTCGAGGCTCGCGGCCGCTTGCGACGCCGAGAGGTGCTCATCTCGCCCCCACCTTCCCGGAGTCGCCGGATCGATTCGACGCCGTCGAGCGGCGTGCCGCGCGCAGCAGCTCGGCGCGCGGGTTGTGGTCGTTGAGGGACTCGGCGAGCTGGTCGAGCGCCCGCTTCTGCTCCGGTGTGAGTTCCCGCGGGACCTCGATCTCGAGCCGGTAGCGGATGTCGCCGCGGCCCTTGCTGCCGGGGTCGGGAAGCCCTTCGCCACG
>DATHVJ010000126.1:0-10550 GCA_035461345.1 Solirubrobacterales bacterium | reverse complement strand
ACTCCACCTCCGGGTCGTAGTGGGCGAGGACGCGGGCCCGATCGCCTTCCGCGGCAGCATCGAAGACGGCGCGCGCCACCTCGACGTTCTCCTGCGACGTCGCCCGCCCAGTATGCGCCGCTGGACCACGGGGTGTCCAGCTGACATATTCAGGCGCAATGCGAATCGCCAGCCTCGTGCCCTCCGCGACCGAGATGCTGTTCGCGCTCGGGCTCGGCGACGCGGTCGTCGCGGTCACCCACGAGTGCGACCACCCCGAGGAGGCGGCGACGCGGCCGCGGCTCACCCAGAGCGTGATCCCCGAGGGGCTTTCGCCCGGCGAGATCGACGCCGCGGTACGCGAGGTCACGGCGCAGGGACGGGCGCTGTACGAGCTCGACGACGAGACGCTCGCCCGCCTCGACGCCGACCTGATCGTCACCCAGGCGCTGTGCGCGGTGTGCGCGGTCTCCTACGACGACGTCCGCGCGGTCGCCGCACGACTGCCCACCCGCCCGCACGTGATCTCGCTCGACCCCGAGACGCTGTCCGAGGTGCTCGAGGACTGCGTCCAGCTCGCCGACGCCGCCGGCTCCCGCGAGCGCGGCGTGCGGCTGCGAGACGCGCTCGCCGCGCGGGTGGAGGCCGTCCGCGACGCCGGCGCCGGGCTGCGGCGGCCGAGGGTCGCGGCGCTCGAGTGGCTCGACCCGGTGTTCGTCGCCGGGCACTGGGTCCCCGAGATGATCTCGGCGGCCGGCGGCGAGGACGCCCTCGGGGAGCCGGGCCGCAAGTCGCGGGTCGTCGGCTGGGACGACGTCCGCGCCGCGACCCCCGACGTCGTCGTGGCGATGCCGTGCGGCCTGTACGCCGACGAGGCGCTCGAGCACGCACTCACCTACCGGAGGCAACTCGAGTCCCTGGCCGCCGACCGGGTGGTGGCGGTCGACGCGGCGTCGTCGTTCTCGCGCCCCGGCCCGCGCCTCGTCGAGGGGACCGAGCTGCTCGCTCACCTGCTCCATCCCGATGCCGTCCCGGCGCCCGAGGGGATGGGATGGCGCCCGGTGCTCGAGGGCGCGCGGACCTAGTGGTGCCTAGTCTAGGCGACACCCGGCGCCTCGCTGAGCCCCGCCGCCCACATCGCGCCCCCCACGGAGACCGCGGCGATCACGAGCAGGCCGAGCGCCTCGGCGCCGATCCCAACCCTGCGGCGCTCGCCGGCGAGGATGACCATCGCCGCCGCGGCGCCGCCGGCGAGCCCACCGAGGTGGCCGCCGATGCTGATCCCCGGGACCGCGAAGGTGAACACCAGGTTCAGGATCACCCACAGCCCGATCTGGGACGCGAGCTGCTCCACTCCGCGCTCCCGCGCGACGAGGAACGTCGCGCTCATGATCCCGTACACCGCTCCCGAGGCCCCAACGGTGAGCTGATCGGGGTCGAGCAGCAGGGCCCCGAACGACCCGGCGAGCAGCGAGACGAAGTAGATCCCCAGCATCCTCGCGGTGCCGATCCCCTCCTCGAGCACGGTGCCGAGGATGTACAGCACGAACATGTTCAGGAACAGGTGCAGCGGGCCGGCGTGCAGAAAGCCGCTGGTGACGATCCGGTACCACTCGCCCTGCTCGGAGACGGCGGGCCCCAGCAGCCCCCCGTCGGCGATCAGCCGGCCCCCTCCCTCGAGCGAGGTCGCGCCCCCGCCGCCCCCGATCTCGGCCAGGAACACGATCACGTTGAGGGCTATCAGCGCGTAGGTCGCGTACGGTGCGGCGGCGCGGGCGAGCGACACGCGGGCGCGGGTGCGGTCCCCGGCGCACTCGGGGCACCGCATGCCGACCGGGGAGTCGTACATGCAGTCGGGGCAGATCGGCCGTCCGCAGCGCGAGCAGGAGACGTTGGTCTCGCGGTCGGGATGGCGGTAACAGGTCTGGGCCAAGGGGACAGCGGAATCTAGCGACCCGGCTTCGGCGCCCCGGATAGCGCCGATCTCAGCCGAGCTCGAACCGCATCAACGGCGCCGTCGTCGAGGCTGAGCTTCGGCGCCCGCACAGCTCCGCTTCGCGTCCGCTTTCGCGGGGCTCGCGCCGAGTGATCCGATCATGTCTCTCGGTCGCATCTTCCCTAGTCAGCCCTACACTCGGGTCCAGAGCGCGGATCACTCGATCAAGGAGGGAGTGAAACGGCACACGCAAGCCCAGCCCGCCTCTACGCACTGCTCGTCGGAGGAGCGCTGACGATCGCCGGGACCATCGGCTTCTTCTATGACTCCAGCTTCGACACCGGCAGCGACCTGGAGAGCGAGGCGGTGTTCGGCGTCCTGGAAGTCAACGGGTGGCACAACGTCGTCCACCTCGCCACCGGCTTGCTCGGGCTCGCCGCCGCGGGGTACGCGGCGCGCGCGTACGCGCTCGGGCTCGGGCTCGTGTACGTGGTGGTCGCGATCTGGGGGTTCGCGGAGACCTCGGACGGCTTCGGAGTGATCCTCGACTTCCTGCCCCTCAACACCGAGGACAACATCCTCCACCTCGTGCTCGGCCTCACCGGGCTCGCCGCCGGCGCCGCGACTCGCAGCGCCCGCCCGGCGACCGCCTGAGCGCCGCGCGACGCGTGTCTCGAATAGCGCTCGCCGCCGAGCGGGCGCTAGTCGATGCGCGAGCGAAGCGAGTCCGCAACCCCGCGCAGGCCGGCGGCACCCCTCGGCCCGCCGGGCCTGCGCCGGCGGCGCAGCTCGAGCAGGACCAGCGCCGTTCCGGCGACGCCGCCCGCGGCGACGGCCGCCACCGGGCGCACCCAGTTGCGGGGGTCGCGAAGCGCCGCCATCTCTCCCTCGGACAGCTCGCCGGCCCAGTCTGAGAGCTCCGACGCCGCGGCCTCGGTGACCGCCGACAGCGTCGACTCCACCCGTCCAGGGAGGTCCTCGGGGGGCTCGATCGGGCGCAGCGCGTCGCTCAGCAGCCGCTCGAGATCGGGGCGCGGCTCACTCACCGCCATCGGTCCTCCTTCCTCCTCGTCCATCCGACTCTTCGAGCTGCTTGATCGCCCTGTGGATCAGGACCTTGGTCGCTCCGTCGGTGCGACCGAGGGCGCGGGCGATCTCGCGGTTGCTCATCCCGAGCGCGAAGCGCATGATCAGGGCCTCGCGTCGGTCGTCGGGCAGCCCGGTGAGCCTGTCCATCACCTGCCGCAGCTCCTCCCGCCCCTCGACGACCTTCTCGGTGCCGTGGGGATGGGACGGCGGCTCGACGCTGTCGAGCGCGGAGGTCGGACGGCGCGAGCGGTCGCGGTGGTAGTTCGCGGCGAGATTGTGGGCGATCCGGATCAGCCACGGCCGCAGCGGCCGCCCGTTCGACTCCCGGCGCGCGCGATCGAAGTGACGGTACGCCTGTAGGAAGGTCTGCTCGGTGAGGTCTTCGGCGTCGTGATGGTTCCCCACCCGGTAGTACGAGTACGAGTACACGTCGCGCAGGTGACTGCGGTACAGATCCTCGAACGCGCGATCGAGCTCGGCCTTCGAGGCCTCCGCGCCCGCGGACTGCTCCGCGGAGGCGCTCTGCTTCGGCGTCGCCATGCGGCAAGCGTAGACCCCCCGGCGTCGCGCGCACCCCGCGCTCGCTCAAGCGGCCCTCCGGGAGCTCTCGGCCCGGCGCAGCCTCGACACCCACGCGTGGGGGTCGATTCGGCCCTCGATCAGCGCCTCCAGGCCCTCGAGCGCGGGGGCATCGATCCCGGCTTCGTTGAGCGCCTCGACACACAGCGGCACGGAGTCCAGCCCCTCGGACGCCTGCCCGATCCGCTCCGCGATCTGGGCCGCCGGGACGCCGTTGCCCAGCAGCTCACCCGCCCTCCGGTTGCGACTCCCCGGCGCCATCACCGTCGCCATCAGGTCGCCGACGCCGGCCAGGCCCGCGAACGTTTCCAGGCTGGCGCCGCGGGCAGTGCCGAACTCCACGCACTCCCGCCACACCTCGGCGGCGGCGATTCCCGCGGCGTTGAGGCCGTGGGGCTCGGCGGCCGCGGCGGCGAGCGCGGCGGCGTTCTTGGCCACTCCGGCGACCTCGACCCCGACGTCGTCGCGGGTCCGCTCGCACACCAGACCGGCGCGGTCGAACACCTCTCCTAGCTGCGAGCGCAAGTCCTCGTCGACGCTTCCGAGGACCAGCGCCGCGGTGCCGCTGACCGCTTCCCTGGCGTGAGCCGGCCCCCCGAGCGAGGCGATCGCCCGCGCGCGGACGCGTTCCGCGACGTACGGCGTCGGCAGCGAGCCAAGTGGGCCGACCAGGCCCTTCGTCAGCAGCAGCACGCCCGACCGACCTCCGATCCGGTCGGCGAGCGCGCCGACGGCGGCGGGCAGACCTGAGGACGGGACCGCCATCACCACGAGGTCGATCCCGGCGAGCTCGATGTCCGCGGCGCGCTTGACGGCGATTCCCTCTGAAAGCTCGACGCCAGGCAGGTACCTCTCGTTCACCCGCGCCGACGCGATCCGCTCCGCGCTCTCCCTCGTGCGGCAGCCGAGCTGCACCTCGAGCCCTCCGCGCGCGAGCAGGATCGCCATCGCGGTCCCCCAGCTCCCGGACCCGACCACGGCGGCCTTGCGCAGCGGCGGGAGGCCGCCCAGCCACTCCCACTGCAACTCGATGTTGGGCCAGATGCGCTCGGTCACGGTGGCGGCCAGCGCCGGCGAGGGATGCTCAGTGCGGGGGAACGTCATCGGCCGTCCGGTCCGGAGCTTGACCTTGCGCGGCCGGATTCGCCACCCCCGCCGCACGTGCTCGCTCCCGCACACGGCGACCGGCAGCACCGCGGCGCCGGTCTCCAGCGCGAGCCGCCCCACGCCGCGCTTCGGCTCCGCCAGCGAGCCGGCGCGGATCCTCGTTCCCTCGGGAAAGATGCACACGGCGCCGCCGCGCTCGAGGATCATCCGCGACGTCGTCATCGCGTCCTCGTCGGACGCGCCCCTGCGGATCGGGAACGCCCCCAGCCGCGACAGGATCCACGCCTGCCACCGATTCTCGAACAGCTCGACCTTGGCGACGTAGTGGAGCGAGCGGCGCCACGGGAGCATCACCCCGATCGCGAACGGGTCGAGGAAGCTGCGGTGGTTCGCCGCGACGATCAGCGGCCCCCGGACCCTCGCGTGCTCACGGCCGTGGCGGGCGAGACGCAGCCAGATCAGGAACGCCGGCTGGAGCAGCAGCCTGGCTAGCACGTAGAGCACGATGTTCACCCCGCGGTCGCGCGTGTAGGCGTGATAGCGGGCAAGGCGTTCCTCGCTCACGCACACCCCTACACGCGGCGTGAGGGGGCGTTACTGCGTGCGGGCGCGCTGCCAGGAGGAGTCGAGGATCGCCTCGAGCTCGGCCGCCGACGGCGGGTCCGGGATCCGCTTCAGCTCGGGGCGCTCGAGCGCCACCTCAACCACCCGGCCGACGAGGTCGCGATCGGCTCCCAGCTCGCCGAGGCCCGGCGGGTGGCCGGCGAGCTCGTCGATACGCTCGCCGATCGCCTCGGGGGTGGTGCCGAGCGCGCCCGCGAGCGCGGCGATCATCTCGGGGGCACGGTCGCGCATGCCCTCGACCGTGTGGGGCAGCAGCGCCGCGTAGGCGCCGGCGTGCGGGACCGCGCACACCCTGACCGTCGTCTGCCCGAGCACGTGGTGGAGGGCGAAGCCGGCGGAGCCGACCGCGTACCCGCACAGGATCGCGCCGAGGGCGAGCGCCGCCCGGTCCCGGCGCGCGGGATCCTGGTCGAGCGCGACGGCGATCGAGGACGCGCCGCGCAGCCCAGCCATCTCGGCGACGGGGTTGGCGAGCGGACCGTACAGGGCCTCTGCGCCGTGGGCGAGGGCGTTCATCGCCGTCGCGCGCAGCTCCTGCTCGGGCAGCTCCGTCATCGGGCCTGGGTCGGCGAGCACGAGTGCCGGGCGGACGAGGCGATCGGCCTCCTGCCCCCCGGGCAGGCGGTGGATCGAGGTCATCGGGGCGCCGGAGAGCGTCGTCGGGATCGCGCACACCCGCCCCCCGCGGACGGCCGCGATCGCCTTCGCGGCATCGATCACCCGGCCGCCCCCGAGCGCGACGATCGACGTGGCGTCGACTTCGTCGAAGATCGCCGCCGCGGCCTCGGGGACGGGGCCGGCGGGGACCGCGTGGGTCGCGGCGCCGGCCTCCTCCAGCCCGGCCGGCGCTGTCTCGAGCGCACGCGGCGTGCTCAGCAGCTCGTACTCGTCCCAGCCGTGCTCGCGCAGCAGCGCCGCGCCGTCGCGGAGCGCGCCGTGGCGGAACACGATCCACCGCTCGCCGTCTTTCCACGTGAATTCGGTCAAGCCCGGGGCGGGACTCGAACCCGCAGCCGACGCCTTACAAGGGCGTTGCTCTACCAGTTGAGCTACCCGGGCAGGTCGTACTCGTTGGCCCAGTTCACCCCGTGCGCCTGTCCGTTTATCGGCGGATCCACCCGCAGGTACATTTGGCTATTCACAGGCGCCTCGTCAACGGAAACAGCATAGATCCGATCGATCTCCGGGCAGTAGACGAGGAAGAGTTCTGCTTCGCCTGCATACCCACGTGTGACCGTCTGGCTCGTGTTTGATCGCGTGCTTTGAGTCCGGAACCGAACGGCGCCTTGCTTCAACCGGCCCGTCTTGCACTGAACTCGGACGAATTCGCCATTCAGGTCGAGAACCATGTCGTACCGCTGGTTCACACCGAATGGAAGCAACACGGAGTACCCGCGGCGCACAAGCTCGGACAGGATCGCGGCCTCGGTCCGGTGGCCGATGTCGACAGGATGATCGCTCAGGGGCGGAACGTGCTTGCGCAGATCCATGGCTCTCGCCGGGACGCTAGGCCCGCCGGATTCACCGATGGCGCGTGGAGTGTGGAAACTCGCGCGCGGAAAGTGAACTACGGCCGCGCCGCTTTGACCTCGAATGCGCCGCGGCCTCGGTCGCGGACCACGGCGACCCGTACGGCGCGCTGCCCGCACACGGTGTGCCGGACCGTGTGGTCCGGTCCCGGCCCGCGCGCGCGATCGAGCACCCGCCCCCGGCGCGGCGCGAGCAGCGCGAGGTCGAAGTCGGCGCCGCGAGGGCCGTCCAGCCTCAGCTTCAGCCGGCCGTCGAGCGGTGTCTCGACCCGCATCACCTCGCGGGGGTCGCGGCGGTCGAGCTCCCCCGACCACCCGATGCTCGTGCTGCGGGTCCACGGGAAGCTGACGTCGGCGGCGATCGCGCCGAACGCGGCGGCGTCGGGTCGGGCGATCTCCCACTGCCACCCGATGGCGTCGGGGTAGTGGCGAAAGGCGTACGCCTCCGCGAACGCCTCGCCCGGGTTCTGGAAGTAGTTCGACGGCCGGATCTCGCCCCGCTCGATCCCCCGGCAGATGCGCTCGTGGGTGGACCATCTCTTGGTGCCCCGGTCGAGGGCGCTCCACGGCCGGTTGCTGCGGTTGGTGGCGAGGTGGTGGCCGTACTCGTGGGCGATCACGAGTTCGCGCGGGGGCTCGCCCGGAGGCGCGTCCTCGCCCGACACCACCATCTGCTCGCCGGCGGGCGAGTAGCACGCGAGCGCGCCGCCGCCGCACAGGTGGCGGATCTCGAGCGGGGTGGCGACGATGGCGCCGAGCTGCTCCATCTCGTCGCCGTGCAGCAGGCCACCCAGGAAAGCTGCCAGCCGGCTCGCCATCTGCACGCGGTTCCCGTACGCGCGCGAGACCTGGACCGATATCGAGTGGCCGTCGCCGTCGTCGTACTCGCGGACGTCCGACGACGCGCGCGCACGCAGACGGCTCCGCTCGCCGCGATCGAGGACCGTGTCGCGCACGGGCCCCGCCGTGGGCAGCGGGGCGATCGGGCCGAGCGAGAGCGGGTCGGCGTCGCGCTTCGCCGCGGCCGGCGCGGGTGCCAACAGCGCGGCGAGCACCAGCGCCGGAATTAGGCGGGCAAGGTGTCCCACCCCCCGCCGGGAGGCGCTCACACGGCCCTGCCGGGAACCCGCCAGCACACCTCCGTTATCGGCGCGGCCCTCCTACAGCTTGATCTCGCGCGAGGCGAGGTGGATCCCGACCTTGCGCTTGACGCGCTGGAGCGCGTTGTCGACCGTCTTCGTGTCGCAGTCGAGCTTCTCGCCTACGACCTCGTACGAGTGCCCGTCCAGGTACAGCGACAGGACCCGGCTCTCGAGGTCCGAGAGCACGCTCGACAGGCACGCGACGAGGCTGTCGAGCTCCTCGCTCGCGATCACCTGGTTCGCGGGGTCGTTGATCATCGCGCCGGGAAGCACGTCCTCGAGCGTCGCGTCCGAGTCGCCCTGTCCCGCGGGCGACTGCCCGAACGACACGTACTGGTTGAGCGGCGCGTGCTTGTGACGGCTCGCCGTCTTGACGGCGGTGATGATCTGCCGCGTGATGCACAGCTCCGCGAAGTTGCGGAAACTGGACTCGCGGTCGGACCGGAAGTCGCGCACGGCCTTGAACAGGCCGAGCAGCCCCTCCTGGTTCAGGTCGTCGGCGTCGCCGCCGAGCAGGAAGTAGGCGGACGCCTTGAGGCGGACGAAGCCCCGGTAGCGCCGCACTATCTGGTCGTAGGCGTCGGGATTGCCGCGCTTCGCGAGCGCGACCAGGTAGTCATCCTCGACCTCTGGTTGAGCCTCATGGCCCCGCGATGTGCCGGCCGGGGCGCGTCGAGGCGAGACGGGCGCGAACTCCTGGGTACGTACTGCCACAGCAACCTCCTTCGTACGGAGCTTGGTGGCGCCGTACCTCCCCTGGGGCGCCGTTCGGGCGAGCTCCCGGTCGAACTCTCAACCTGAAGTTCACCTTTACGCGCGTAAGTGTAGGGCCGAACATAGTTCTGTCAACCCCTACGCGCCCGATCTGCACGAACGCTTGCAGCGTCCGGAGCGCGTGCTAGGGCGTGCCCCGCTGTCGCGCGGCCTCGAACAGCAGCACCGACGCGGCCGCGGCGACGTTCAGCGACCGGATCCGGCCGCGCTGCGGGATCGCGATCGTCGCGTCGCAGGCTCCGGCGACTCTGGGTCGGATGCCCTTGCCCTCCCCGCCGAGGACGAGCACGACCCTGCCGCTCCAGTCGATCGCGTCGTAGCGGGTCGGCGCGTCGGCGCTCGCGCCGTACACCCACGCACCGTCCCGCTTCGCGCCCCCGACCCATTCGGCGAGGTTCCGGACCCTGGCGACGGCGAGGTGCTCGACCGCGCCCGCCGAGGCCTTCGCGGCGACGGGCGTCACTGCGGCCGAGCGGCGCGCCGGCACCACCACCCCGGCCGCGCCCGCGACCTCGGCCGACCGGCATACGGCGCCGAGGTTGCGCGGGTCCTGGACCTGGTCCAGGGCGACCACGAAAGCGTCGGGGGCGTCGAGCAGCGACGTCGCCTCGGCGTACGGGTAGGCATCGACCTCGGCGACGACCCCCTGGTGATCGGGCGAGCCCGCGAGCCGCGTCAGCTCGGCGGCATCTACCTCGGGCGCCCGCCACACCCGGTGCACGCGTCGTCTCCCCCGCTCCGCCTCGGCGACGGCGTTGCGCCCATAGACGACCGCGCGGTCGCGGCTGCGACGGGCGGCCACTATCCGCGCCTCACGAGGCGCGCGCCGTCAGGTTCGTCGCGGACCTCCCATCCGCGCTCCGCGAGCTCGTCGCGGATCCGGTCCGCGCGCTCGAAGTCGCGCGCGGCGCGCGCCCGCTCGCGCTCGGCAAGCAGCTCGCGGGACTCGGGGTCCGCCTCCGCCTCCGCCGCCAGCAGCGAGTCGAGGCCGATGATCGGCAGCATCTCCTCGAGCGCGGCGCGTGCCCCCGGCAGCGGGCGCTTGTTCCCCTCGGCGATCAGCTCGAAGAGCGCCGCGAGCGCGCGGGGGGTGTTGAAGTCGTCCGCGAGCGCGGCGAAGAACTCTTCCCGCCGCTCGCGGATAAGGCCCGCGGCCTCCTCCGCTTCGCGTCCGGGGGCGGCGGGGTCACGGGCAGCTTCGGGTTTGCGGAGAAAGTTGCGGATCCGCTCCACTCGCGACTCCGCCTCGCGCAGCGCCTCGGCGCTGAACTCGAGCGGCTGCCGGTAGTGGCCCGAGATCAGGTACGCGACGAGGGTCTCGGGGGCGAAGCGGTCGAGCGCCTCGAAGAGCTGGAAGATGTTGCCGACCGACTTCGCCATCTTCTCCTCCACGACCTGGACCATCCCGTTGTGCATCCACAGGCGCGCCAGCGGGACCCCCCGCGCCGCCTCGGTCTGGGCGATCTCGTTCTCGTGGTGGGGGAAGACGAGGTCGGCGCCGCCGCCGTGGACGGCGAAGTCGGGGCCGAGGTACTTCTCGGCCATCGCCGAGCACTCGATGTGCCATCCGGGCCGCCCCGGCCCCCAAGGGGAGTCCCACGCGGTGTCCTCGTTAGGCTTTCTGGCCTTCCACAGCGCGAAGTCGAGCCGGTCCTCCTTGAGGCTCTCGGTTCCTGCCTCCTCCCCCTGGTCCATGTCCCCGGGATCGCGGTTGGAGAGCTTTCCGTAGCCGTCGAAGCTGCGCACGCGGAAGTACACGTCGCCGTCGGCGCGGTACGCATGGCCGGAGGC
>DATHVJ010000125.1:0-2817 GCA_035461345.1 Solirubrobacterales bacterium | reverse complement strand
CGTAGTCGCGATCCGAGGACCCCGGCCCCACGCCGGCCACCACGCGCCCACCCGAGATCACGTCGACCGCGGTCAGCGCCTTGGCGAGCGGCACCGGGCCACGCAGGACGACATTCGCGACCGTGGTCGCGAGCTCGAGCGCGCCGGAGCGCGGCGCCGCCGCCGCGAGCGCGCTCGGTCCGTCGAGCCACGGGGTCGAGAACAGATAGTGGTCGTTCGCGGAGATCGCCGCGAAGCCGCATTCGCGTGCCGCCGTCGCGGCCGCCTCGAGGCGCGCCCACGATTGCCCCTCGTCGCCGAACTCCATCAGCGGGAGGTGCACGCCGAGCTCCATCCCGGCCGGGCTCATCGCGCGGCATGCTGTCACAGCGGCGCGGTCGTGCCTCACCGTATCATCGCCCGCGTGGCGAACTCGAAGTGGTCGCTGTGGTCGGAGGACTCGATGCTGTGCGTGGCGTCCAAGGGCTCGTTCCTGTCGATCGGCTCCGTCGGGTCGTTCCTGTCCGCCGGCTCGATCGGGTCCGCCGCCTCGGCGTTCTCGGTCGGCTCCGCGGGCTCGCTCGGCTCGGTGCTGTCCGCGGGCAGCCGCGGGTCGGCGCTGTCGGCGGGCGCGGCGGGGGCCGTGCTCGGCACGCCGAGCCGTGCCCCCGTGACCACGCTCACCGCGGCGATCCTCGTCGTCGCGGCGCTCGTGATCGGGCTGTCGGGCCGGCGCTGAGCCCGGCGACTACTCGTGGATCCCGGCGTCCGCCCGCGCGCTCGGCTAGGTTCAGATAAGAGCGCCGCTCGATGACCTCGCCGTCGCTGAGCGCGCCCACGATTGGTCCCTCGTCGCCGTCGATCTCCACCCCGCTCGCGCGGCCGCGCAGTCGACGACCGCGAACAGGCGGTCGTCCAGGTCGCGTATCTCCTCCGCCTCGGCGTGTACATGCTCTACGCGTGGGGCCGTCAGCGATGACGGAAAACCGAGGCGCGTCGGATGATGGGCCGTGAAGGACTCGAACCTTCAACCTTGGGCTTAAGAGGCCCCTGCTCTACCAATTGAGCTAACGGCCCGCGACGGGTTGATGGTAGCCGCGCTCGCGCGCGCGGCGACTCCCCGCTACGGCGCCGGCTGGGTCGGAGCGGGCCCGCCGAGCCCGCCGAGCGGGCTCTGCAGCGGGTCGGCCCCCTCGGGGGCCTTCTCGGCCTGCTGCTCCTGTCGCTTCTCGAACTTCTTCGCCTGCTCGGCGATCCGCGTAAGCTGGTTCTTCACGCTCTTGCGCTGCGAGCCCTCGGCCTCGGCGACCGCGCGGTTGGCCGCCTCGTCGCCGCCCTCGAAGTCGCCGGCGAGATAGAGATAGAAGGCGAGGTTGGAGTACGCGCCCTGCGACGGCCTCGCCTCGGCGACGATCCGCTGCGCCTTAGCGGCGCCCTCGGCGTCGTTGAGGAACACGTAGCTGTTCACGACCTGGGTGGCGACGTTGTCGGACGGCCGCTTGGCCAGCTTCAGGTACCGCTCCCACGCGGCGATCGACTCGTCGAACTGCGTCCGGGCATCGTCGGTCAGCACCGGCTCGCCGGTCGCCTCGTCGGTCTCGAGCTCGGCCTGGCCGGCCAGGTAGTGGGTCTGGGCGAGCTGCTGCAGCGCCTGCTCGTCCTTGGGGTCCTGCTCGAGCCGCTGCTCGGCCCCCTCGATGTCCTCCTCGTATTGCGGGTTGCTCGTCGAGGTGTCACCGCCGCCGATCCCGAGCGCGTCGAAGATCCCGCCGGCGCCCGACTCGCTGCCGACCCCGAAGCCGACGAAGCCGATCAGGAACAGGGCGGCGAGCAGCGCGTACACGACCTGGATGAAGCGCCGCCGCTTTCCGCGCAGGTCGAAGAGCATGCTCGTCAGCCTAGCTGCCGTCCCGCGGACCGGGTCAGCCCGAGCCCTCCGCCGCGCGCGGAGGGGCGGCCTCGTCCGGCGGGCGGCCGAGCGCCCGCGCAAGCAGGAGGCTGAACTCGAACAGCAGCACCAGCGGCAGCATCGAGATCAGCATCGTCACCGGGTCGGTTCCGGGGAGCAGCATCGCCAGCACGGCGATGATCAGGATCGCGTAGCGGCGGTTGCGGGCGAGCTGCTGCGGGGTCGTGATCCCGAGCCGCGTCACCGCCAGCACACCGATCGGGATCTGGAACAGGATCCCGACCGCGATGCAGCTCAGCGCGAAGAAGCTGTAGTACTCGCGCGCGCGGACCTCGATGTTGAACTCCGAGGCGTTGAAGTTGAGCAGGAACTGCGTCGCCGCCGGGATGACGACGAAGTACGCGAACACGACCCCGGCGACGAACAGGAACGGGACCGTGAGCAGGAACGGCAGCACCACCCGGCGCTCGTGGTCCGAGAACGCCGGGAGCACGTACGCGTACAGCTGGTACAGGACGACCGGCATCGCGAGCAGCAGCCCGCCGTAGACGGACAGGGTCACGGTGGTCATGAACGGCTCGGTGACGCCAAAGGTGATCGGGACCAGATCGCCGGGGAGCGGGCGGTTGGCGATCTCGAGCAGCAGGTCGTTCTGCCAGAAGCACAGCCCCGAGGCGACGACGATCGCCGCGATCGAGACGATGATCCGCGTGCGAAGCTCGTCGAGGTGCTCGACGAGCGTCAGGTGGTCGTCGAACTTGACAGCCCGGTAACGGGCCATGGCCTACTCAGTTGCGGCGGTCGCCGACGACCTCGCCCTCGACCGGCTCCTCGTCGGTCTTGGACGCTTCCTCGAGCTCGGCCCGCTTCGCGTCGGCGTCCTCCTTGTCGCGGTCGCCGGTCAGCGAGCCCTTGAACTCGCGGATCCC
>DATHVJ010000124.1:0-2430 GCA_035461345.1 Solirubrobacterales bacterium | reverse complement strand
GCAACGCGAACGCCACCAGCAACACGGAGCCGCTCACGAGCCGCTCGAAACGCATCGACCTCCTCCCTGGGGGATGCATCGGGGGCGAATACTAGCTGCGACCACCCGCCGCCCTTGGTCGGACCACCGGTGCCGGCCGGGGCCTCCTTTCGCGCGAAGCGGTAGCGGTGTGAGGAAGCGCCGTACCATCAGCGCGGTGAGTCGCCGGATAGGCGTCATCGGCGTTCCCACCAGCGCCGGGGCGTTCGCCCCCGGACAGGAGAATGCGCCGCGGGCGCTGCGAGAGGCGGGGCTGGTGGAGCGGCTGCACGACCGCGGGCTCGAGGTGCGTGACCACGGTGATCGCGAGCGGTGGCGCTGGCGGCCGGATCGCACGAACCCGCGCGCCCAGAACCTCGACAAGGTCGTCGAGATCGTCGGCGACACCGCGCGTCGAGTGGCGGAGGCGGCCGGCTCGGGTGAGCTAACTCTGGTGCTCGGCGGCGACTGCACCGTCGGCGTAGGGGCGGTCGCGGGGCACAGCGCAGACCGGCAGCGCCCTGGCGTCATCTACTTCGACGCCCACGCCGACCTCAACGTGCCATCGAGCGTCCGCCCGGGCACGCTCGATTGGATGGGGATGGCGCACATGCTCGGCGAGGAGGGCGCCCGCGCGGAGCTCGTGCAGGCGGGGCCAAGGGTGCCGCTGCTCGAGCCCGACCAGGTGGTCCTCCTCGGCTGGGACGAGGTGCAGTCAGAGGCACACGAACGCGCGGCGATCAAGCGGCTGCGGCTAAACGTCATCCCAGCCGGCGAGGTCGCGGCCGACCCAGCCGCCGCGGCCGCACGCGCGCTCGCGCTTCTCGACGGGCACGATCGGCGTCTGCTGGTGCACTTCGACGTCGACGTCATCGACTTCACCGACACCCCCCTGTCGGAGAACTGGGGACGCAACGAGGGAATCCCTTACGACGCTGCGACCGGCGCGCTTCGCACGCTGCTCGCCTCACCGAGGCTGGCCGGGGTGACGATCACCGAGCTGAACCCGGACCACGTCGAGGCGGAGTCGGGGAGTGTGGAGCGGCTGGTGCGCGACGTGGCGGAGGGATTGCGTCCGTGGTAAGGACATCGATTCGGGAGTTGTCGTCATCCCGCACAGGCTTGCGAGCGACAATCCGCTCGACGATCCCCCACTTGAGGCGCTCGGAACGCTCGATCTCGAAACCCGCCTCCCGAAGCGCGTCGAGCGGCTCGCGCAGCAGGTGATCGGCGTTGAAGCGAACCGAGAGCGGCTCAAGAAGCCGCTGTCCAATCCGGACCGGGAGGCTTGGGCTTCGCACATGCTCCAAGAGCACGAATCTCCCGCCGGGTCGCAGGACGCGATGCGCCTCGCGGATGGCCCGCCCGTAGTCCGGGATCTCGCACATGGTGAGTGTGCTCACGACGGTGTCGAAGCGTTCGTCGTCGAACCCCAGCCGTTGGGCGTCGCCCGAGCGTAGGTGCGCGTCGCGTCCGAGCTCAGCCTGCCGCCGCTTGCCGATGGCGAGCATCTCCGGACTGAGCTCGATTCCCGTCAGCCTGACGTCGTCCGGGTAGAAGGCCAGGTTGCGGCCCGTCCCGACACCGAGCTCCAGCACATCCCCCCGGGTCTGGGAGCAGACCCACTCGCGGCCACCGCCGAACAGCGCGCGCTCGAAGAACCCGATTCGCCGGTCGTACGTCGCTGCCTGCTGGTCTCGGACCCGCTGGACCCGCTCGGTCTCAGTCGCGGTCTCTGTCATTGCGCCCATCCTCCCAATCGTCGGCTGCGCGGGACGTCTCAGCGGGGGTTCACCTCTGACTCGCTACTGCTGGCCCTTGAGCTGAGCCTCGAGGGCTGAGCGGAAGCTCGGGCAGGTGAGGAGATCGCGGTGGGGGCATTCGAGCGCGTGCTTGATCAGCGTCTTCGCTCGCTGCGCGTCGGCGATGCGAGCGTCGAGTTCCGCGATCTTGCGCTCGGCCAGGTCACCCCAGCCTCGGCGTCCCTGGCTCGTGGCGGCGAGCATGCGACCGATCTCCTCGAGCGTGAACCCCGCGCCTTGGTAGAGGCGGATGAGCGCAACGCGCTCCGCGACCGAAGGCGGGTAGTGCCTTCGCTGGCCGGCGCGCTCGGCGGGTGGGAGCAAGCCGATCCGCTCGTAGTAGCGGAGCGCCGACGTCGCGACGCGCGTGCGGCGAGCGAGCTCCCCGATCGGCACCAAACCGTCTTCCGCCATGAAATCTACCCTTGACTTGAAGTGCGCTTCAACGTTGATGATCCCACCGGGTTGTGGCGCCGATCCTCTTCGGCCTGGACGAGTTCTTCGACGTCCTGGTCAACTGGGAGATCTATCTGGCGCCGGGGCTCAACCTGCTCTACGCCCACCTCAACCGGGTCATCGTCGCCCGCGACCTCAACGCCATCTACATCAC
>DATHVJ010000123.1:0-3309 GCA_035461345.1 Solirubrobacterales bacterium | reverse complement strand
CCGAGCTCACCATCACCAGCTTGCCGCCGGCGGCGACGAAGCGACGGTAGGGGGCCTCGTCGATCCGGCGCAGCTTCCGGGCCGGCAGCCCGATCCGCGAGGGGCGAAGGTCCGTGTTGGCGGCGGTCGAGCCGAGGCCGGGGAAGTGCTTGGCGGTGGCGGCGACGCCGGCCCCCTGGAGGCCGCGGGCGAAGGCGACTCCGGCCGCGGAGACGCGGCCGGGCTTGGCGGCGAACCCGCGGCGCTGCTCGGCGATGAAGCCGCCCGGTCTGGCGACGTCGAGCACGGGGGCGAGGTCGACGTCGATCCCCAGCGTCGCGAGGAAGCGGCCGGTCCGGCGGCCCTCCCCGCGCGCCGCCGGCTCGTCGCCCGGCGCGGCGAGCTCGCGGGGTGAGCGCGCCGGGGGGCCATCCGGCACCCGCTTCACTTCGCCGCCCTCTTGGTCGATCGCCACTAGCAGCGGCGGCCCCCCGCCCCTGCGCGCGTCCCGCTGCAGCTCCGCGATCTCGTCCTTCAGCTCGTCCGTCGGCTGACCAGGCGGGGGGAAGACGATCACGCCGCCGATCTCGCCCTCGCGCGCCTGGCGCGCGAGCCCCGGCGTCGCGAAGCCGTCCATCCGCACCATCAGCCGCTGTCCGATCAGCTTGCGATCGGGCACCGCGTCGCGCCGCCGCTCCTCGATCTGGGCCGGGCTCGGGCCCACGGCCCCGTCCCCCGCGACCGCCTCGATCGCGAGCGCCAACGCAGCGAGCACGAGCACGAGCACGGCGCCTGCGGCGCGGCGACGGCGGCGAAAGGCCGGCGCGGAGCGCGCTGGCGGCCGCGTGCCTCGCGTGGTGTCCATAAGCGCGGTGAGCGTACCTGCGTGCCTCTCACGACGGCTACCCTTGTAGCTCATGTCGAGCGGAAAACACGACGGCGACCGGCCTGTCGCCTCGCAGTCGGAGGCTTCGCCTCCGATGCTCGACGCCCAAATCACGCACACGCCCGCGAAGGTCCTGCTCGCCGCCCCGCGAGGCTATTGCGCCGGCGTGGACCGCGCCGTGCAGACGGTCGAGCACGCGCTCGACCAGCACGGCCCGCCGGTCTATGTGCGCAAGGAGATCGTCCACAACAAGCACGTCGTGCAGCAGCTCACCAAGCGCGGCGCGATCTTCGTCGAGGAGGAGACCGAGGTGCCGGCGGGCGCTCTGGTCGTGTTCTCCGCGCACGGCGTGGCCCCGAGCGTGCACGAGAACGCCGCCGCCCGCCGGCTGCAGACGATCGACGCGACGTGCCCGTTGGTCACCAAGGTGCACGTCGAGGCGCGCAAGTTCGCGGCGCAGGGGTACACGATCGTGCTCATCGGCCACCAGGGCCACGAGGAGGTCGAGGGCACCACCGGCGAGGCGCCCGGGAGCATCGTTCTGGTCCAGACCGCCGACGACGTCGACGATCTCGAGGTCCCCGACCCCGACCGCGTCGCCTACATCACCCAGACGACGCTCTCCGTCGACGAGACGACGGACATCATCGTGCGGCTGAAGCAAAAGTTCCCCAACATCGTTGGCCCGAAGACCGACGACATCTGCTACGCGACCACCAACCGCCAGCAGGCCGTCAAGCAGCTCGCGAGCCGCTGCGACCTGGTGCTGGTGATCGGGTCGACGAACTCGTCGAACTCGAACCGTCTCGTCGAGGTGGCGCGCGAGCACGGCGCAGCCTCGCACCTGATCGACAACTCGCTGCAGGTCGACGAGGAGTGGCTGCGCGGCGTCGAGACGGTCGGGATCACCTCCGGCGCCAGCGCTCCCGAGGAGCTCGTGGAGCAGCTCGTCGAGTTCTTCCGCGACCGTGGCGCCGAGGACGTCTCGGAGCTCCGGGTGGTCGACGAGGACGTCCGGTTCATGCTCCCCGGCGAGATCCGCAAGGGCCTGGCGACGGTCTAGCGCCGCCCGCGCCTCCGCCTAGGGCACGCCCGCCGCGAAGCTGATCGACCACACCGTCACTTCCGCCGAGGGCCGCAGCCGGATGACGTGCTCCTCGTGGGCCTCGTGGAGCGCGAGCTCGACCAGACCTGGATGCTCGACCGCGTGCCGCTGCGGCGGGCCCCCGTCGAGCGACACCTCGATCGTGCCGCTTCCGTCGACGGATGCGTAGGCGCCGCCCGCCGCGTAGGCGAGCTTCAGCTCGGGATCCCGGGGCGTGGCCCGCCACGGCTCGCCCGCCGAGCCCCCTGGCAGCACCTCGTCGCTCGGGGTCATCACCAGGGCGCCGGGGGCGTCGCTGGGGCGCAGCGGGCTCATCAGCTCGGGGAGCCGTGCCTCGGGCGCCGAGGCCAGCACCAGCTCCTGGATCGCCTCCTCGGTGGCCTCGTACTCACCCTCGCCGAAGTGGAACCAGCTCAGCACGCCGCCCGGGCCCCACAGGAACAGCGACGGCCACCCCTCGCAGCCGTACGCCCGCCACACCAGGCGGTCGGAGTCGACCGCCACGGGGTGGACGATCCCGAGCCTGCGCACCGCGTCGGCGACGTCCGGGTGCGGGGCCGCGAACGGGAACCGCGGGGTGTGCACGCCGAGGACGGCCAGCCCGAAGTCTTCGTAGCGCTCGTGCCACCTTCGCACGTAGGGGAGAGCGCGGACGGCGTTGAGCTGGGCGAAGTCGAAGAAGTGGACCAGGACCGGCCCCGTCGCCGCGAGGCGCTCGACCCGCGGCGGCGCCGCGCCGACCCACGTCAGCTCGGCTGGGAACGGGGGGATGGCGATGTCCTGGAGCGTCGGTCTCACGGATAACCAGACGATATGCTGGCGGCCGGAACCGACTCAGACGAGGGGAGCGCCGAGTGAGCACCATCTGGGATCGCATCGAGGAGAGCCGCAGCCGCTGGAACGTGCTCGAACATCCGTTCTACGTGCGCTGGACGGAGGGCGGGCTGAGCCGTGAGGAGCTGGCGCGGTACTCCGGTCAGTACAGGCACGCCGTCGAGGCGATCGCGACGATGAGCTCGGCGGCAGCGGCCGAGGCCTCCGAGCGCGACGACCTGCGCGGCCACGCGCAGGAGGAGGCCGAGCACGTAGAGCTGTGGGACGGGTTCGTCGACGCCGTCGGCGGCGACTCCGCGGCCCAGCCCACGCCCGAGACCGACGAGTGCGTGCGTGCGTGGACCGCTCCCGACGGCCTGCTTCCGACGCTCGCCCGGCTGTATGCGGTCGAGAGCGGCCAGCCCGAGATCTCGACCGTGAAGCGCGACGGCCTGGTCGAGCTCTACGGCGTCGCCGACGGTCCCGGGACCGAGTACTTCCGCGTCCACTCGGGGCGCGACGCCGA
>DATHVJ010000122.1:0-4566 GCA_035461345.1 Solirubrobacterales bacterium | reverse complement strand
CGGGAGTTCGCGCTGATGCCGTTCGGCGGCGCGGGACCGATGCACGCGGCCGCGCTCGCCAACGAGCTCGACATCCGGCGGATCCTGTGTCCGCGCGCGAGCGGGGTCCTGTCCGCGCTCGGCCTGATCGCGTCCGATCGGCGCCGGGACACCGCGCGCACGGTGATGCTGAGCAGCGACGAGCTGACGACCGACCGGATCGCGCACGAGCTCGACCGGCTGCGAGCGTCGCTGGGCGAGAGCCTCGAGGGGGCGCGCGAGGAGGCCACCTTCGAGCTGCGCTACCGCGGCCAGGCGTTCGAGCTTCCGGTGCCCGGGCCGCTGCGCCCCGATCCGGCGGAGCTGGCGGAGAGCTTCGCGAGCGAGCACGAGCGGCGGTACGGCTACCGCGATCCGGATGCCGACGTCGAGCTGGTCACGGTGCGCCTCGCGACGATCGTCCCCGGGCCGGGGCCCAGGCCGGAGGCGGCGCCCGCCGGGAAGCTGGATCGGGGCACGCGCCGCGCCCGCTTCGGCTCCGACTGGGCGGAGGCCGAGATCCTGCGCGGCCAGCCCCCCGCCGGGCTCGAGGCGGAGGGCCCGTGCATCTTCGAGCTGCCGGAGGCGACGCTCGTACTGCCGCCGGGATGGTCGGCCATCGTGGACGATGCGGGGACGGTCGCGGCGAATCGCGAAGAACGTCGTCCCGCCAGGAGCCGCGCGAAGCGCTTGCACCTCGCGCGTAATGATTCCCTCGACCCCGTCACGCTGCAGGTGCTCGTCGGCGCATTGCGCGCGGCGTGCGACGAGATGGGCGCGGTGCTGATCCGCTCCGCGCACTCGCCAAACATCACCGAGCGCCACGACTGCTCGACGGCGCTGTTCGACCCCGCCGGCGAGCTCGTGATGCAGGCAGAGCACATCCCAGTCCACCTCGGGTCGATGCCCGACGCGGTCGGCGCCGTGGTGGAAGAGCGCCACCGGCCGGGGGACCTGTGGATCCTCAACGACCCGTATCGCGGCGGAACGCACCTCCCGGACGTGACGTTGATCTCACCGCTGTTCGCGGGCGACGGCGGCGACGGGGACCTGGTCGGGTTCGCCGCCAGCCGCGCCCACCACGCCGACATCGGCGGGCCGACCCCCGGCGGGATGCCGGCGGACTCGACGACGCTCGAGGAGGAGGGAGTGGTGATCCCGCCCACGCGCGCCACCGACGATCTCCTCGCCGAGCTCGCGACCAGGATGCGGAACCCGCCCCAGCGCCTCGCCGATCTGCGCGCGCAGCGCGCGGCCAACCTGGTCGGCGCCCGCCGGATGCAGGAGCTGCTCGACCGCTACGGGCTCGAACGGTCGCGGGTCGGGCTCGCGGAGATCCTCGACTACGCGGAGCGCCGCACGCGCGCCGCGCTCGAATGCCTGCCCGACGGACGCTACGAGGCGGAGGACGTGCTCGAGGACGACGCCCGCGGGACGAACATCACCCTGCGGGTGGCCGCCGTGATCGAAGGCGACCGGCTGACGCTCGACTTCGCCGGCACCGACGCACAGGGGCCCGGCAACCTCAACTGCCCCCTGTCGGTCACCAAGTCGGCGGTGTTCTTCGCCGTCCGGGTGCTCACCGATCCCGACGCCCCGCCCTCGGCGGGCGCGCACCGCCCCGTCGACGTGGTCGCTCCGGAGGGCTGCGTCCTGCGCGCCCGGCCGCCCGCGGCGGTAGCGGGAGGGAACGTCGAGACGTCGAGCCGCGTCGCGGACCTCGTGCTCGAGGCGCTGGGGAACGCCACGCCGACTCCCGCGCACGGACAGGGGACGATGAACAACCTCACACTCGCCGGCGACGGCTTCACCTACTACGAGACGATCGGCGGCGGGCAGGGAGGGTGCCCGCACGCCGACGGGCCGAGCGCGATCCACGTCGCGATGTCGAACACGCTCAACACGCCGGTCGAGGCGTTCGAGACCGAGTTCCCCTTCCGTGTCCGCGAGCTGTCGGTGCGCCGCGGAAGCGGCGGCGCGGGGCGCCACCCCGGTGGCGACGGGACGATCCGCGAGCTCGAGGCGCTCGCCCCCGCGCGCCTCAACCTGATCACCGAGCGACGGCGCCACGCCCCCCGGGGACGCGCCGGGGGCGAGAACGGCGCGCCGGGCCGGAACCTCGTCAACGGAGAGCAGGTGCCGTCGAAGACGGGGCACGACCTGCGGCCCGGGGACCGGGTCCGGATCGAGACCCCCGGTGGTGGCGGCTACGGCACGGCGCCGGAATAGGCTGCAGCCGTGGACCGGCTTGACATCGGCGAGGTGACGCTCGCGTACGAGGACACCGGCGGGGACGGCGCGCCGGTCGTGTTCGTGCACGGGCTCGGCGGGTCGGCGTACGCGTGGTGGAGCCAGCTCGCGGAGTGCCGCCGGCGCGGGGTTCGCGGGATCGCGTACGACCAGCGCGGCGCCGGGCTCAGCGGCAAGCCGCCCGGCCCGTACTCAGTCGAGGGATGGGCCGAGGACCTGGTGCGCCTGCTCGACGGGCTGGGGACCGAGCACGCGGCCCTCGTCGGCCACTCGGTGGGGTGCATGGTCGCCCAGCACGCGGCGGTACGGCTCGGCGACCGCGTGACGGCGCTCGCGCTGTGCGGTGGGGCGCTGCGGTGGCGCCCCGAGGCCGACGAGGTGTTCGAGCAGCGGGCGCGGCTGGCGCGCTCCGGGCGCATGGACGAGATCGCCCAGACGGTGGTCTCCACGGGCCTCAGCGAGCGGGCCCGATCCGACGACCCGGGCCTGACGGGCCTGATGCTGGCGCTGATCGCGCTCAACGACCCGCGTGCGTACGCGGACTGCACGGACGCGACAGCCGCGGGATCGATGCGGGATCCCGACCGCGTCAAGTGTCCGACGCTCGCGTTGTGCGGCGCGGAGGACCCGGTCACCCCGCCGGCGTTCGCCGCGGCGATCGCGGATGCGGTCCCGAACGGCGACTCGGCGACGATCGACGCCGCGGCCCACTGGTGCGCGCTCGAGCGCCCGGACGAGGTCAGCGCCCTGGTGCTCGACTTCGTCGCCTCCCATGAGTAGGCGCTAACCGCGCCTAGCAACAACGCTCACAAGTTTGGCTTTCCAGCCAAGCTGCACTACAATCCGCGGCTCCAAGCGGGCTTGAGCGCCCCTCGGAGGGTTAATCGCTCCCAAAGCGCTCACTCTTTCCCCACTTAGACCTAGACGCCACTGGATCAATGCCGATCGCCTTCAAAGAGTGGGCCGTGACGGTGCGCGCCCTTGCCGAGGGTGAGCAGCTGGTCACCCTGCGCAAGGGCGGCATTCGCGAGGAGAACAAGCACTTCGAGCTCGAGCACGAGCAGTTCTTCCTCTACCCGACGTTCGACCATCAGCGCAACGATCTCGTCCGCGAGTCGCATCATCCCGAGCTGCGGCGCGCGCTCGAGGAGGGTGTGTGGGCCGACGAGGAGCCGCCCCCGCGGGCGCTGCTCCAGGACGGCGGCATCCCGCAGCCCGATCGCGTCCGGATCCGCTCCTGGGCCGAGGTGGCCGGTCACTACACGACCGAGGACCCGAGGGTCGTCGAGGCGCTGTCGCCGTTCCACGTCTGGACCGCGGACTACGCGACCAAGCGCCTGCGGTGGAAGCCCAGGCATCCGCTGCACGTGCTGCTGCTGCGCGTGTACCGGATCCCGCGGCCGGTGACGGTGCGCGTCAAGGACGAGTACCACGGCTGCCGTTCGTGGGTGGAGATCGACCGCGAGCTGCCGTTCGAGGGCACTCCGGTGATGGCCGACGAGGAGTTCGCCCGCGCCGCCGCGTCGATCCGGATGCTGGCGGGCGAGCCGGAGCCCGTCCCGGCCTGACGCTCCTCCCCGACGCAATTCGCGACGCCGACCGGGCGCTGGTGCTCGGGATCGGGGGTGGCGGCGACGTGGTCGGCGCGCTTGCGGCCGCTCGCCTGTGCGAGTCGTTCGGCACCGAGTGCGTCCTCGGGGGCGTGACGTGGGAGCGCTACGCGATCGACCCCAAGCCCGGCCCGCGAGCGCTCGACGAGATAAGCGGCGGGCGTCCGCTCGGCCGGCGTGCGCTGCTCGCCGACGCCGAGACGGCGACATCTGACGGAGTCCGGTTCGCGGAGTCGGGCATGGCGGCCCACCTCGCCGCCGAGACCGTCCTGATTGACGTCACTGGCGGGCCGCGGGGAGCCGCCGAGGGGATTGCGGCCGCGACCCGGGAGCTCGGCTGCGATCTCGTCGTGTACGCGGACGTCGGCGGCGACGTCCTCGCCCGCGGGGACGAGCCGGGGCTGGCCAGCCCCCTGTGCGACGCGGTGATGCTCGCCGCGGCCGTCGTCGCGAGTGACGAGGCCCCCGCCCTCGGCGCCGTGTTCGGTGCCGGCTGCGACGGCGAGCTGACGCCGGAGGAGGTGCTCGAGCGGATCGCCGAGCTCGGGGCGGCCGGAGGGTGGCTGGGGACCTGGGGGCTGACCGACGCCGTAGCCGCGGAGATCGAGGCCGCGGCCGGTCAGGTGCCGACGGAGGCGAGCCTCCAGGCCGTGCGCTGCTATCGGGGCGAGACAGGCGAAGCCGAGAT
>DATHVJ010000121.1:0-5793 GCA_035461345.1 Solirubrobacterales bacterium | reverse complement strand
CGCAGCTCTGGGTCCTCGATGGCCACATGGACGTGCATTCCGCAGATCACCATCCGCTGGCCGACCATGGCGAGGTCCTGTGCAAGCATCACGTAGCGGTCCTGGTCGGTGTGCTGCTGCTCCCACCACAGGGCGAAGGGGTGGGTCGAGGCGGCGATGATGGCTGCCCCGAATTCGTCGGCGGTACTCGACACGGCCGCCCGGAGTGATCGCAGATCGGTGGCGAGGGCGGTGGTGTCGGAATGGGGTCGGGTGGCGATCTCGATCTGGGCTTTCAGCAGCTCGGGCATCACCGCCGATCCGAGACGATTCTCTGCCTTGGCCCACAAGTCCGGGTGCGGGTCGATGACCAGATTGCGGGTGACGCGGTCCACGAGGAGGTACTCCTCCTCGACACCGATGGTGAAGGACGGTGGTGTGACGGCCACGACGGCACGATACCGCCGGCGGGGTTCAGTTGCCTCCCGAACCAACGACCCGTCGATACACGACCGAACGGGCCGCTTCCGCCCGCTGGCGCACATGGCAGCCGTCGAGATGATCGTTCACCAGTCCCATCGCCTGCATGAAGGCGTAGATGGTGGTGGGCCCCACGAAGCTCCACCCGCGTCGTTTCAGATCTTTCGACAGCGCCGTCGAGGCGTGGGTGGTGGCCGGGATGGTGGTCGGCGGTGCTCCGAACTCGGCATGGGGCCAGAAGTAGGCGGCCAACGAACCGAACTCCTGGGCCAGTTCCAACGCCCGGTGTGCGTTGTTGATGGTCGAACGGATCTTCCCGGCATGGCGGACGATGCCGGAGTCCGCCAGGAGCCGTTCCACGTCGGAGTCGTCGAACTCGCACACGAGCTCCGGGTCGAACCCGGCGAAAGCAGCCCGGAAGTTGTCCCGCTTGCGCAGGATCGTCAGCCACGACAGGCCCGACTGGAACGACTCCAGGACCAGCATCTCGAACAGCTCGCGGTCGTCGCGCATCGGCCGGCCCCAGACCCGGTCGTGGTAGTCGATGTACTCGGGGGCGCCGAGGCACCACCAGCAACGGGCCTTTCCGTCCGGTCCCGTCTCCACCTCCATCGAGCTGGCCGCCATCATCCGCTGGGACCGCGCCGGGGCCGCCGACCTAGTACGTGCTCGCCTCCGTCCACACGCGGAATACGGCGAACGCCGACAGCCCCACGAGCGCGATCCACGCGATCGTGCCGGCGCCACTGGACAGGAGCTCGTCGGTCCCGGCAACAATCAGCGCGAGGACGCCGAACGCGCCGTAGAGCACCGCCCGGCGGCCATCGGTGAGGGTCATCAGGGTGAGCTGGTTCTCCCTGTACAGGCGGTAGACGAAGAAGCCGATCGCGGCGAGGAACCCCATCACCAGCGCAGTCAGAGCGGTCTCCGCCGCGGTCCCGCCGCCCGGGATCGCGTACACGCCGAGCGCCAGCACGGCGATGATCGCGACGTTGCGGACCGTCTGCATACGACGATCTTACGCCGCGCTAGCGGGTGGTCATGACCAGAATGCCCGCGACAACCGCCCCTACGCACGCAAGCAGCGCCACGACCGTGAGGACCGCCGCGGCACCCGTCTCCACCCCTGCCCCCACCCGACGCCCCTCGGCGAAGCGGGCCGCGCCGTAGATCGCGATCGAGAACGCGATCACGATGCCGAGCCCCGCGACGACCGACGCAGCAACCGTCTCGAGCAACGCTTCCCAGTCGACGACCGAGCCGAGCGGAACCATGCTCACCCTGCGGGTACCGGCGCGCCCGCCCGCGCCCGGCGGGCAAACGCGACCGCGATCAGCGCCACCGCAAGGGCTGCGACGATCACCGGCCCGACGGCTCCGGTGCCGAACACCCTCGTCACGCCGTAGGCCACGGCGCCGATCGCCGCTGCTGCCGGAAGCGTGAGCAGCCACGCCACCACGATGTTGCCGGCGATGCCCCAGCGCACCGCCGAGAGGCGCTTCGCCGCGCCCGCCCCGATCACCCCGCCGGAGATCACCTGTGTGGTGGAGAGCGGGAATCCGAAGTAGGAGGAGGACAGGATCACGGCCGCTCCGGCGCCCTGCGCCGAGAAGCCCTGGGCGGCGTCCATCTTGTGGATCCGCATGCCCATCGTGCGGATGATCCGCCACCCGCCGGTATAGGTGCCGAAGGCGATCGCCGCGGCCGCCGAGACCACGACCCAGAACGGCACCCCTGAGCCCTCGGCCAGCGTGCCGTTCGCGATCAGCGCGAGCGTGATCACGCCCATCGTCTTCTGCGCGTCGTTCGTCCCGTGGGCCAACGCCAGCAGCCCTCCCGAGGCTACCTGCCCCAGCCGGAAGCCACGCACGACCACCCCCGGGCGCTGCCGCCCGACGATCCTGTAGCAGAGCAGGATCGCGACCGCCCCGATCGCGAAGGCAACGATCGGTGCCACCAGGGCCGGCACGAGAACGTCCCCCACAACGCCGTCGGCGTGCACCGCATCGGTGCCGACGGCGGCGATCGTCGACCCGATCACACCCCCGATCAGCGCGTGCGAGGAGCTCGACGGGAGCCCGAAGTACCACGTGACCAGGTTCCAGGAGATGGCGCCGATCAGGCCCGCGAACACGACCGTCGGCGTGATCGCGCCCTGGGCGACCACGTCCTCGGCGACCGTCGCCGCCACCTCGAGCGAGATGAACGCGCCGGCGAAGTTGAGCAGCGCCGCGTAGGTGACCGCCAGCCGCGGCGACATCGCCCTGGTCGAGATCGACGTCGCGACGACGTTCGCGGTGTCGTGGAACCCGTTCGTGAAGTCGAAGGCGAGCGCGGTCGCCACGACGATCACGAGGACGATGTCGTCACCCATCGACGGCCAGGCTATGCGTTCTTGATGACGATGCCCTCGAGGATGTGGGCCGAGGTCTCAGTCGCGTCGATCGCCCGCTCCAGGACCGCGAAGATGTCCTTCCAGCGGATCACGACCATCGGGTCGATCCCGTTCGCGAACAGCGACGCGACCGCGTCGCGCGAGATCCGGTCGCCGTCGTTCTCCAGCCGGTGGATCTCGATCCAGTAACGGTCGAGCTCCTTGAACCCGCGCAGGTCGCCGAGCGCCGCGTCGAGTTGCTCGCACGACCGCACCAGGACATCCGCGAGGTCCAGCGACTGCTCCATCGGCGCCTCGATCTTGTACAACCCGAGGAAGTCGGCGGCCTCCTCGATGTAGTCGACGATGTCGTCGAGGTTGGTCGCCAGCGCGTAGATGTCCTCGCGGTCGATCGGAGTGACGAACATCGTGTTCAGCCGCTGGACGATGTCGTGCGTGATCCGGTCGCCCTCGTTCTCCGCCTTGAGGATGTCGCGGGCCAATCCGCCGGGGTCGTCGGGCCAGGTCTCGAGCATCTGCTTCAGCAGCCGCGCGGCGCGCAGCGTGTTCTGGCCAGCCTCGACGAACAGGTCGAAGAAGACGCGGTCCCGCGGGACCAGGGAGATCGGGGTCATCGCGACGACTCCGCGGCGCGCGCCAGGTGGCGCTCGATCAGCTCGCGCTGCACCGAGCGCGCCTCTTCCCCCGGCCCGGCGAGGCGCCGGGACCAGCGCCCCTCCGAGTCGAGCACCCACGCGTTGGTGTTGTCGGCCATGCAGCGGTCGAGGACGTCCTCGAGCTCGTCGCGCAGGCGGGGATCGTCGACCGGCGTCATGAGCTCGACGCGGTTGTACAGGTTGCGGGGCATGAGATCGGCCGAGCCGGTGAACACTCGCTCGGTCCCGTCGCGCTCGAAGCTGTAGATCCGTGAGTGCTCGAGGAAGCGGCCGACGATCGACACCACCTCGATGTTCTCCGACACCCCGGACACTCCCGGCCGCAGCGCGCAGATCCCGCGCACGTTCAGCTCCACCTTCACCCCAGCCTGCGCGGCCCGGTACAGCGCCCGGATCGAAGGGGCGTCCAGAAGCGAGTTCATCTTCATCCGGATCCGGGACGGACGCTCGGGGGTGTGGGCCTCGATCGTGCGCTCGATCTCCGACAGGATCGCCTCGTGGAGGTTGAAGGGCGCCACGAGCGCCTTGCGGGAGCGCCGGGGGCGCCCGTACCCGGTCAGGTAGTTGAACATCTCGGCGACGTCGGCGCCGATCTGCGGGTCAACCGTGAACAGGCCGAGATCGGTGTACAGGCGCGCCGTCTTCGGGTTGTAGTTGCCGGTCCCGATGTGGACGTAGTGGCGCACCCGATCGCCCTCGCGGCGGACGACGAGGATGACCTTGCAGTGGGTCTTCAGCGACGGGATCCCGTACACGACGTGGACCCCGGCCTCCTCCAGCTTCTTCGCCCAGCGGATGTTCGCCTGCTCGTCGAAGCGCGCCTTCAGCTCCACCATGCAGACCGCCTGCTTGCCGCGCTCCGACGCCTCGATCAGAGCGGGGACGACCGGCGAGTCGGGGCTCGTCCGGTACACGGTCTGTTTGATCGCCAGGACGTCGGGGTCCTCGACCGCCTGCTGCACGAAGCGGCCGACCGAGGTCTCGAACGAGTCGTAGGGATGGTGGACGAGGAGGTCGCTCTCCCGCATCGCCGCCATCACGTCGGCGGGCCGCCCGTCCTCGCCCTGCAGCCGCGGCTTGGTCACGCCCGAGAACGCCGGATAGCGAAGCCCGTCGAATCCGGAGACGGCGGCGATGTCCCAAAGGTCGTCGTTCCCCAGCAGCCCCTCCACCTCGTACACCTGGTTCTCGTCGATCTTCAGCGCGCCGACGAGCTGGTGGCGCAGCCGGGGATCCATGCCGCGCGCGACCTCCAGCCTCACGACCTCGCCGAAGCGCCGCCGCCGCAGCTCGTCCTCGACGGCCTGCAGCAGGTCGTCCGCCTCGTCGGAGACGTCGTAGTCCGTGTCCCGCGTGACCCGGAACAGCGCGTGGTCGACCATCTCCATGCCCGGGAACAGGGACCCGAGGTTGTGCGCGATCACGTCCTCGAGCGCGACGAACGTGTGCCCGTCCCCGAGCGTGACGAAGCGCCGCAGCAGCTCCTTCGGGACCTTCACCCGCGCCATGACCTCGACGTCCTGGTCGGGGTCCCTGAGGATCACGCCGAGGCTGAGCGAGAGGTTGGATATGTAGGGGAACGGCCGCCCGAGCCCGATCACGAGCGGAGTCAAGGTCGGGAAGATGCGGTTCTCGAACAGTTCCGCGAGCTCCGCGAGCTCCTCGGAGTTGGCGGAGGCGACCGAGATCAGCCGGATGCCCTGCTCGGCCATGGCGGGCTGCAGGTCGCGCTCGAAGCACGATGTCAGCCGGCTGCGCAGCCCGACGACGCGGTCGTGGATCGCCTCGAGCTGCTCGGTGGCGCTCATCCCGTCGGCGCCGCGCGCGTCCCTGCCGGCCTCGACCTGGTCATGCAGGTTCGCGACCCGGACCATGAAGAACTCGTCGAGGTTGTCCTCGTAAATGGCGCAGAACTTGACCCGCTCCAGCAGGGGCACCGAGGTGTCCTCGGCGAGCTGCAGCACGCGGTCGTTGAAGTCCAGCCACGACAGCTCGCGGTTGAAGTACAGCGAGCTGTCCTCGAGGTCGGGGCGCTGGGGCGCCGCGATCGGAGCCGGCTGCTCGACAGGCGCCTCGTCGCCGACGAGCGTGCCTCGGTCCGACTCACCTCGATTCGCCATCAGCCTCCTGGCCCGCGGAATGGGAGGTCCATGCTACCGGCGCGTGGCGTGCCGACGATCGGCGTCGATCGCGCGCAGATTCTCCTTCAGCTCGGGCAGGAACGGGAGCTCCGGATGCGACTCGCACAGCGCCGCCAGGGTGCGCCGGTAGTGCTCGAGCTGC
>DATHVJ010000120.1:0-2768 GCA_035461345.1 Solirubrobacterales bacterium | reverse complement strand
AACGCGAGCCGTTGACCTCGTGTGAAAGCTGCTGGAGCCCGCGGCCGTGCCCAAGGGTACGGCCTTAGAGCGCGTCGATCAAGCAGTCACGCCGGCCATCCCGCCCTCGAGCCCCCGTGGGTCGATCGGCCCGGGCATCAGTTCCTCGGGCGGCGGGATCTCGATCCCGATCGCCTTCATGCGCCGCTTCAGGGCCGTGTAGGCGTATCCGTACACCTGCGAGGAGTGGTAGGCGTAGGAGACGAATTCGCGGCTGCTCTCCGCCTCGGGCGGCTTGAACACCTCCGCCGCGCGCGGCAGCAGGTAGGTGAGGGTGCGAACGACGACGTCGCGCATCTCAGCGCGCTCCCGGCACACGTCGCGCAGGAAGCGCACGCCGAACGCGATGTGGCGGTGCTCGTCCTGCTCCACCTTCGAGAAGCCCTCCTGGAAGCCGGGGTAGAGGTCGTGCTCGGCGAGGTAGTCGAGGATCGAGCGCTGCCCGGTCATCGCGAGCACTCCCTCGGTCACCATGTGGTAGGTGACGATGCCCTCGACGAACAGCTCGAGGTCGTCGGTGTTGCGAGTCAGGCGGTTGGCCACCCCTCGCAGCGCCTCGTCGAAGAGGAAGTGCCACGCGTCGAGCATCCCCTCCTCGGCGTCGTGCAGCCGCCCCCGCAGGTCCTCGGCGGGCAAAGTCATCACCTCCGACGCGAAGCGGTCGAAGAACACGGCATGGCGCGCCTCGTCGACGAGCTGCGTCGCCAGGAACGCCTCGACCTCGCCGTTGGGCGCCGCGAGCAGGAACGGGGCGAGGTCGGCGGTCACCCGCTCCTCGCCGACGTAGAAGCTGCTCAGCGTCCAAGCGGTGTGCCGTTGGCCCTCACTCGGGGTGATCAGCCACTGCTCGCGATCAACCGAGAAGTCGAGCTCGTGGGCGCGCCAGTTGCTGCGCTCCCACAGGGCGTACAGCTGCTCGTACGACAGCAGGTCGCCACCCTGGCGCCGGCGCTCGCGGCCGTGCGCGGGGTCGCCCATACCGGGCGCGCTCCCCGCACCCGACCCGTTCGGGGCGGCGCCGTTCGCCCTCGACCCCCACGACCCGGCCCGGGCTCGCTGCAGCTCGCGCTGCCGGCGCTCGCGCTCGAGCTCGGGGCCGTCGACGCCCTCGGCGCGGTCGATCCACCGGCCGAGGAGCGTCACCGGCGTCATCGCGCCGTCGACCTGCGTGAGTTGGAGCTGCATCGCGCGCGACGGCGTGATCTCGCCGCGCAGGAGCCGCTGCCACGAGTCGGCCGACAGGCGGACCGTGGCGTCCACGCGTTCGGGCGCACCTCCGTTCCCGCCCGGGTCGACCCGAACCGACCCGTCGTCGACCCTCACGACCCAGCGCCCGCCGCCCTCGCCCGCGAGCTCGTAAGCGACGCTGAAGCTGTGGCCGCGCGTCCAGTCCGGATCGATGACGTGCTCGAGGGCCCGGTAAGCGAGGTCGGGGTCGACGGGCAGCCCGAGGCGGGCCAGGTCGCGGGGCCCGGCGTCGTCGGACAGCCTCCGAAGCGCAAATGCCTTGCGCCTCTTGCCGCTGATCCGCAGCCGCCGCGCGATCAAGAGCCCCAGCGGGTTCGCCCCGGCAGCCAGGCGCGCGAACGTCCGCGCGTCCGCTTGGACGGCGAAGTCGACCTCGTGCCCGTTGGCGCCGGCCGAGACCGCGGCGGGGCCGTCGTCGGTCGCCTCGACCACCCACGAGCCGACGCCGCCGATGTCGAGAACGAAGCTGAGCGGCGGGCGCAGCTCGGCGGCCGCCGCGGGAAGCGTCTGGGCGACCAGCCGCACCGCCAGCTCTGGATCGGACTCCGCCATCCGCCGCAGGGCCGCCCGTCTGTTCGCGTTGCTCGTGCCGTTCCGCGGCATCGCCGCCTCCTCGGTCGTGATCCCCGTGCTGATTGTTCCAGAGTCGGCGACCGATTTTGGCCAGCCAGCCAACCCCTGCCTGGGGGCGCGAGCGGGGCAGCTCACGAATAGAATCCCGGCGCCTTGGCGCGAAGAGACAATCCCGCCACGTGCTCCGCTTCGCGCCCGCGCGCGGCGGGGATCGTGATCGCACTGTCGCTGGTTCTGCTGCTGGCGATCGGCCCCGCCGCCCACGCGGCATCGCTGTCGCCCGAGCCGGGCCAGTCGCCGAACGCCGACGACTCGATGACCGCTTACTGGGTGATGCTGGCGATCGCCGCCGTGATCGTCGTCGCCGTCAACGCGGCCCTGATCGTCGCCGTCGTGCGGTTCCGTGCCCGGCGAGGTCGGGTGCCGGCGCGCGTGCGGGCGGGGCGCGGCATCCAGCCTCGAGCTGGCGCGGCCCTCGTGGTGCTGGCGGCGGCGGTGTTCGTGTTCGGGATCGTGATGACCACCCGGGTGAGCGACGTCGAGCCGTCGGGTCCCGAGGGGCTGGAGGCCTCGTCGGCGCGCACGGCGCAGCTCGACCTGTCGCTTCCGAGCGGCGCCGAACCGCTGAGGATCCTCGCCTCGGGCCAGCAGTGGCTGTGGCGCTACGAGTATCCCGACGGGACGTTCAGCTACTACGAGCTGGTCGTGCCGGTCGACACCACCGTCCAGCTCCAGCTCGAGTCCACCGACGTCGTCCACCGGTGGTGGATCCCGGAGCTCGGCGGCAAGTTCGACGCCGTTCCCGGCCGCGGCAACCAGACGTGGTTCCGCGCCGACGAGGAGGGCACCTACGAGGGCCAGTCGGCGGCCTTCTCGGGGCCGGGCTACGCGACGATGCGGGCCCGGGT
>DATHVJ010000119.1:0-12699 GCA_035461345.1 Solirubrobacterales bacterium | reverse complement strand
CACCCTTGACTCCGGCGAGGAGCTCGAGGCCCCGGTCGTCGTCTCGGGGACGCACCCCCAGACCACGGTCCTCGACCTCGTCGGCGCCGGCCACTTCCCCGACGAGGTCGTGCGCGGCATCGAGCGCTACCGCAGCCGCGGTGGCTCGGTGAAGGTCAACTGCGTGCTGTCGGAGCCGCCGCGGTTCGAGAGCCTGTCCGCCGCCCAGGCGGAAAAGCTGCTGCACGCCAGCTTCACGCTGTGCCCCTCGCTCGACTACCTCGAGGGCGCGTGGCAGGACGCGTGCCGCGGGCGGCCCTCCGAAAGCCCGTACATCGAGGTCGAGGTGCCGTCGGTCTCGGATCCGAGCCTGACCGACGACGACTCGGTCGTGATGACGATGTTCAGCCAGTATGGCCCGCCGGAGGAGAGCGACTGGGCCGAGGGCGACCGCGACGCCTACGCCGAGCGCTGCTTCGAGATCGTCGGGCGCTACGCCCCCAACCTTCGCCAGACCGTGCAGCACTACGAGGTGCTCGCGCCGCCGGACATCGAGCGCGTGTTCGGGCTCGTCGGCGGATCGATCTTCCAGGGCGAGCAGGGCCTCAACCAGATGGCGTTCATGCGCCCGACGCCCGAGCTGTCGCGCTACGCGACCCCGGTCGGCGGCCTCTACCTGTGCGGCGCCGGAACCCATCCCGGCGGCGGCGTGATGGCGGCCTCCGGCCACAACGCGGCGCACCGCGTGCTCCGCGATCTGCGCGGCGGACGGGGGCGCGAGCGTTTGCTGAGGCGCTTCCGCCCGGGAGCCCGCGCCGCTACCGCAGCACCAGAGCGTGCTCCGGGCGCCACCCGAGCCTGATCCGCTCCCCGATCTCCCAGCGGTCGTCGGCGCGTGAGCGGTCGGTGTTCTGCTCGAGCGAGACCACGCGCAAGTCCGGAGCGAGCTGGACGATCACCTGCGTCGTCGTTCCAAGGTAGATCCGCTCCACGATCTCGCCCTCGACCGAGACCATCCCGTCCTCGACGTCCCCGAGGACGATCTTCTCGGGCCGCACCGAGCAGTGCACCGAGCCGCCCTGCTCGCAGTCGGGGGGCACCGTCACGTTGCACAGTTGTCCGGTCGACAGCCGCACCCCGTCGCCCTCGACGGTCGCGGGAAGCAGGTTGGAGACCCCGATGAAACCGGCGACGAACGTCTTGCGCGGCGTCTCGTAGATCTCCTCCGGCGGGCCGGACTGCTGCACGAGCCCCTCGTCCATGACCGCGAGCCGGTCGGACATCGCCAGCGCCTCCTCCTGGTCGTGGGTCACGTACAGGAACGTAATCCCGACCTCGCGCTGGATCTGCTTCAACTCGACCTGCATCTGCTTTCGCAGCTTCAGGTCGAGGGCCCCGAGTGGCTCGTCGAGCAGCAGCACCGAAGGCTGGTTGACCAGCGCCCGCGCGAGCGCCACCCGCTGCATCTGTCCGCCGGAGAGCTGCGCGGGCTTGGCGTGCTCGCGCCCGGTGAGCTGGACCAGCTCCAGGACCTCGGCGACGCGCGTCCGGATCTCCTCCCTGTCGACCTTGCGCCGCTTGAGCCCGAAGGCGATGTTCCCCTCGACGTCGAGGTGCTCGAACAGCGCATAGGACTGGAACACGGTGTTGACGTTCCGCCGGTAGGGGGGCACGTCGTCGACCGGCTCGCCGTTGAGGCGGACACTGCCTTCGGTCGGCTGCTCGAAGCCGGCCACCATGCGAAGCGTTGTCGTCTTCCCGCATCCGGACGGACCGAGCAGGGAGAAGAACTCGCCGGTGCGAATTGACAGGTTGAGGTCGTCGACGGCGGTCGTGTCGCCGAACTTCTTCGTCACGCCCTCGAACCGGATCGCCTCTCCGTTCTGATTCATGCAGCATCCCTTCCTATCAGCACGCTCTCCTCCTCGTGGCGCCCGAGCAGTCGCGGCAGCAGCACCGCCACGGCCAGGATCAGGAACGAGATCACCAGCATCGACGTCCCGATCGCGTTGATCGTCGGCCGCACGCCGAACCGGATCGACGAGTAGATCTGCACCGGCAGCGGGGTCGGCGACTCACCTGTGGTGAAGAACGCGATCACGAAGTCGTCGAAGCTGAGCGCGAAGATCAGCAGCCCCGCGGCGAGGATCGCCGGCCACAGCGCCGGCAGCACGACGAGGCGGATCGTGTCGATCCGGGTCGCGCCGAGGTCGAGCGCCGCCTCCTCGACCTCGCGGTTGAGCGCCGACAGCCGCGCTCGCACGATCACGGTCACGAACGAGATCGAGAACGTTATCTCCGCGATCATGATCGTGAGCAGCGAAAGCTCCATCCCGATCTGGGCGAACAGCAGCAGCGCGGAGACGCCCGCGACGATCTCCGGGGTGACCAAGGGGATCAGCATCACCACGTTGCTCGTCTGCGCGATCCGAGACCGCGCGCGGACGAGCGCGAATGCGAGCGTCGTCCCCAGCACCGTCCCGACGACCATCGTCACCAGCCCGATCTCGATGCTGGCGACGAGCGACTCGCGGAGGCTGACACTCGAGAGGAATTCGTCATACCACTGCAGGCTGAAGCCGGAGAAGTTCTGCAGCGAGGGAGTGGAGTTGAACGAGAACAGCGCCACGATCGCCAGCGGGGCGAAGGTGAAGAACATGAACACCCAGAAGAACGCGCGCAGGAATCGCGGGCGGTCGAACCCGCGCCGCCGGCGCCGGCGGCGGGTGGCCCGCCGTCCGACGACCGGCAGCCTCTCCGCCCAACCCTGCGTGCTCACTGGAACACCTCAGTTCGCGCTCGGCCCAGCATCAAATTCCCCGCCCGCCCCCACCTTTGCTGAGCTTCGCGCTCACGTGGCCTCCCGCGATGCGCGCGCCGCGGAGCGCAGGTAGATCGACATCCAGATCAGCAGGAAGGCCATCATCACGGCCGTGAGCGCGGCGCCGAAGGGCCAGTTCTGGGCCTCGAGGAACTCCTGCTGGATCAGGTTCCCGACCATGTAGGTCCCGGGGCCGCCGAGCAGCTGGGCGGAGATGAAGTCCCCGACCGCCGGGAGGAAGACGAGCACGCAGCCCGCCGCCACGCCCTGGAAGGCCGCCGGCCAGGTCACGTGCCAGAACGTCTGCCAGCGACTCCCGTAGAGGTCCTTCCCGGCCTCGATCAGCGAGGGATCCATGCGATCGAGCGCCGCGTAAAGCGGCAGGATCATGAACGCCAGGTAGCCGTACACGAGGCCGCCGATCACCGCCCAGGGCGTATTCACGAACTGGACGCCGGTCTCGCTCACGCCGATGTCGGCGAGGATCCCGTTGACCAGCCCCTCGTCGGACAGGATCGCCACCCAGGCGTAGGTGCGGACGAGGTAGTTGACGAGGAACGGCAGCACGACGACCGCGACCAGCAACGTCTTCCAGCGCCCCCCGAAGCGGGCGATGTAGTAGGCGATCGGATAGCCGATCAGCAGGCACAGCGCGACCGTGGCGAGCGCGAACCCCACCGAGCGCAGCAGCACGGGTGCGAACAGGGGGTCGAAGACGTCGACGAAGTTGCCCGGGTTCCAGCCGTAGACCGCCTGGTACACAGGGTCGGTCGACCCGAGCGAGACGGCGAAGACGATGCCCAGCGGGACCAGGAACAGCAGCAGGAGCCACAGCCCCGCCGGAAGCAGCATCAGGTGGGCGAAGCGGTTCTCGCTCACCTCATTCCCCTACGACGCCTTCACCTCGAGCCACGTGCTGGTCCACAGCTCGCGATCCTCCTGGGGCAGGTTGGCGAACTGGTCGCCGTTCTCCAGGTCGTCGACGGATACGACGATATTCGGGTCGCCCTTGGCCAGCTCGGCGAAGGTTTCGTCCTGCCCCTTGTTGGGCATCGGATAGCCGTTCCAGGACACGTTCTTGGCCGCCACCTTGGGGTCGAGCAGGTGGTCGATGAACAGCAGCGCCGTGCCCGGGTGCTCGGCGTTGACCGGGATCACAAACGCGTCGCTCCCGACCGGGAATCCGTCCTCGGTGATCTTCTCGAACACGTACGCGTCGGGGTCGTCGACCCGGTAGCGGATGTTGACGATGTCGCCGTTCCACAGGTGCTGGATCCAGGCGTTGCCGCTCGACATGTTCGTGATCGTGTCGACCGAGAACCCGCGCAGCAGCGGCTTCAGCCCGACCAGCCACTCCTTGCTCTGGTCGATCTCCGACTCGACGACCGTGTTCATGTCGTAGCCGTTGTGCAGGTTGCCGGCGGCGAGCGCCTCCTGGTAGTCGTCGAGCACGTAGATCCGGCCTGCCGCCTCCTCGTTGCCGAGGTCGGCCCACGAGCCGGTCATGTTGTCGAGCAGGTCGGCGCGGTAGCCGATCCCGGTGATGTACAGCGAGTACGGGACCGAGTGTGCGGAGTCGGGGTCGTACCAGGGGTCGTCGAAGTAGCTGTAGACGTTGTCGATGTTCTCGAGCTTGTCGTGCGGGATCCGCAGCAACTGCTGCTGCTGGATCAGGCGCTGCACGTACTCCGCGGTCGGGAAGATGACGTCGTACGTGTTGCCGGCCCGCAGCTTGGCCAACATCGCCTCCATCGAGTCGAAGTACGACTGGATGACCCGGACGTCGTACTTCTTCTCGAAGTCCTTGACGACCTGCGGGTTGATGTACTGGGAGTAGTTGAAGTAGTAGAGGTCACCGTCGACCCTGGGCTCGATGACCCGATCGGTGTCGCCCTGCAGCCCGCGCCCGATCCCGCACGCCGAGAGTCCGAGGGCGAGCGTCGCGCCGGCCCCCGCCTGCAACAGCTCGCGCCTCCGCAGCTGCCCCGCGACGAGCCGGTCCAGCCCGGCGACGCCCTCGTTCTCTCGGTCCCCGCTCAAGTCACTCCGACTCCCGTCAGCGCGCAGCCCAGCTCGCGCTCGAGCACGGCCAGGCACATCTCCCGCGCGCGGCCCGGGGTCACCTCGGTGTCCTGCAGCGCGACCTGGATCATCAGCCCATCGAGCAGCGAGGAGACGAGCAGGGTCAGCTCGTCGGGATCGCCACCCGCGAACTCGCCGCGACGCTGGCCCTCGCGGACGATCGACGCGATCGCGCTCCGCCAGCGCCGATCGAGGGACTCGCGTGTGGCGGCGACCTCCTCGCTGCGCAGCGCGTGGGGCCACAGCTCGATCCACAGCACGGCGTCGTAGTCGCCCGCGGCCAGGCACGACTCGACCAGCCACACGAGCCGGTCGCGGGCGCTCGGGATCCGCGTCAGATCCCCCTCGAGCTCGTCGTAGAAGCGCTCCTCGGCGAACGTCAGCGCGTCGCGCAGCAGCTCCTCCTTGGACTCGAAGTAGTAGAGGATCGACGGAGCGCTGGCCCCGATCCGGTCGGCGACGTCGGCGATCCGGGTGCCGTTCACTCCCCGCTCGCGGATCACCTCGGTGGCGGCCGCGAGGATCTCGGGTCGCCGCAGGTGAGCCGTCTGGGGCCGGGCCACTCCTCCCAATCTCCTAGCCGATTACCTGAACCGCCATTAGAGAAAAACTATCGCAGCGGCGGCGCCGGGTCGAGCCCCAATTCCGACGCCAGAGCTCGCCACACCTCCTCGCGCGCCCATTCGAGTGGGACGGCCGGGTCGCGGACGAGCGTCCGGATCCCGAACCCGTCGAGCAACGCCAGCACGCGGTCGGTGAGGGCGTCGACGTCGCAGTCGGCGAACTCGCCCTCGGCGACGCCGGCGGCGATCGCACCGGCGAACCACTCGTGCATGCGCTCGTACAGGCGCGCGGCCGTCTTGCGGAGCTCGGGACGGCGGGCGGCGCGCAGCCACAGCTCCACCCACAGCATCCAGTCGCGCTCCAGCGTCCCCGGATACGGCAGGCACTGGTCGACCATCGCCGCCAGCCGGTGCGTGTGGGACGGGGCCTCACCCTCCCCCTCGCCGATCCGCACGTCGCCGGCGAGCTCGAAGGAGTGCTCGAGGGCCTCGCCGAGGAGCGCCTCGCGACTCTCGAAGTGGTAGTGGACGAGCGAGGTCGACACGCGGGCGTCCATCGCGATCCTCGCGATCCGCACGCCGTCGATGCCGTCGGTCGCGATCCGCTCGACCGCAGCGTCGAGGATCTGCTCGCGGGCGCTGCGCTCGGCGGCTCTCGTCACTGGCGGGGTCATGCGGCCGCTACTGCGGCGCCGGAATCAGGCGGCAAGTTCGCGAGCGAACCTGCCGGTGATCTCGGGCTCCCCAGGTCGCCCAGGTCACCGCGGATGCGGTCAGCGAACCATCCCACGGCGGCCTCGCGGCCGGACAGCGGCCCGGGCGTGTAGCCCCGCGTCTCGAGGCCCGCCTGGACGTTCGTCACCAGGTCGATGTCCTCCTCGTGCACGAGCGTGTTGAGGTTCGCGTTGAGCCGCTGCACGAGGCGATTGCGCAGCCCCGGGCGAGCGGGGCGGTAGGCCATGAAGGAGTCGCGCGTGGCGCGTGGCCCGTCCGGCCTGATCTGCCACGTCATCACCTGGTCGGGGTAGAGGTCGATGGCGGTGTTCGGATAGATGAACACGTAGCGCCACAGGCGGACGTCGCCGGCGTCGAGCCCGGGCATCGGTCGGACCAGCCGGCGGTACACGCGCTCGGCGCGGGTGCCGGCGGGACGGTCGCGCAGCGGCGCCTCGAACCACACGTAGTTGTCGTGCAGCTCGGCCTCGTAGCGACGGTAGTCGAGCAGGCGCATCAGCCCGGGGTGGGCGATCGGCACGTGGTAGCCCTCGAGGTAGTTGTCGACGACGATCTTCCAGTTGACCGGCTGGCTGCCCTCGTTGGGCGAGAACGGGCTCAGCGAGCCGATCCCGTATCGCTCCATCCTCCGCGGGAGGTCGCCGAGCAGCTCGGCGAGCGGGGTCGCGCCGAGGTCGAGGTTCACGAACACGAGCCCCATCGACTCCTCGACCCTCGCCGGGAGCAACCCGAAGCTCGACTTGTCGAGCTCCCCGAAGCTCCGCGCCTCGGGCATCCCAATCAGCGAGCCGTCGAGGCGGTAGGTCCAGCCGTGGTAGCGACAGCGGATCGCGTTCCCGCACCGCCCCGAGCCGCGCAGGACGCGGGAGCCCCGGTGGCGACACACGTTGCGGAACGCGCGCAGCCTGCCGTCCTTGTCGCGGACGACGAGCACCGGCTGCGATCCCGCCTGGCAGGTGAGGTAGCTGCCCGGGTCGCGAAGCGCCGAGCCGTGGCCAGCCAGCTGCCAGGTGCGCTCGAGAACTCGCTCGTTCTCGGCTTCCAGCACCGCCGGGTCGCGGTAGTAGCGCGGAGGCAGCGCGGGCGTGGATACGGAGGCGTTCATGCGGGCGATCCTGGCTTAATCGACGAATCCTGACTTTGTGATCAGTTGATGTTACCATCGAGCGCGATGCGCCCCGACGACGCCTGGCTCTCGCTCACACCGGAGCCCGAGCGCGAGCTGCCGGACACGGTGGCCACGCTGCGGGCGGACGGCGACCCCCCGCCCGGGGCGGTGGAGCGCGAGCGAGCGCGAGTCGAGCGGCTCGTGGTGCGAGCGCGGCGGCGTGCGTGGCTTGGATACCTGAACGAGGTCGTGGAGCTGATCGAGCGTACGGGTCCGGACGCCGACGGCGAGGTGGAGCGCGCTCGCCTGGTTGCGCTCCAGGTGTTGCACAACCACGACGCCCTGCTGAAAGCCTGGAACGGAGGAAGATGATGACAATGGACGCCACCCTGACCCCCGACGCCGCCCGCGCGGCCGGGCTGACCCCGGAGCAGCAGGAGCTGCGCGACCGCGCCCGTCGCTTCGTCGACGAGGTGCTGATCCCCAACGAGGAGCTCGCCGAGCGCAGCGGCGGCAAGATCCCCGACGACCTGCGGCAGCGAATCAAGCGCGAGTCGATCGAGGCGGGGCTCAGCGGCGGCCTCCACGACCCCGAGTACGGGGGTCAGGGGTGGTCGAAGCTGGAGTGGTTCCTCGTCGAGGAACAGCTCGGCCGCTCGACCAACGCGCTGTCGTGGCACATGCCGGGCGCCTACAACGTGCTCGCGAGCGGGACCGAGGAGCAGAAGGAGCGCTACCTCCGTCCCGCGCTGCGCGGCGAGCTGCACGACGCGTACGCGGTCACCGAGGCGAACGCAGGCTCGGATCCCTCCCGGATCGAGACCACCGCGCGGCGAACCGACGGAGGCTGGGTGATCAACGGCGAGAAGTGGTTCGTCACCTACGGCGACATCGCCGCCGTGTACATCGTCGTCGCCAACGCGCTCGAGGACGGCGAGCGGCTGCCGACCCTGTTCCTGGTCGACGCGGGCGTCGACGGGATCGAGGTCGTCGACGACCCGCCGTTCACCCACACCTATCCCCACGGCCACCCGACGATCCGCTTCACCGACGTCGAGGTCCCCAACGACGCGGTCGTCGGCGGGCTCGGGAACGGCGACCAGCTGCAGCGCGCGTGGTTCACCGAGGAGCGGCTCGGGATCGCCGCCCGCGGCGTCGGCTCGATGTGGCGCCTGCTCGAAGAGGCCACCGAGTGGGCGCTGGAGCGCGAGCAGGGCGGCAGCCGGATCTTCGACTACCAGGGGGTGTCGTTTCCGCTCGCCGACTCGGCCGCCGACGCGGCCGCCGGGCGCCTGCTGACGATGCAGGTCGCGCGGCTCGCGGATGCCGGCGCGGACGTCAAGCTGATCCACGGCAAGGCGTCGATCGCGAAGCTGTTCGTCAGCGAGGCGGCGTTCCGATGCGCGGACCGCGCTGTCCAGATCTTCGGCGGACGTGGGTACATGCGCACGAACGTCGCCGAGCGCTTCCTGCGCGAGCTGCGGGTCGACCGGATCTGGGAGGGAACGAGCGAGATCCAGCGGCTGATCGTCGCCCGCGCGCTCGAGCGGCGCGGCGTCGAGCGGACGATCCACTAGCCGCGGCGGCGAGCGACCAGTGGACCTGAGCCGCCTCTTCGACCCCCGATCGGTCGCGGTCGTCGGCGCCAGCGACCGCGAGGGGTCGTACGGCGGGCAGACGCTGGTCAACCTGCGCACGCTGGGCTACGAGGGCGAGGTGTGGGGCGTCAACCCGCGCCGCGACCGTGTGCACGGCTTCGACTGCTTTCCCTCGCTCGGCGAGCTGCCGGAAACCCCGGACGCGGTGGTCGTCGCCGTGCCCGCCGCCTCGGTTCCGGAGGTGATCGACGAAGCGGGCCGGCTCGGGAGCGGGGGCGCGGTCGTATACGGCGCGGGGTTCGGGGAGATCGAGGAGGGGCGCTCGCTCCAGGACGAGTTGGTGGCGGCCGCGAGGCACCACGAGCTTCCCGTGTGCGGCCCGAACGGGAACGGGATCGTCGTCTTCCCGCGGCGCGTCGCGATCTGGGGCGACGCGCTGTCCGCGCGCGAGCCGGGCGAGGTGGCGATCGTGTCGCAGAGCGGCAACCAGGCGGTCAACGCGCTATCGAGCCGGCGCGGCGTGCGCTTCCATACCGTCGTGTCGTGCGGCAACCAGGCGGTGCTCGAGGCGGCCGACTTCCTTCACCACCTCGCCGCGAAGGGGGAGGTGCGGTCGGTGGCGCTCAACCTCGAGGCCGACGGCGACGGCGCGCGGCTGTGCGAGGCGCTGGCGGCGTGCGCCGACGCCGGCATCGGGGTGGCGGTGCTGAAGGTCGGCTCCTCGGAGGCGGGCGCCTCGGCCGCCGCGGCGCACACGGGCGCGATCGCGGGCGACCAGCGCGTGTTCGCGGCGCTGCTCGCCGAGGCCGGCGCCGTCCCGGTGACCGACCCTCACGACCTCTTGGAGGTGGCCAAGACCCTCGCGTTGCGAAAGCCAGCAGCCTGCCCGCGACCGCACGATTTGCTTGCAAATCGGGCGTCTGATTTGGCCGTCATGACCTGCTCGGGCGGCGACTCGAGCGCGGCGGGCGACGAGGCGGATCGGGTCGGGCTCAGCTTTCCGCCGTTCTCGGCGGAGACGGAGCGCCGGCTCGAGGACCTGGTACCCCACGCCGCGACGGTCGCCAACCCGCTCGACTACACGGCGATGATCTGGGGCGAGCGCGACCGCCTGCGGGAGCTGATCACGACGGTCGCCGATGACCCCGGAGTCGGGAGGGTTCTGGTGTTCTACGACGAGCCCGGCGACCTCGAGGGGGACCCCAAGACCTCGTGGGAGGCGGTGCGGGAGGGGATCCTCGACGGCGCTCGCGCGAGCAGCGTCCCGGTGATCGTCTCCTCGACCCTGCCCGAGCTGCTCCAGGACGACAGCGCGGCGAGATTCGTCGCCGCCGGAGTGCCGGCGATCGCCGGTCTGCGGAGCGGGATCCTGTGCGCCGCCGCGCTCGCGACGCCGCCGGGCGACGCCGCCCGCCTGCGCGAGGTCGCCGCCTTCGCCCACGGGGCATCCGACCAGAAAGCGCGCGATTCGCTCGCGAATCGCGCGCTTGAGTCCGGTGCAGATCGCGCGTCTGGTTCTTGGCTGCCCGAGCACGAAGCCAAGGAGCTGCTCAGGCAGGCCGGAGTTCCGGTCGTCGAGGGCCGGGTGGCACGCGACGAGGACGAGGCCGTCGCGATCCTCGCCGAGCTCGGCCCCCCCGTGGCGGCGAAGCTCAGCGGCGAGGACCTCCGTCACAAGAGTGAGCTCGGCGCCCTGGTGCTGGAGCTGACCAGCGAGGCCGAGGTGCGCGACGCGCACGGCAGGCTGCGCGCGCTGCGCTCGGGGGCGGTACTGATCGAGCGCCACGTCCCGGCCGGGGTCGAGCTGCTCGTGTCGGCGCGCCGCACCGGCGTCGTGCCCTCGCTGACGATCGGCCTGGGCGGGATCTGGACAGAGGCGCTCGACGACGCGGTCGTCGTTCCGCTCCCCGCCGCTCCGGAGCGAGTCGAACGCGCGGTCGGCGAGCTTCGAGGGTCGGGGCTGCTCACCGGCGGCAGAGGGCGGCCATCGCTCGACGTCGCCTCGGTGGCGCGGCTCGCCGCCGGAGTGGGCGACCTGCTCCTCGATGCCCAGCTCGAGCTCGTCGAGCTCAACCCGGTGGTCGTCTACGAGGACGGCGCGGTCGCCCTCGACGCGGTCGCGAGGACCAGCGCCCCCGCTCCACACCCCGCCGCCGTCAGCCAGTAGGCCAGGTCCGGGGACCCGACCTCGAGCAGCACGCCGGCGACGACCGGGCCAACCGCGTATCCCGCCGCGTAGAGCACGTTCAGGACCCCGTAGCCGAGCCCGCGCTGCAGCTCGCCGAATGCCTCGTCGAGCCACGGGACGGCGGCCGCGAACGCGAGGCTGAAGCCCGCCCCGAAGAGGGCAAGGGCAAGCGCCGCGCCGAGGGTCGTGGCCGACACCGCCAGCAGCGCGACCGAGACCGCGAGCGTGGCCAGCCCGGTGAGGGCGGGACCCATGCGCCCCCGGCGGTCCCCCCATCGCCCGCCGAGTGGTGAGAGCGGCGCGTCGACCGCGATCGAGAGCGCGAACAGGAGCCCGATAACCGAGCTGGAGAGAGCGAGGCGGGCGTCGAGGTCGAGCGGCGCGACGAACTCGACCACCCCCAGCACCCCGGCCCCACCGACCGCGATCGCGGTTGCGGCCACGCCGATCCCCGATCGTGTCGCGCGCGCAACCGCGTGCCACGCAGGGATCTCGACCTCCTCACGCCGCTCCTCGGGCGGGAAGATCGCCGCGACGATGAACGCGACAAGGGTCGAGATCCCGCACACGATCAGGAACGGGGCCGCGAACCCGAGCAGATCGGCCGTGACCCCGCCGAGCGCCGGGCCCGAGATCGAGCCGATGCTCGTCGCGGCCAGTGCGATCCCGATCGACTCGCCGCGCTTCCCGGGCGGGGCGAGGTCGGAGACGACGGCGAGCGCCGCGATCCAGCTCGCCGCCGACCCCGTTCCCTGCACGGCGCGCCCCGCCATCAGCCCCTCGAGCGAGTCGGACACGGCGATCAGCGCGGAGCCGGCCGCTGTCAGCACGAGGCCTCCGATCAGCAGCGGGCGCCTTCCGAACGCGTCCGCGGCGCGGCCCAGGGGGAGCGAGAGCAGCACCACCGGAAGCGCGTACACCGCGAGCGACGCGCCCAACGCGCCCTCCCCCGCTCCCGTCCGCTCCTCGATCTCCGGCAGCAGCGGCGCGATCAGCCCGAGCAGGGCCGTGTCGATCGCGATTGCCGCCACAGCGATCGCGACGATCGTCCGGCGGCGGGGCATCCGCGGGCTACGCCGAGCCAGTGTCGCCGGCGTCGATCTCGAGCACGAGCTGGTCGAGGAAGCACCACGACCAGTCCTCCCCCGGCTCGAGCGAGGTGATGATCGGGTGCCCGGTCTCGGCCGCGTGGGCGCTGGCGTGCTTGTTGCGCGACGAGTCGCAGCACCCGACGTGGCCGCAGATGCGGCAAACCCGCAGGTGCACCCAGCGGTCGCCGGTCCGCAGGCAGTCCTCGCACCCCGGAGCCTCGTCGGGCACCGCGACGCGGATCTGATCGAGGTGTGAACAGGTCGCCATCGTCACGCGGCCGCCGCGGCGGCGAGGTCGTAGCGGACGCCGGACAGCTCCTCCGAGACCTCCCACAGCCGGGCCGCGACCGACTCGTCGCGGGCCTGGCCACGCGGCGGGACGTGCTTGGGATGGCCACGCTGCTCCGCGATCCCGCCTGGGCCGATCAGCTCTCCACCCTCGACGCCCGGGGCGGTCGCGGCGTACAGGGTCGGAAGAGCGCCCATGTCGGCGCTCTGCGCGAAGAGGCGGTTGGTGACCGAGAAGAACGCGCT
>DATHVJ010000118.1:0-48883 GCA_035461345.1 Solirubrobacterales bacterium | reverse complement strand
CTAGGCGGTTCTGAGCCGGGCTACGGGGCTTCCGGGCCGCCGCCGCTCCCGCGCGCGGGACTTCTGACCACCGAGTTGTCCGTCATGCAGACGGCCCACACCTTGAACGTGGTATTGCCGGTGCCGCCCGCTGGATTGCGCGCGCTGACTCGCCACTGCTCGAGCGGCGCGCCGTTCGGCGCCGTCTCGCTGCCCGGGGTGGCGGGAACCGAGGGCCGCGACGAGAGCACGTTGAGGTCGGCTGAGAAGACGGCGAAGTTGAAACCGCCTCCCAGCAACCGCTCACCTGCCTCGCAGGAGACCTGCCCGGAGGCATTGGTGTTGTCATTCAGGGTGACGTTTGGCGAGCTTCGGGTCACGATCCCGCCAAGCTTTGAAGCGGTAACCGCACCGCTCCCGAGCTTGGCGTTCGACACCGCGCCGTCGCCGAGCTTCTCCGTCGACACCGCGCCGTCGCCGAGCTTCTCGGTCGAGATTGCGCCGTCCGCAATGTCGTTTGTCCCCCACGGCAGCCGATTGTTGATCTGCTTGTTCGCTTGCTTTCTGGCGATCTTCTTCGCCTTCTTCTTCGTCACCGGCTTGGCGCTGATCGTCGCCTCCTGTGCGACCGCGCTGCCGGCCAAAGCTGCAATCAGCGCCGCGATCGCAACCACCAGCGCCGGACTCGGCCGTGACTGACTGAGTCGTCTCACTACCCGCTCCCTTCTGTCGACCAGACCCCGGTCCCCTGTCAGACGGAGCCACTGCTTTTCGAACCGCATCCTTTCCGAATTCGAGACGCTTGTCAACGTCGTCGCCCGGACGTCAACCCGGCGAAGGCCGCGCAGCGATGAGGACGTGGATCACGGGTGGCCCGGCTACCCTGTGGTCGTGGCCACGGTGACGACGAGCGTTTCCGAGGTGACGGGCGCCGCCAAACGCGCGGCGCACCACCTCGCGATCGTGGACACGGTGACCAAGGACGCGGCGCTGGAGCGGCTCGCGGAGCTGCTCGGCGAGCGCCGCGACGAGGTGCTAGAGGCGAACGCGGCCGACTTCGCCGACGAGCGCGCCGCCGGCCTCACCGACGCGCTCCGCGACCGGCTGACGCTCGACGACGTCCGGATCGAGGCGATGGCCGACGGGGTGCGCGCGATCGCCGCCCTGCCCGATCCCGTCGGCGAGCTGCTCGAGGAGCGCACGCTCGCGAGCGAGCTGGAGCTGAAGAAGGTGCGGGTGCCGCTGGGCGTGGTCGCGGTGATCTACGAGGCGCGACCCAACGTCACGGTGGACTGCGCGGCGCTGTGCATCAAGTCCGGGAACGCGATCGTGCTGCGGGGCTCGAGCTACGCGCAGCGGTCCAACGGGGCGCTCGCCGCGGTAGTGCGCGAGGCGGTCGCGGACGCCGGCCTGCCCACCGACGCGGTCGGGCTGCTGTCCGGCGAGCGGTCCGAGCTCGAGGAGCTGGCCCGTGCGGAGGACACGGTCGACCTCGTGATCCCGCGCGGTGGCGAGGGCCTCAAGAAGGCGCTGAAGGACGTCGCGACGGTGCCGGTGATCTACGCCGCGTCGGGGAACTGCCACGTCTACGTGCACGACGACGCCGACCTCGAGATGGCGCGCCGTGTCGCGTACAACGCGAAGGTCCAGCGGCCGGGGGTATGCAACGCGGCCGAGACGCTGCTGGTCAACTCGGCGGTGGCGGGCGAGCTGCTCCCCGGCCTGCTCGGCGACCTCGCCGCCGCCGGAGTGGAGCTCGTCGGCGACGAGCGGGTGCGGAAGAGCGCCGGTCAGGTAGACGTCGGCGTCGCCACCGATGACGACTGGCGCACCGAGTACCTTGGGCTGAAGATGGCGATCGGCGTGGTGGACTCCCTCGACGAGGCGATCGAGCATGTGAATCGGTTCGGGAGCGGCCACTCGGAGGCGATCGTGACGGGCTCCGAGGAGGCGGGGGAGCGGTTCGCCGGCGAGGTCGACGCCGCGGCCGTGTACGTCAACGCGTCGACGCGGTTCACGGACGGGTTCGAGTTCGGGATGGGCGCCGAGATCGGCAACTCGACGCAGAAGCTCCACGCGCGCGGGCCGATCGGCCTGCGTGAGCTGACGACCACCAAGTACGTGGTCCACGGCAGCGGCCAGGTGAGGGAGTAGGAGGTCCTCCGGTCCCTGCCCAGAACGTTGGCGACGGCGCGGGCCGCCGGGTGGGCGTGCTCGGCTCGGCCTTCAACCCCCCCCACATCGGGCACCTCATCCTCGCCCAGGAGGCGTTCGCCCAGCTGGCGCTGTCGGAGGTCCTTCTCGTCCCGACCGGGCGGGCGCCGCACAAGCGGATCGAGGCCGACCCGGGGGCCGGGGTGCGGGTGGAGATGACCCAGCTGGCGGCGGGGGACGACGATCGTCTCGGAGTGTCGGAGCTGGAGGCCGAGCGCGACGAGGTGTCGTACTCGTTCCGCACGCTCGAGTTGCTGCGGGAGCAGCGGCCGGGAGACGAGCCGGTGTGGATCATGGGCGCCGACGCGGCGGTCGAGCTGGGGACCTGGCGGCGCCCGGAGCGGGTGCTCGAGCTCGCGAGGCTGGGGGTCGTGGAGCGCGGAGGTGTGACGCGCGCCGATGTCGAGTCGGTGCTGGAGGAGCTCAGCGCGGGCGGTGGGGCCGAGTTCGTCGACATGCCCGCAATCGAGGTGTCGTCGACGATGGTCCGCGAGCGGGTGGCGGGGGGGCGGCCGATTCGCTACCTCGTCCCGGATGCGGTCGCGGCGCTGATCGAGGAGCGCGGCCTCTACCCGGGCGTCGCGGAGGGCGCCGGGGGGTCGCGAACGGCGTGACGTCAGAGCAGCTTGCCCGCCGGGTGGCGGCGATCGCCGATGCCAAGCAGGCGGCGGATATCGTCGTCCTCGACATGCGGGGCATGGTCGCCTACACGGACTTCCTCGTCCTGTGCACGGCGCGCAACCAGCGCCAGGCGAAGGCGATCCACGACGAGGTGCGAGAGGCGATGAAGCGGGAGGAGGGGCTGTCGCCCGACCACGTCGAGGGCGAGCGCCAGGCCGAGTGGATCCTGGTCGACTACCTCGACGCAATCCTGCACGTGTTCTCGCCCCAGGCGCGCGACTACTACCGGCTCGAGACGCTGTGGGGTGAGGCGCCGCGCTTGGAGCTGGACCTGGCTGGCGCGGCGTCGCGTGCCGCCTCCGGGTAGCTCCTCGGGTTTGTACGAGTTGGCGTCCGGAGGGGGGCATACGCTGCTGCGCGGATGAGCGGCTTCAGGCGTTCGCTCTTTGGCTACCGGCGAGGCGAGGTCGACGCGGAGATTGCGGCGCGGGACGCCGCGATGGCGGCGACCGAGCGTGCGCTGGCGACGTGCCGCGCGAAGGGCGAGGAGCTGGAGCGAGTGTCGCGCCGGCTCTCGGAGGAGGTGGTGCGGCGCACCAGCGAGCTGCGAGCGGCGCACGAGGAGATCGCCGAGCTTCGCGCGAGCGGGGACGAGGGGATGCGCTCGATCGCGGCGCTCGGGCGCCAGCTCGAGGAGATCCGGACCCAGGCGCGCGGCCAGGCGACTCAGATCCGGCTCAAGGCGTTGAAGGACGCGTCCGAGCTCGTCGAGCGGGTGTCTGACGTGGCCAAGCTGCCGCGGGCGGTGCGGAGCGCGCGCAACGGGGACGGAGGGGATGCCGAGGAGCCCGGCGGCGGCGCCGAGAGAGGGGACGTGTTCACCGGCCGGGTGCACATGGACGTCGGGCCGCTCAGCGACTTCTCCCAGCTCGTCGCGCTCGAGGACGCCGCGGGCTCAATCGGGGCGGCGTCGGAGATCAAGATCAGGCGCTTCTCGCAGGGCAGGGCGGAGCTGGACATGCGGCTGAGCGAGCCGGTGGAGCTGCTGCGCGAGCTCGAGCAGCGCTGCGACCTCGAGTTCAAGGTGCGGTCGCTGAAGGACGGCCGCGTCGTGCTCGACGTCGACGACGAGGAGTAACGCGGCGGCGTCGCCTGGCGGAGCGGTTTCACACTCTCCCGACGTTCGGATCGTGTCTCGTGTCCCCCGATCCACGAACATACGTTCGTGGACGACAGCAACCACAAGGGCGCGATCGCCGAGATCGAGATCGCGGCGGCCGCGATCCGACTCGGAGTTCCAGTATTCGCTCCGGTGCAGGAGCACGGACGCTGCGACCTTGTATTCGAGGTCGGTGGTCAGCTAGACAGGATCCAATGCAAATGGGCGACGGTCCATGGCGATGTCGTGCAGATCCACGTTTCGGGCAACTACCTGAGCCCGCGTGGCTACATTCGATCGCCGTACTCGGCTGAGGAGATCGACGCAGTTGCCGCCTATTGCGACCAACTCGATCGCTGCTTCCTAGTTCCCGTTGGGCTGATATCGGGCAAACATCTGATTCACCTCCGTCTCTCTGCTCCGAGGAATGGCCAGCGGGCTGGTCTAAACTGGGCTGCCGATCACTTTCTAGAAGGGGCTATAGCTCAGTGGGAAGAGCGCCGCCGTGGCACGGCGGAGGTCGCCGGTTCGAGTCCGGCTAGCTCCACTACAAGGAAGTCGGCAGCGGCTGAAGTCGGCGCACACGAGTTCCGCAACCACTTCGGCTGGTACTTGGAGCGCGCCGCCGCCGGCGAGCAGATCCTGATCACTCGCCGCGGCAAGCCGCACGCGCGGCTCGGCCCGCCGAACATTGACCCCGGCCGAGAGGAGGAGCCGCCGTGATCGCACGCATGTGGCGAGGCGCCGTCGGCGCCGAGGACGGCGACGCGTACGCCGCCTGCATGGAGAACACCGGCGTCAAGGGCTACGCCGAGACCCCCGGCAACCGCGGCGTCTACATGCTCCGCCGTCCACTCGGCGACAAGGTCGAGTTCGTCATGTTCACGCTCTGGGACTCGCTCGACGCCGTCAAGGCGTTCGCCGGCGACGACCACGAGGCCGCCGTCTTCTACCCCGAGGACGACCGCTTCCTCGTCGAGCGCGACGAGCGCTCGACGCACTTCGAGGTCGCGCGCTATCGACGCCCGCCAGACTAGGCGTCGCGTCGCTCGACCGTCTCGAGCACGCCGAGCAGCTCGGTCACCCGGCACACCAGCAGGCGCTCCTCGTCGACCTCGATCCACGTCCCGGCCGACGCCGGGAACACGACGTGGTCGCCGACCTGGACCGGCATCGCAACCCCGCCTGCTCCCACCAGTCGAGCCCCGGGCCGACCGCGAGCACGATCCCGTGCTGCGGGGGCGGGTCGTGGCTTCCCGGCGGCACGACGAGGCCCGAGCGGCGCATCCGATCCTGGTCGAGCTCCTTGATCACCACGCGGTCGAACAGCGGCCGCAGCTCGTGCCGGATCGCCTCCAGGTCCTCGCGTTGCGATCGCGCGCTCACGGACCCGAGGATAGTCCTCGCGTTTGCGCCCGCGCCGCGTCGAGCGCCGGCCGCGAGCGCCTCTCCATCCGCCTCCGCACCCGCCACGTCGCGCCCGAGAATGCGAGGTTGGCGACGGTGGCGAACCCCGCCTCGTCCTCGCGCAGCGCCAGCAGCAGGTGAGCGACCCTGTCGCCGGCCGGCAGCGACCCCGGCTCCGCGATCCGCACGCACCAGCAGTCCGCGCGGCGGCCGCCGGGGCGGACCATGATCGCCCCCTGCTCGCCGACCAGCCACACCCCCAGCCGGCCGCGCTCGAGCACGAGGCCGGTCTCGCTCAGGATCTCCCGCGCCTCGTGTCCGACGAGGTCACCGAGCAGGCCGAGCGCCGCCCGCTCCGCCTTCGCGTCGGTCCCGCTACCCCGGCTCGCGCTCCCCTCTCCCCCGATCGGCACGACCGAGCGCGCGCCGCGGCGCGCGTACAGCCCCGGGATCAGCCACCCGTGGGCGAAGCTCCCCGCCGCGACCGGGAACGTCAGCGGCTCGAGCCACAGCAGGAAGGCGCCCGCGGCGAAGAACGGGACGGCGATCGCCGTCGTCCACGCCGTCCACAGCCGCCCGTCGCGGCGCAGCGTCCGCGCGCTCGGCCGCTCCCGCCACCACAGCGGAGCGGCCTCCCCCAGATAGCCCACCGGCGCCGCCAAGACCCTTCGGTCCTACCCGCCAGCGATCGGGCGCCGCAGGACGACCAGCTCGGCGTCGGCGGGGAGCTCGCGAACGACCTCGGCGGTGCCGTCGTCGTAGCTCACGCTCGCCACCATTCCCGCGTCGAGCTCGCGGCGGAACGCCTCGACCGCCGCCTCCCGCGTCGCCGCGTCGTCCGCCATCCACTCCGCCAGTGTCGTGTGGCCGCTGCGGTCGAGTCTGATCAGGCGCGCCATCTCCGCTCCTTTCGCTGGTTTCCGGGCACCGGCTGTGACTATACGCCCGGCGAGGAGCCGCCCAGCGGCGCCCGCCCATCCGTAGTTCCCCGCAGCGAGCATGCAATTGCTCGAAGCGGGAAATCCGCGTCCTCGGCGGATGGCGAGCCGCCTCCCCGCCCCTAGCCTCGCACCCCAGATGGACGACCACCGACAGGGTGAGACGCTGGAATAGGGAGACGCGGGAACAGGGACTTGGGCCGCCCCCGAACGGCACCCCGCTCGGGGGCGGCGCCGAGACCACCGCCATGGCGCTCGAGTCCCATCGCGTCTGTCGCTGGACGGTGACGCTGCTCGGCGCGCTGATGACCATCACCGTCGTCCTCGCTCACGCGGCGCACACCGCCACGTAGGCACCCAGCCGCGCCGCGCGGGCGGGACCCTAAACTCCGCCGGGAGGGGCGCCGCGAGCCCGAATTCGGCGCCGTCACCACCGATGAAGCCCTACGAGCCGCACGAGATCGAGCGCAAGTGGCAGCGCCTGTGGGAGGACGAGCGCACGTGGCACGTCCCCAACCCCGGCGAGCCCGGGTTCGACGACTCCGTCCCCAAGAGCTACGTGCTCGAGATGCTCCCCTATCCCTCGGGCGAGCCGCACATGGGCCACCTCAAGACGTACTCGATCGGCGACGCGCTCGCCCACTTCCGCCGCCGCCACGGGATGCGGGTCATCCACCCGATGGGCTACGACGCGTTCGGCCTCCCGGCGGAGAACCACGCGATCCGAACAGGCGAGCACCCACGCGCCTCGACGGAGGCCTCGATCGAGACCTTCCGTCGCGAGTTCCGCTCATGGGGGATCTCGATCGACTGGTCGCGCGAGATCTCCAGCCACGACCCCGACTACTACCGCTGGACGCAGTGGATCTTCCTGCGCCTGCTCGAGCAGGGCCTCGCCTATCGGGCCGTGGCGCCCGTGGTCTGGTGCCCCCACGACGCCACCGTGCTCGCCAACGAGCAGGTCGTGGACGGGCGCTGCGAGCGCTGCGGCAACCCGGTCGAGTCCCGGCGCCTCGAGCAGTGGTTCTTCCGCATCACCGACTATGCCCAGCGGCTGCTCGACGACTTCGACCGCCTCGAGTCGTGGCCCGAGCACGTGATCACGATGCAGCGCAACTGGATCGGCCGCTCGGAGGGCGCCGAGGCGGTGTTCACCTGCGAGGAGCTGGAGATCGACTTCCCCGTCTTCACCACCCGCCCCGACACGCTGTTCGGCGCCACCTTCTTCGTCCTCGCGCCCGAGCATCCCGAGCTCGAGCGGCTCGTCGCAGGCACCGACGCCGAGGGCCCCGTGCGCGAGTACGTCGACCGCGCGATGCGCGCCGCGACCGAGGAGCGTGGGGCCGAGGACCGTCCCAAGACCGGTGTGCCGCTCGGCCGCACGGTCACCAACCCCGTCAACGGCGAGCAGATCCCGCTGTTCGTCGCCGACTATGTGCTGATGGAGTACGGCACCGGCGCGATCATGGCGGTGCCGGCGCACGACCAGCGCGACTTCGAGTTCGCGCAGGCATTCGACCTGCCGATCCGCCAGGTCGTGGAACCCGCCGAGGGCGAGGTGCCGGACGACGCCGCCTTTGTCGAGCACTCCGAGGACGAGCGACTGGTCAACTCCGGTCCCTTCACCGGCCTTTCCGCCTCGGAGGCGATCGAGAAGGTGACCGAGTGGCTCGAGGAGCACGGCAAGGGCCGCCACGCCGTCAGCTACCGGCTCCGCGACTGGCTCCTCTCGCGCCAGCGCTACTGGGGGTGCCCGATCCCGGTCGTCTACTGCGCCGAGTGCGGGATCGTCCCCGTCCCCGACGACCAGCTCCCGGTCGTGCTCCCCAACGTCGAGGACTACGCGCCGAGGGGGAAGAGCCCGCTCGCGGCGGTCGAGGACTGGGTCGCAACCGAGTGTCCGCGCTGCGGCGGGCCGGGACGCCGCGAGACCGACACCATGGACACGTTCGTCGACTCGTCCTGGTACTTCCTCCGCTACCTCGACCCGCGCAACGAGGACGCCCCGTTCGACCGCGATATCGCCGACCACTGGATGCCGGTCGACCAGTACATCGGCGGCGTCGAGCACGCGATCCTCCACCTGATGTACGCGCGCTTCTTCACCAAGGCGCTCGCCGACATGGGTTACCTCGGGGTCCAGGAGCCGTTCGCCAGCCTGTTCACGCAGGGGATGATCCTGCGCGACGGCGACAAGATGTCGAAGTCGAAGGGGAACGTGGTCAGCCCGGCGGAGTACGTGCGCCGCTACGGAGCCGACACGGCGCGCACCTACATTTGCTTCATGGGCCCGCCCGAGAAGGACGCCGACTGGGCCGACGCCGGCGTTCACGGCGTCCACAACTTCCTGCGGCGAGTGTGGAGCCTCGCCCAGGAGGTGATCGAGCGCACCGAGCCCGGCGAGCCGCCTCGGGATCCCGGGGGCACCGCGCGCGAGCTGATCGTGAAGGCGCACTGGGCGATCGAAAAGGCGACCGCCGACATCGGCCGTCGCTTCCACTTCCACACCGCGATCGCGGCCCTGATGGAGCTCGTCAACGACGCCTACCGACACAAGGACTCTCTGTACGGCGACCCGGCGGGCGACCCCGCGCTGCGGTTCGCCGTGGCGACCACCGCATCGGTCCTGTTCCCCTTCGCACCGCACGTCGCGGCCGAGGTCTACGAGCAGCTCACCGGCGAGCGGGTGTGGGAGCAGCCGTGGCTGCAGCCCGACCCCGAGCTGCTCGAGCGCGAGACGTTCACGCTCGTCGTCCAGGTGAACGGGAAGCTCCGCGACCGCATCGAGGCGGCGGCCGACGCACCCGAAGAGGACCTGCTGCGGTTGGCCCGGGAGAGCGATCGCGTCCGCGAGCACATCGACGGACGCAACGTCGTCAAGGAGATCGTGATCCCCGGCAAGCTCGTGAATTTGGTGGTCCGTTGAGCGGATCACCGAGGGCGGAAAGTTCGCAAGCGAGCTTTCCGGTGCTCTTGGGACGCCCACTTTCCAGCGGGTTTCGATTGGCGCAACCTCGCCCGCGCGGGTCTGCTAGAAAGCGCCGCGCATGCTTGTCAGGCGGCAATCGGAGGCGGCCGTCACCGAGTGGCACAGCCTCCGTACCCACATCCTCATGGACGCCGGTGAGTTGGGCTCGCGGAACATGTCCGCGATCCTGATCGAGGTCCCCCCGGGGGCGTCGGAGCGTCTGCGCTCCCACGAGGAGGCCGAGCACGTGTACGTGATCGTGCGCGGCAGCGGCACCCTGTCGGCGGCCGGCGACACCGAGGAGCTCGGCCAGGGAGACCTGGCGCTGATCCCTCCGGCCACCGACCACTCGATCTCCAACGAGGGGGACGAGCCGTTCACATGCATCTCCGTCCTCTCTCCCGCGATCTCGGTCGACGAGCTCTTCGACCGCCAGCTCGCCGGCAACACCGCGGCCGGCTACGACGAAGACGGGGAGTACTGATTCGTTGCTCGTAGTTCGTTGCTCGTAGCTCGAACAACGAGCAACCAGCGACGAGCAACGAATGACTAGACGCCGGGTCGTCGTTCACGGACGCGTGCAGGGCGTGTTCTTCCGCGACACGACGCGGAGGCGCGCGATCGAGCTCGGGGTCGCCGGCTGGGTGCGGAACAATCCCGACGGCACGGTCGAGGCGGCGTTCGAGGGTGGCGACGACCATGTCGAGCGCATGGTGCGGTTCGCCCACGAGGGCCCGCACGGCGCGCTCGTCGAGCGGGTGGAGGTGGTCGAGGAGCCGCCCGAGGGCATGACCGGGTTCCGGATTATCTGACTCGTTTCATTTCGCGCGCCACCGGCGCGCCGCCGGGGCCGATGATCGACCGCCGTGGCGCACCTCAGCCGCTCGCAGATCCTCGTCTACGGCGCCGTGGCGGTGGCCCTGCTGCTGCTCGGCGCGCGGTGGATCAAATCCGCCGACGACCACGGCTCCTCGCCGGGAGAGGTGAGCTTCGCCGGGTCGGGCGGCGGCGGGTCATCATCGGTGTCGGCCGAGTCGGGCAGGGACGTCGTCGTCCACGTGGCTGGCGCCGTGCGCGATCCCGGCGTCTACCGGTTGCCGGCGGGGTCCCGGGTCACCGACGCGGTCCAGCGGGCAGGCGGCGCGACACGGTCGGATGCCGTCGAGGGCATCAACCTCGCGGCGCTGGTGACCGACGGCCAGCAGATCGTCGTCCCCCGCGGCGGCGCGGCGGCGGCCTCGTCGTCGGGCGGTGACAGCGAGGGGCCGATCAGCCTCGGGAGCGCGACCGTCGAGGAACTCGACACGATCGAGGGGATCGGGCCGGTGACCGCCCAGAACATCGTCGAGTACCGCGACGAGCAGGGCGGCCTCTCCTCGGTCGAGGACCTGGACGAGATCAGCGGCATCGGTCCGGCGACGATGGAGTCGCTGCGGAGCGCGCTCCAGCCCTGATCCGCTGCTCCTCGACGCTGCTCGCCGAGTTGCGCTTCGCGGCGCTCGCGGGCGCTACGGCGGGCCTGTGCGCGGCGCCGCAACTGTCCGCGCCCCCGCTCACCGCGCCGGTCGCGCTCGGCGTCCTGCTCGCGACGGGCGTCGCCCTCGTCGCCGTGCGCCCTCGACGCGGAGGCATCGCGGTCGCCGCGGCGTGGCTCGCGCTGGTCGCGGCGGTGGCCGGCCTCGCGGGCCTCGTCGGCGGAGCGGCACGCCTGGCGGCGATCGACGCGGGTGCGTTCGAGGCGCCGGAGGGGCGACGAGCGACCGCGCGCGGCTTCGTGACCGCGGTCCCACGGCGCGTCGAGGGCACCGTCTCGGTGCGGATCCAGACGGCCGCGGGGCGACTACTGGTCGAGGCCCGGGAGCCCGTCCCGGACCTGCCCGTCGGGCGGGAGCTCGAGGCGACCGGAACGCTGCGCGAGCCGGCGGAGTTTGAGCGCCCCTACCTTCGTCGCCACGGGATCGGCGAGGTGCTGGTCGCGCGCCGCGTGCGCCCGCGCCCGCAATCGCGCGGCGGGTTGGCGGCGCTGACCGACGTCGTGAGGACGCGCGCCGAGGCGGCGCTGGCGCGCGGCATGCCGACGCGCGAGGCGGCGCTGGCGCGCGGCTTCGTCCTCGGCCAGGACGATCGCATCGAGGCGGCGACGGTGGACGAGTTCAAGCGCTCCGGACTGGCGCACCTACTCGCCGTCAGCGGGCAGAACGTGATCCTGCTCGCACTGCTCGCGATGCCGTTGCTGGCGATGCTCGACCTGTCCCTCCGCGCCCGCCTCGCTTGCGTGCTCGGCTTGATCGCCCTTTACGTACCGGTGACCGGAGCGGGTCCCTCGATCCAGCGCGCCGGCGTGATGGGCGCCGCGGGCATCGTCGCCGGGCTCGCGGGCCGCCCGCGATCGCGGTGGTACGCGCTGCTATTCGCGGCGACGGCGACGCTCGCGGTCAACCCGCTGGCGAGCGGCGACGTCGGCTGGCAGCTCAGCTTCGCTGCGGTGATCGGGATCCTGCTGTGGTCGCGCGGCATCGGCGGCTGGCTCCTGAGCCCGCTCGGCAACCGCCGGGGGAGGGGCCCGCTGTCGTGGCAGGCGGCGCTCGCCGAGGGGGCGGGGATGACGATCGCGGCCGCGCTCGCGACCGCGCCGTTGATGGCGCACCACTTCGACTCGTTCTCGGTCACGACGCTGCCCGCCAATCTCCTCGCCCTTCCTGCAGTCGCTCCGGTGATGTGGCTCGGGATGCTCGCCGCGATGGCGGGCCAGCTCCCCGGGCTTCCCGTCGAGCCCCTCAACGCCGTCAACGCACTGCTGATCGCCTACGTCGCCCAGGTCGCACACTGGATGGCCGCGCCGGACTGGGCCCTCGCCCGCGTGCGCCTCTCAGGGCCGGCGCTCGTCGGCTCCTACGCTGCGCTGCTGTGCGCGGGCTGGCTGCTCGGCGCCGCGGCGACGCGCAGGCTCGGCCTCGGATGGGGCTCGCGCCGGGCGGCGCTTCTCGCGCTGCTCGTGGCCGCCGTGGCGGCGCTCCACCTCGCGGTCCCGGCGAGTGGGGGCGACGACGGCGGCGAGGCAGGCGTCGGGCTCGAGATCACCGTCCTCGACGTGGGGCAGGGGGACGCGATCCTGCTCGAGCCGCGCGACGCCGACCCCGTGCTGGTCGATGCCGGGCCGCCGGGCGCCGGAATCGCCGCGAAACTCGCCGACGAGGGGGTCGACCGGCTCGGGGCGGCGGTCGTGACCCACGCGCAGCTCGACCACGCCGGCGGCGTTCCCGAGCTGATGGCGGAGCTCCCCGTCGACTCGCTCGTGCACGCGAGCGCGCCCCGGCGGCTGCTTGCCGGCGCCCGGGCCGCCGGATCACGGCCGCTCGCGGTGGCTCGGGGCGACGCGGTGCGCGCGGGCTCGCTGCGGCTCGACGTCCTGTGGCCGCCTCCGCGCGACGCCCCGCCCGCCGAAAGCGCCGACCCCAATGCCTCCTCGCTCGTCCTGCTCGCGCGGTGGCGGCGCTTCACGATGCTGCTGTGCGGCGACGCCGAGGCCGAGGTCGTGCCGATCCAGCCGGGGCCCGTCGACGCGCTCAAGGTCGCCCACCACGGCAGCGAGGACGCGGGCCTCGAGCGGCTCCTCGAGACGACCACGCCGCGGGCGGCCGTGATCTCGGTCGACGAGGGCAACCCATACGGCCATCCGTCCCCGGCGACCGTCTCGGCGCTCGCCGAGCACGGGGTGAGCACGCTGCGAACCGACGAGCACGGCGACGTCGAGATCGCGGTCCACGGCGACGGCTGGAGCGCCGGCCCCGACTGAGTCGGCTAGGGTGCTGCGACTGGACGCGAGCGAAAGGGGAGGATGAAGCGGGTAGCGATCATCGCCGCGACGGCGGCACTCGGCGTCGGCGCCGGGATCGGGATCTCGGCGTGCGGCGGCGACGACACGACGACCACGATCATCGAGCCGCAGGGCGGCGGCGGTGGCGGCGGAGGAACCACCACCGGAACGAAGCCAACCACGACCACGACGACCGGGACCACGACCACCGGGACCACGACGACCGGCGAGTCGGAGAACGAGGGCGGCGACGACAGCGGCGGGACCGGCGCGGGCGGCTACTGAGCGCCGAGCGCCGGCCGAGATGACGAATACACTCGGCCCGTGGCCGAGCTCAACCCTGCCTACCTGATCGCGGGGACCGACGAGGCGAAGATCGACGCCGCAGTGGCCCGTCTGCGGGCGCGGGCCGAGGCGGACGGGGGCCCGGGCGCGCTCGAGGAGTTCATGCCCGCGGACGGAGGCGCCCCGGACGCCGCCGCGCTGATCGCGTCGATTCCCGCGCTGTCGCTGACCGCCACCCACCGCTACCTGCTCGCCGACCACGTCGAGCGGTGGCCCGCCGCGCAGGCCGGCAAGATCGCGTCGGCGCTGGCGAGCCTCGGGCCCAACACGACCGTGGTCCTGGTCGCGCGCGGGAAGGCGCCGGCGAAGCTCGGACCGGCGGTGAAGAAGGCCGGTGGCGAGGCGCTCACCTTCGACGCGCCCCGCGAGCGCGATCTCCCGCAGCGGCTGGTCGCCGACGCGGCGGAGCGCGGCTTCACGCTCGAGCTTCCGGCCGCCCGCCTGCTGGTCGAGCGCATGGGCACGAGCACGGTGCGGCTCGCCAACGAACTCGACCGGCTCGCGCTGTGGGCCGGCCCGGACGGCGAGGTCACGCTCGCCGACCTCGAGGCGATGGTCGCCGACACCTCCGAGGCCGCCACATGGGGGCTCTCCGACAGCCTGATCGAACGCCGACCCGCCGACGCGGTCCTCGCGTCCGAGCGCCTGATCGCGCAGGGGGAGAGCGTCAGCGGGCTCGTCTACGCGCTCGCCCGGCGTCTGCGCCAGGCCCAGCGGGCGCTGGTGGCGCTGGAGGCCGGGCGGTCGCCGAAGGAGATCACGTCGAGCCTCGACATGCACCCCTACGCGGCCAAGATGCTGCTCCAGCGCCTGCGCGGCAGCTCGCTCGATGACGTCCGCGACGGGATCGCGACGATCGCCGCGCTCGAAATCTGGTGCCGGGGTGGCTCCGACTACGACGAGCGCGTCGCGCTCACGCTCGCGGTCAGGCGCGCCGCTGGAGCCGAGCCGGCCGGCGTTTGAGCGGGTGGAAGGTGGGCGACGGGACTCAGGCCGCGCCGCGGAGCCTCGCCGCGCGGCTCTTCTTGCGCGCACCCGCGTTGGCGTGCAGCGCGCCCTTCTGAACGGCCTTGTCGATCCGCGACACGAGCGTGCGGTGCTCGGTCGCGATCGCGTCGGCATCGCCGGACTCCACGGCGCGCTCGAGACGCCGGAAGTGAGTGCTGACGGCGCTCGTCAGGCGCCGGTTTTCGAGCCGCTCACGCTCCGAGCGCTGGATCCTCTTTTTCTGGGAAGCGATGTTGGCCATGGGGGCGGCGCGTGACTATAGCGCCTGACTCGCGCGATCCAGGCACGGGAACGTTCGAGGCCGTGGCCGGCGAGCCGGTCGCCGGGCCAGCCGAGCAGCCGCGGTCCGGTCGGCTGGCGCGCTCCACGGCGTTCTTCTCGTTCGCGACCGGCCTGTCGCGGGTCGCGGGGCTGGTTCGTGAGATCGTGGCGGCCGGCTACTTCGGAGTCAAGGGACCGATGTCGGCGTTCACGATCGCGTTCCAGGTGCCGAACCTGGTCCGCAGCCTGTTCGCCGACCAGGCGATCCAGGCGGCGCTCGTGCCGGTGTTCACGGAGCACCTCGAGCGCGGCGAGCGGCGCGAGGCGTTCCGGCTCGTATCGACGCTGATCTTCGCCTTCATCCTGATCATCGGGGCGCTGACCGCGCTGTTCATCCTCGTCGCGCCGGCGGTGATGGAGGTGCTGGCGCCGGGGTTCGGCGGGCGCCTCGACGACCTCACCGTGGCGCTGTCCAGGCTGCTGTTCCCGATCCTGCTGATGCTCGGGGTGTCGGGGCTCGTCGTCGGCGTGCTGAACAGCTACGACCGCTTCGCGCTGTTCGCGATTGCCCCCTTCTTCTGGAACGTCGCGATCATCGCCGTGCTGGTCGGGCTCGCGCCCGCGTTCCCCGAGAAAGACAAGATCTACGCCTACGCGATCGGCGTGCTGGTCGGGACCGCGGTGCAGCTCGCGATCGTCAGCTTCGACCTACGCAACACGCCGTTCCGCCTCCAGCGGGTCTTCGCCTGGACCCCGGACGTGCGAAAGGTCCTGCTGCTGATGCTGCCGGTGACGATCAGCCTCGGGCTGATCAACTTCAACCTCGTCATCAACAGCCTCTTCGGCACCCTGGTCTCCGATCGCGCGCCGGCGGCGATCGACAAGGCGTTCCGGATCTACATGCTCCCCCAGGGGATGTTCTCCGTCGCGGTCGCGACGGTCGTGTTCCCGACGCTGTCGCGGTTCGCCGCCCGGCACGCCTACGACGACCTGCGGTCGACGATGGCCAACGGGATGCGCCAGATCGTCCTCCTGCTGCTCCCGGCCGCGGCGGCGATCCTGGTCCTGTCCGAGCCGATGATCCGGCTCGTGTACGAGCGCGGCGAGTTCGGCCCCTCCCAGACGCAGCTCGTGGCCACGGCGCTGTTCTGGTTCGCCTTCTCGCTGCCGTTCAATGGGCTCTTCCTGCTGCTGACGAGGACGTTCTTCAGCCTCCAGCGGCCCTGGGTTCCGACCGCGATCTCGGCCGGGAACCTGGTCATCACCGCGCTCGGGGCGCTCGCCCTGTACGGCCCGTTCGGGGTCGGTGGGATCGTCGCCGCGACGGCGATCGCCACCGCGGCGAGCGTCACCGCGCAGTGCGTCGTCCTGCGCGATGCGCTCGGCGGGATCGAGCTCGGCCGGCTGCTGTCGAGCTCGGCGCGGATCGCCGCCGCCTCGGCGTTGCTCGCCGCCGTCTCCCTCGCCGTGTGGTCGCTGCTCGACGAGGCGCTCGGGCGCTCGATCGGCGCCCAGATCGTCGAGATGGCCGCGGCGCTCGGCGCCGGCCTTGCCGTCTACGTGGCGGCGCTGGCCGCGCTTCGCGTCCCGGAGCTGGAGCAGATCGCGCGCCTCGTCCGCCGCCGCCGCGGCTGAGATACTCGGCAATCGCAGCGGAGTCCAAGCCCAGTCCGAGTCGGGTCGCGCCGCACAGTCGCTTGCCCCGCTCCCGCCCTCGGTACGCGAGGTGCTCGACCAGGCCGAGATCGTCGTCGACGACGTGGTCGAGTCCGGAGACATGGTGGGGCGAGGATCCGGATGCACGTGCATCTCGAGGTGAGCGGCATGGACACCGAGGTTGCCCAGAGCCATCTGTGGACCCTCCGCGGCGGCCGGGCGATCCGGTTCGCGTGGTTCACGGACGTGGACAGGGCGTTCAGGGAACTGGCGCGCAGATTCAGCGAACGCGTTGGGGCTGAAGCGCAACAGCAGATCGCCCGGTCCCCCTGGGCGTGGATCTCGTCGACGATTCGAGCCGGGTTGTCGACGTCGATGTCGTATACGGGAGCCGGCACCGAGAGGTCGGCCTTCGCTGCAGCTGCCACTGCCATGGCTCGGTCATCGGCTCGGGGTCTCGCAGCCCGGGCCGGAGCACGGAGCGGGCGCCGGCAGCGCGGCTTGGGCGCTCCCGATCGACGCGAGCACCGCCGCCACCGCGAGCACGCCCGCTAGCGTGACCACGCAGCATTCCCCTGCCGGCACGCATTTCGCTGCGATCCTACGCACGTGAACGACATCCGCAACTTCTCGATCATCGCCCACATCGACCACGGCAAGTCGACGCTCGCGGACCGCATCCTCGAGCTCACCGGCGCGGTCGACCCGGCGAAGATGCGCGCCCAGGTGCTCGACTCGATGGAGCTCGAGCGCGAGCGCGGGATCACGATCAAGGCTCAGGCCGTCCGGGTGGCGTACCGCGCCGGTGACGGGCGGGAGTACCGGCTGCACCTGATCGACACTCCGGGCCACGTCGACTTCTCCTACGAGGTGTCGCGGAGCCTAGCGGCGTGCGAGGGCGCGGTGCTCGTCGTCGATGCGGCCCAGGGCGTCGAGGCGCAGACCGTGGCCAACACCTACGCGGCGGTCGACGCCGGGCTGGAGCTGATCCCGGTCGTCAACAAGGTCGACCTGCCAAGCGCCGAGCCGGACGTGGTCGCGGGCGAGATCACCGACCTGGTCGGCGGCGACCCGGCCGAGGTGCTGCGGATCTCGGCGAAGACGGGACAGGGGGTCCCCGAGGTGCTGGAGGCGATCGTTGAGCGAATCCCGCCGCCGCAGGGAGACCCCGAGGCGCCCGCCCGCGCGCTGATCTTCGATTCCGAGTTCGACCAGTACCGCGGCGTGGTCGCCTACGTGCGGATGGTCGACGGGAGGTTCGAGAGCGGCGCGAAGATCTCGGCGATGCAGGCCGGGACCGAGGCCGAGATCGACGAGATCGGGCACCTGACCCCGGCGATGCGCCCGGCGCAGGCGATGGCGGCGGGCGAGGTGGGCTACGTGATCACCGGGATCAAGGACGTCGCCCAGCTTCAGGTCGGGGACACCCTGACCTCGCGCGCGACCCCGGCGACCGAGCCCCTGCCCGGGTACCGCGAGGTGAAGCCGGTCGTGTTCTGCGGGCTGTTCCCGATCGACACCGACCGCTACCCGGACCTCCGCGACGCGCTCGAGCGCTTGGCGCTGAACGACGCCGCGCTGAGCTGGGAGCCCGAGACCTCGGAGGCGCTGGGGTTCGGGTTCAGGTGCGGGTTCCTCGGGCTGCTGCACATGGACATCGTCCGTGAGCGGCTCGAGCGCGAGTACGACCTCGAGCTGCTCGCCACGACCCCGAACGTCCGCTACGAGGTCCGCCTGCGAGGCGACGAGCTGGTCGAGGTCCACAGCCCGGCGGAGATGCCCGATCCGGGCGACATCGAGGAGATCCTCGAGCCGTACATCCGAGCGACGATCGTGACCCCGAGCGAGTATGTCGGGTCGGTGATGGACCTGTGCCAGGGACGGCGAGGCACCCACGTCGAGATGCACTACCTGTCGCCGGAGCGGGTCCAGCTCGGCTACGAGCTGCCGCTGGCCGAGATCGTGCTCGACTTCTACGACCAGCTCAAGTCGGGGACGCGCGGGTACGCGTCGCTCGACTACGAGCCGATCGGGATGCGCGCCTCCGACCTCGTCAAGCTCGACGTGCTGCTCGCCGGCGAGCAGGTCGACGCGCTGTCGATCGTCGTCCACCGCGACAAGGCGTACGAGGCGGGCAAGGCGCTCGTCGAGCGGCTCCAGAAGACGATCCCCCGCCAGCTCTTCGACGTCCCGGTCCAGGCGGCGATCGGGTCCCGCGTGCTCGCCCGGGAGACGGTCAAGGCGCTGCGCAAGGACGTGACCGCGAAGCTGTATGGGGGCGACGTGACCCGCAAGCGCAAGCTGCTCGAGAAGCAGAAGGCCGGCAAGAAGCGGATGAAGCAGGTCGGGCAGGTGGAGGTCCCGCAGGAGGCGTTCCTGGCGGTGCTGGAGCTGGATGGCCGCAAATAGCCCCGACGAGCGGATTGCTCTCACTCGCGCCGCGTGGGAGGCCTACGACACCGGCGACATCGACGCGGTGCTTCGGGTCTTCGACCCCGATGTCGTCGTCCACGTACCGGTCGAGCTCGCCAACACCGGGACCTACCGGGGCCACGAGGAGTTCGTGCGTTGGCTGGCGGTGTGGAGCGACGCCTGGGAGTCGTACGAGATGCGGATCATTGACACGGTCCCGGTCGGGGAGCGCCACGTGGTCTCGCACATGAGGCAGACGGGGATCGGTCGCGGCAGCGGGATCGAGGTGACCGGCCAGCTCGGGTGGCTGTTCGAGGTCCGCGACGGGCTTGCGACCCATATCGAGCTGTTCGGCGACTTCGACGCCGCACTCGCCGCCGCGCGAGAGCGGGAGGGGCCGGGCGCCGATGCCGGCGCCTGAGCGCGAACGCGACCTGGCCGTGATCCGGGCCGGCATCGGGGCAATGAACCGGGCGACATCGACGCGATGCTGGACCTGTTCGACCCCGAGATCGAGTTCCATATCGCTCCGGGGCTCGGCAACGCCGGCACCTACCACGGCCACGAGGGGTATCTGGAGGGGGTCGGCGGCTGACTCGAGGCCTGGGACGACTTCACCATCGGGCCGTTCGAGCTCTACCTCGTCGGCGAGCGGCACGTGGTCTGCGATGCGCACCAGTCCGCGCGGGGTGCCGCCAGCGGCGTGAAGGTGGAGATGGAGCTCGGCTACATGTTCGAGCTCCGCCGGGGTGTGGTGGTCCGGCTCCACATCCTCGACGACCGCGACACCGCGATCGCGGCGGCCGAGACGGGCGAGCGGGCGGCGAGATGAGCACCCCGGCCGCTCGGCGGCCGCCGTCCTACGTCTTCGCCTACATCGTGATGGCGACGGCGCTCGTGGGCGCCTTCCTCGCCGTCGTGATCGTCGGCGGCCTGCGGGGCTTCACCGCCAGCGACCGCTTCGGCACCGTGCCGATGCCGGGGCGGGAGACGCTCGACCTCCCCGTCGGCGACGTGACCGTGTACTTCCAGGAGGACGTCGACCTCGGCGACAACGAGAACCTTCGCCCGCCCGGCGACATCAGGCTGGACGTGCGGCCCGCGGACGGCGGGGAGCCGCTCGCGCTCGACCCGGACGGGTTCTCGAACGAGGTCTCGGGCAATTTCGGGTCCCGCGTCTCGATCGGCGACCTCGACGTCTCCGATGGCGGTGACTACGTGGTCACGGCCGCCCGGACCGCCGAGAACCGGAACCAGCCGGCGATCGTATTCGGCGACGACCTCTTCGACGGGTTCGTCAGCGCTCTGCCGCTCGGCCTGCTGGTCCTCGCCGCCGGCTTGGGCGCCGCCGCGCTCCTGTTCCTGATCACGTACGTACGCCGCCGGCGGTTGACTGAGGCCGGCCCCACGCTGCCGCAATAGACTGCGCCGGCGTGACGGTGAACACCGGGTTGATCGGGAAGCAGTGGCCGGCCGTCGAGTACGAGGTCGGCCGGGAGAAGATCCGTGAATACGCAAACGCCGTCGGGGAGACCAACCCGGTCCATCACGATCCCGACGCGGCTCGGGCGGCCGGATTTCGCGGCGTCGTCGCGCCGCCGATGTTCTGCGTCGTGTACAGCGCCCCCGCGGTCGGACCGGCCGTGGTCGACCCCGAGGTCGCAATCAACCTCGCGGCGATGGTCCACGGCGGGCAGGTGTTCGAGTGGGGCGAGCCGGTGTGCGCGGGCGACCTCGTCACCACCGTCGCCACGCTGACCGACCTGCGCGAGCGAAACGGGATGACCTTCTACGAGTTCGAGTCGGTGTCGACGAACCAGGACGGCGACCAGACCGTCAAGGGCACCTGGACGAACATCGTCCGCGGGTAGCCCGACGAGTGGACACTTGACCCCGTCATAGGGGGAGAAACGTCCGCGCGTGGCTACGGGCGGCCGGGGGTGGACGGGAGCTCGAGGCGGAGCGCGCGTAGCGCGGCCGAGCTTCGAGCAGCCGCCGGCTCCTCGCGTCGCGACCAGTCGACGGGCTCCGGCGCGCGGTCGAGGAGCGCACGCCACGTCGGGTCGTTCACCGTGCCCGTGGAGTCCAACCCCTCGTTGCCCTGAAACGAGCGCACCGCGTGCTCGGTCCCGGCGTCGAGCTCACCGTCGACGCCGACCGACACCCCATGGGCCCGCAGGAGCTGCTGCGCCCACACCACCAGGTCCCCGCGATCGCCGCGCGCGAGCGAGGCGTACCCGCTGGCGCGATGGTCGCGGGCGTGGCGCGCGCGCTTCACTCTCCGCTTCCGCTTCAGCGGCTTCCCGACCCAGCGCCACTCCTTGCCGTTCGTCTCCTGCCACGACCACCAGCTGACGCCGCCGGCGTCGTGGCGGCGAGCGTAGCGCCGGAACCTGATCACGGCCTTGCGGCCCGGGTTCTGCCACGTCTGGCCGAGCGGGAAGATCGGACGGTCGTACGGCGCGTTGACCTCGTAGGTGTGCTCGTACACCTCGCGCACCGACGTCCCGATCGCCTTCCAGTACATCTGCGGGACGTTGAACTGCGCCGCGCCCTTGCCCAGGAACACCGAGTACGGGAACGAGGGGTGGTAGTCGACGTAGGGGAAGCTCGCGAGCGCCAGCGGGTAGTCGGGTCCAACCCTGTCGCGCAACTTGTCGATATAGCGATCCGCCGCCCTGTAGCGGCCCTCGTAGTGGCCCTCGGCGTCGATCAGCAGGCAGTCGGCGCCGTTGCGGGCTGCCTCCGCGCCGCGGCGCGCCTCGGCCCGTGGCGACGACCCGTAGACGAACTGCCATGCGCACACGTTCAGCCCCGCATCGTGCAGCGCGTCTACGAGCGCCGGCGAGAACTGTCCCCAGTAGTTCCCCGCGTCGGCGCTCTTGATCATCACCACGTCGATGTTGCGCCGGTTCGCCTTCTTCGCGATCGCCTCCGCGCTGCCCCCCGAGGCGCTGACGTACCAGATCCATATCCCGTTACCGTCGAGCGGCGCCGCGGCGCGAGCCGGGCCGGCGGCGAGCGCGAGCGCCGCCGTGACTGCGGCAATGAGCAGGTGGGCTCGATTTCGGCGCATCCCTGAACGTGGTCCCGGCGCGAGGCTCGGAGCCTCGCCTAGAATCCCACGCCCCGGTGGGTAACACGGTGGAGATCTTGCAGTTGCGGCCGCTGCGCAGGTGGGCACGATGAAGGCCAGCGAGGCGCTGCCGGAGCTCCGGGTCACCCCGGACAAGTACCTCCCGCATCGCTACGCGGGCGCCTCCGGCGACTTCAACCCAATCCACATCGACCCCGAGTTCGCGAAGGCCGTCGGGCTCCCGGGCAACATCCTTCACGGCCTGTACTCGATGGCCCAGATCGCCCGTGCGCACACCGACGCGGCCGGCGGCGATCCCCGGGCGCTGCGCAGGCTCTCGGTCCAGTTCCGGGGCATGGGCATGCCCGAGCAGGAGATCGTGGTCACGGCGACGGTCCGGGAGGCAGGCGACGGGCGAGTCGTCACGGACACCGTCGCCGAGCAGGGCGGAAACCAGATCATCCGCAACGCGGAGGCGGTTCTCGAACTCGACTGAGCGCCTCGGGTCCCGCCCAGGCCCGGTCCTAAAATCGATTGCCATGGCAGCGCAATCCGACCTCACGGACCGGCAGGAGCGCATTCTCGAGCTGGTCGTCGACTCCTACCTGGAGTCCGGGCGGCCGGTGGGATCGCGGGCGGTCGCGTCCCGCAACGAGATCGAGTGGAGCCCCTCGACGGTCCGCTCCGAGCTCGCGGCGCTCGAGCGCGCCGGCTTCCTGACCCATCCCCACACCTCCGCAGGGCGGGTGCCGACCGACAGCGGCTACCGGCTGTACGCGGACTCGCTGCTCGACGCCGACCGTCGCCTGCCGGCACCGCGACGGACCCACCTGGAGCTGGCGCGGATGCGGCACGAGGTCGACGAGGCGATGCGGGCGACGACGTCGGCCCTGTCCCGGGTCACGGACCTGCTGGCGCTTGTCACCGCCCCGCCGCCCTCGACTGCCCGCATCCACCGAGTCGAGGTGCTGCTGCTCCAGCCCACCGTCGTGATGGTGGTCGTGATCGCGTCGAACGGGATGGTCACCAAGCGCGTGTTCACGTTCGCGGAGCCGGTCGATCCGGGGCTCGTCGAGTGGGCGGGCAGCTACCTCAACGAGCGCCTGTCGGGCATGGGCCTGGGCGCGCGGATGATCGCCAATCGCCTCGCCGACCCCGAGCTGGGCACGACCGAGCGGGACTTCCTCGAGCGCGTCGGCGGCGCCTTCACCGACCTCGAGCAGCGCGCCGACGAAACCCTGTACGTCGACGGCGCGGCCCGCCTGCTGTCCGAGGAGCGGGTGGCGGAGATGCCCGGCATCGACGCCCTGATGCAGGCGCTGGAGCGCCGTGCCAGCCTCCTTCATATGCTTCGCTCCGCGCTCGAGGAGCGCTCCGTGTTCGTGTGGATCGGGGCCGAGAACCCGGAGCCCGAGCTGCGCTCGATGAGCGTGGTGGGCGCCAACTACGGGCTCGGCTACCGCAACCTCGGCGCGGTCGGCGTCGTCGGGCCGCTGCGGATGGATTATGCGACCGCGATCGCGTCGGTCCGCGAGGCCGCCGGGGAGCTGTCGCGCTTCTTCGAGGCCGTGTACGAGCGTTGACCCGGGGCCATGCCTGAGGACTACTACGAGCGGCTCAGCGTCGAGCGCGGCGCCAGCGAGGCGGAGATCAAGAAGGCGTTCCGGCGCGTGGCCCGCGAGCTGCATCCGGACGTCAACCGCCACGACCCCGAGGCCGAGGAGAAGTTCAAGCGCGCCGCGGAGGCCTACGAGGTCCTGTCCGACCCGGAGCGGCGCCGGGTGTACGACGCCTACGGCGAGGAAGGCCTGCGCAGCGGCGGCTGGAGCCCCCGCGCCGGATTCGGCGACCTCGAGGACGTGCTCGCATCGTTCTTCGGTCGCGGCGACCCGCTGTTCGGCGACCTGTTCGGGTTCGGGCGCGCCGGCCCTGCCGCCGGCGGAGACGTCGCCGCCGCGGTCGAGATCACCCTCAACGAGGTGCTGACGGGAACGAAGCGCGAGCTGTCGTTCGACGCGGTCAGCGCCTGCGAGCGCTGCCGCGGCAACGGCGCCGAGCCGGGGACCCCGATCCGCTCCTGCTCGGGGTGCGGGGGCACGGGCCAGATTCGCCGCGTCAGCCAGACTGCGTTCGGTCAGCTCGTCCGCGCCGGGCCGTGCGATCGCTGCGGCGGCGCCGGCCGCGTTCCGGAGCAGCCGTGCGAGGAGTGCGGGGGAAAGGGCCGAGTGGCGGGCACCCGCACTTGGGAGGTCGAGATCCCGCCCGGGATCGAGTCCGGCCAGCGGATCCGGATCACCGGCGGAGGGCACGCTGGCGAGGCGGGAGCCCGCTCCGGGGACCTCTACGTGCTGGTCCGCGTTGCCGAGGACGAGCGCTTCCGGCGCGAAGGAGCCGACCTGGTGACCGTGGTCGAGGTCTCAGCGACGGAGGCGATGCTCGGCACGATGGTCTCCGTGCCGACCCTCGACGGGGACCATGAGCTCGATCTCGCGCCGGGGACTCAGCCCGGCGAGCGGCTCGTGCTCAAGGGACGCGGCCTGCCCGAGCTTCGCTCCTCGCGCCGCGGCGACGAGCACGTGTTCGTCAACGTGATCGTCCCGGCGCGGCTGAGCGACGAGCAGCGGGAGCTCGCCGCGCGGCTCGGCGAGACCCTGGGCAAGGAGAATCTGAGCGGAAACGGGGACAGGGGGCTGTTCTCGCGCATGCGGCGCGCGTTCCGTTGATCCGCCTCGCCGTGCGCGCCCGGCCGGAGCACGCCGACCGCGTGCTCGCCGAGCTGCTCGAGCTGGTGCCGGGCGGAGTGGAGGAGGAGCGCGGCGAGACCTACGTCGAGTTCGCAATATACGGCGCCCCGGGCGAGCTGCCGGCCGTGCCGGACCTCGAGGCGGCTACCGGCGAGGGCACTGTCGAGATCAGCTCCGCCGAGGTCCCAGACGGCTGGGCCGATCGGTGGCGCGACTTCCACGGCCCCGTGGTGGTGGGCGGCGCCGTGCGCGTGCGGCCGTCCTGGGTCGAGCCCGACGCCGAGCGACGCGGGGACCTCGTCGACATCGTGATCGACCCCGCGCGGGCGTTCGGCACCGGCGCCCACGCGACGACCCGGCTGTGCATCGAGCTCCTGCTGGAGCTCGCGCGGTCCGGAGGCGCCCGCGGGGCGCTCGCGGACTGGGGGACCGGCTCCGGGATCCTGGCGATCGCCGCCGCGAAGCTCGGCTTCTCCCCGGTCGTCGCATGCGACCACGAGCCCGCGGCGGTCGAGGCGGCCGAGGCGAACGCGGCCGCGAACGAGATGGAGGTCGAGGTGGCGCGCGTCAACCTCCGCGAGCAGGCGCCCCCGGTCGCGCCGACGGTGACAGCGAACCTCACCGTTCCGGTGCTAACGGCTGTAGCCGCGCGGCTCACCGGCCGCGTCACGGAGGTGCCGCGGACGCTGATCTGCTCCGGCCTGCTCGCGGGCGAGGTCGACGACGTCGGCGCCGCGTTTGCGCCGGCCGGGCTGCGCGAGCGCACTCGCCGCAGCGACGGCGACTGGCACGCGGTGCTGCTCGCTAGCTGAGCGGTCCGAGCGCGCGCCTGCGCGGCGAGCGGCTCCCCACCACCTCGCCCCAGTCGGCGTCCTCGATCACGTGCGGGTCGGTCGTCTCGAGGAAATCGCGCAGCGCGCGCGCGAGCCCGTCGGGGTCCTCGAGGTGGGGAAAGTGGGCGGCGCCCGGCAGCGACTCGAAGCGGCTTCCCGGGATCGCCTCGTGCGCCTCCCAGCCGTGGGAGAGCGGGATCGTGTTGTCGCGCTCGCCCCACACGATCAGGGTGGGCACGGGGCCGAGCAGGTACAGGCGGTCGCGCGCGCTGACGCGCTGCCCGTGGAAGTCGATCACGGACCGCAGGGTGTGGAGGAAGGCCTTGCGTGCTCCGGCCTGCTGCAGCGGTCGCATCGCGCGGACGAAGGCCTGGAGGTAGACGCCCCGCTTCGACCCGCGCGCCTGGAGCGTCGCGCCGCGACGGTCGAGCGCCTCGAGCACACCCGGATGGGCGGCGAGCCACAGCAGCGCCGCCGCTCCGGGCAGCGCGGCGCCGCGCATCAGCGGGCTCACCTCGCGGCCGAGCCCCCCGCTGGAGACGAGGGCCAGTCGCTCGACGCGCTGGGGGAACTGGTAGAAGAACTGCATCGCGACGCCGCCGCCGAGCGAGTGGCCGACGATCGTCGCCTGCTCGACCCCGATCGCCGCCAGCAAGTCGCGGATGCTGGCCGCGTGCGCGCCGAGCGAGTAGTCGCCGCGCACGGCGGCCGAGTCCCCGTGGCCGAGCAGGTCGGGGGCGATGACCGTGTACGAGTCGGCCAGCCTCAGCGCCACCGACTCCCAGTGCCGCGACGAGTTGACCATGCCGTGGATCAGGACCACGGGCGGCCCTTCGCCCGCGACCCTGTAGATCACGCGGTGCCCGTGCAGCTCGATCTCCCACGGCTCGAACACGCGCGCGAGACCTTAGTCCACAATCAACCCGTGACCGACAAGCGACGATCGCTGCCGATCGCCGTCTTTGACTCCGGGGTCGGCGGGCTGACAGTGCTTCACGAGTGCCTCGTGTCGCTGCCGGACGAGGACTTCGTCTATCTCGGCGACGACGCGCGCTTCCCCTACGGGACGACGGCGCTCGACGAGCTCCGCGGGGTCGTCGAGGAGAACACCCGCTTCCTGCTGGGGCGAGGTGCGAAGTTGATCGTGATCGCCTGCAACGCGGCGACGTCAGCCGGGGCGGACGCGGCGCGCGAGATCGCCGCCGACATGGACACCGACGTCGTCACGGTGATCGATCCCGAGGCCGAGATCGCGGCCGCGATCACCGACTCGGGACGGGTGGGCGTGCTCGCCACGCCGACGACGGTGGATGGCGGCGCGTACCGCCGCGCGCTCGAGCGCCAGGGGCGGGCGCTGGACGTGACCGAGGTCGCCGCGCCCGACCTCGCGCCGATCATCCAGAACGGGTTCCCGTTCGACGAGGGGGTGGTGGCGACCGTGCGCTCGTACTGCGAGCCATTCAAGCGTGCCGACGTCGACACGCTGGTCCTCGGGTGCACGCACTATCCGCTCGTGGCCCCGATGCTGCAGCGCATCCTGGGGCGGGACGTGCGACTCGTCACCGCCGGCCACGCCGTGGCTGCGACCGTCCAGCGCGCGCTCGAGTCGCGCGGGCTCGACTCGGCGCGCCACGGCGAGGGGACCTATCGATTCCTGTGCACGGGCGACGTCGCCTCGTTCAGGGAGCTGGGGACGCGGTTCCTGCAGATGCCGCTGGGTCAGGTCGAGCTGGTCGAGACCGCGCCGCGGTAGACCGAGATCAGGCGCTCCATCCCGAGGTCCTCGACGATCGACGTCTCGACGGGGTCGCGGCCGGTCCAGCGTCGCAGCTTCGCCCCGTCGACAGGGTCGTGGAGGTGCTCGTCGGTCGTCCATCCCGGCCACCGGTGGGGGACGCTGACGATCGACGTCGGAGCGGTGGCGAGCACCTTGCGGGCGAAGGCCCGCGGCCGCTCCAGGTGCTCGAGCACCTGGAGGCAGAGGACGAGGTCGAAGCTCTCGCGGGGCTCGAAGCGCTCGAAGTCGGCGACGACCCCCTCGACGCCGTCGCCCGGCTCGACCCTGGCGGCATCGAGCCCGACCCGCCGCTCGAACCAGTCCAGCCGCTGCAGCAGCCTCGTCTCGTGCGCCCCGATGTCGAGCGCCGCTCCTCCATGCGCCGCGTGTCTGCGTGCGAGCCGCACGACCTCGTCGTAGTAGGCGAACTCCTGCCGGGCATCCCAGTATCCGCCCACGGGCTGAGGCTACCCTTTGGGCCGAGCGCGAACATGAGTGACATGAGCATCCTCGACCGCGTCCAGGCGGATACCCGCGACGCGATGAAGGCCGGCGACCGCGACCGCGTCGGCGCGCTTCGAATGCTCGCCAACGCGCTCCAGCAGGAGGCCAAGGGCGGCGGGGAGGACGAGATCGGCGTCCTGCGCCGCGAGCGCAAGCGCCGGGTCGAGGCAGCCGAGGCCTACCGCGACGGCGGCAGCGTCGACCGCGCCGAGGCCGAGGAGGCCGAGGCGCAGCTGATCGAGTCCTACCTCCCCGCGGAGCTCTCCGACGAGGAGCTGGGCGAGCTCGTCGCCGAGACGATCGAGGAGGTCGGGGCGGAGGGCCCGGGGGACATGGGCAAGGCGATGGGCGCCGCGATGCCGAAGGTCGACGGGCGGGCCGACGGCAAGCGGGTCTCGGAAGCCGTGCGGGAGCGGCTTGGCGCGTAAGCAGCTCACGCTGGACAACGACGTGGCGGCCGAGCTCGCGGGGTCCCAGGACGCGGTGCTGCGGGCACTCGAGGGCCATCTCGACTGCGAGCTGTTCCTGCGCGGCAACGTCCTCACCCTCGACGGCGACCCGCGTGAGGTGCGCTCCGCTGAGTCGGTGGTCGGCGAGCTCGTGGGCCTGATCGAGCGCGGGCACGAGATCGCGCCGGGCACGATCGAGGCGGTGGCCGGGGCCCTCGACGCAAGGGAGAGGCCCTCGGAGATCCTCGAGGACGTGATCTGGCGCCACCGCAACACGACGGTGGCCCCGCGGACGGTGAACCAGAAGCGCTACGTCGACTCGATTCGCGACCACACCGTCACCTTCGGGATCGGCCCGGCGGGCACCGGCAAGACCTTCCTCGCGGTGGCGATGGCCGTCGCGGCGCTCGACTCCCGCGACGTCAACCGCGTGATCCTCACCAGGCCGGCGGTCGAGGCCGGCGAGCGGCTCGGCTTCCTCCCGGGCGATATCCAGGCCAAGGTCGACCCCTACCTGCGCCCGCTGTTCGACGCCCTGTACGACATGCTCGACCCGGATCGGGTCAACGCCTACTTCGAGAGCGGCGTGATCGAGGTCGCGCCCCTGGCCTTCATGCGGGGCCGGACCCTGAACGACTCGTTCGTGATCTTGGACGAGGCGCAGAACACGAGCCCGGAGCAGATGAAGATGTTCCTGACCAGGCTCGGGTTCGGCTCGCGGATGGTGGTCACGGGGGACGTGACCCAGATCGACCTCCCGCGCGATCAGCGGTCGGGGCTCGTCGTGATCGGCGAGATCCTCGCCGACGTTGCCGACATCTCGTTCGTCAGGTTCGGAGGCGAGGACGTCGTCCGCCACGAGCTCGTGCAGCGGATCGTCGAGGCGTACGGTCGCTATGCCGAGGGCGACGAGGATCGCCCTGCGGGCGGGGTCGACCGCCGAAGCGCTTGACCCTGGACCTCGCCGACGTGCCGTCCGAGCTGCGGGCTCCCGTGGAGGCCGCCCTGGGGGCGGCCGGGATCGGCGACGGCCATCTGTCGGTGTCGCTCGTCAACGCGGAGCGGATCGCGGAGCTCAACCGCGAGCACCGCCGGCGCGACGCGCCGACCGATGTGCTCGCGTTCCCGGTCGATGTCGGGGATCCCGTCCCGGGCCCGCGCGAGCTCGGGGACGTCGTGATCTGCCCCGAGCACTCGGCCGACGTGGTCGAGGCGGCGGTCCACGGCGTCCTACACCTGTGCGGCTACGACCACGAGGTCGACGACGGAGAGATGCTGGCGCTTCAGCAAAGCGTCATGGACTCGCTGCGGTGATCGGATCGCCGGCACGGAGCACGCCGCCCTTCACGATCCGTCCCCGCACGCCGCCGCGCCGGGCGAGCGGCTTCAGCAGCGGCTTTCCGGCCAGCTTCTGGAGGTGGTTGCACGGAGGGTTGGGCTCGATCGCCTCCACCTCCACCTCGCCGAGCGCAAACGTCTTCCCGACCAGCTCGTCGAGGCGGACGCCGGTGGTGACGACGTTGCGGCGCGTGTCCGCCGGCTGGATGTCGACGCTGGACTCGACCGCCGCGGCCGCGATTGCCTCGGACTCGATCAAGGTGATCTCCTTGTCGGGGACGCCGTCCGCGCCCGGCTGGAAGTAGCGGTCGCCCTCGAGTCCGCGACCCGCGACCGCCACCACCTCCTCGACGCGCCGCACCGGGCCCTCTGGCTTCGGCCCGATGTAGATCTCGACAACTCGACCCTCGCTCATGTCACACGCATCGTCTCACGCCACGTGCAAGGGTGAGGCCGCGGTGAGCCGAGACGAGCCGACTATTCGACCGGCGCGCGAGGACGAGGTTGAGGTCGTGCTGCGCCTGTACGAGGCCCTGTTCGAGTCTCCGGGCTCGCGCCCCGAGAGCTGGGACGAGGAGCACGCCGCGGGCGCTCTCGGCGCGGCGATCCGCTCCAAGGACAGCGCCGTGTTGGTCGCCGAGCGGGACGGCCGCCTGGTCGGCGTCTGCACCGCGTACATCGACCTCGACTCGGTTCGGTTCGGCCGCCGCTGCTGGGTCGAGGACCTCGCGGTCGCCCGCGGCAGCCGCTCGCTCGGCGTCGGTGCCGCTCTGCTCGCGGAGGCGCGGCGGTGGGCGAAACGCTCCGGTGCCACCCACCTCGAGCTCGACACAGCCGAGCCCAGAACCGACGCGCAGCGTTTCTACGAGCGCGAGCACCCGTCGTGGCGCTCGATCTCCTACGCATGGCGCCTGTGAATCAGTTCCGGCCAAATCCCCTGCTCTCGCTCGCTCGCCCAACGACCACCGGCAAGTTCGCTAGCGAACTTGCCGCATTCTGGTGGATTGCTCGCTCGCTCTCGCGTCCGGTTTGGCCGGGTTTCGGATGACTCGATCGGGATTTGTAGGCCTGGCAGGGCGGCCGAACGTCGGCAAGTCGACGCTCGCCAACGCGATCGTCGGCGCCAAGGTGGCGATCGTCTCCGACCGCCCGCAGACGACGCGCCGTGCGATCCGCGGGATCGCGACCGACCCGGGCGGCGCGTGGCAGATCGTCCTTGTCGACCTCCCGGGGGTGCAGCGGCCGCGTGACGACCTCACCCGCCGCATGCAGCGCCGCGTCGAGCAGGAGCTCGCCGACGCCGACGCCGTCCTGCTTGTTCTCGACGGCGAGCAGGGCGTGGGCCCGGGGGACCGGTTCATCGCCCGGACGCTGCTCGCGGCGCACGGCGACACCCCGGTGGTGTGCGCGGTGAACAAGTGCGACCGGCTTGGCAACGCCGACACGGCGCGAGCCCTGGTCGAGGCCGAGGCGCTCGGCGTCGCGGACGAGCTCTTCCCGGTGAGCGCGACGAGGGGGACGGGCATCGAGCCGCTGGTGGAGAGGCTCGTCGAGTTGGTGCCCGAGGGCGCGCTCCTTTATCCGGCCGACGAGCGGACCGACGCCTCGGAGTCGACGCGGATAGCGGAGCTGATCCGCGAGCAGGTGCTGCGCCGCACCCGCGAGGAGGTCCCGCACGCGGTCGAAGTGATGGTCACCGACGTGGGGCGTCGCGACGACGGCCTGGTCGAAGTCCACGCCGAGGTGTGGGCGGAGACCGACTCCCAGAAGGGGATCCTGGTGGGCCGGGGCGGGAGGATGGTCCGCGACGTGGGCAGGGCCGCGCGCCGCGAGCTCGAGCGCGAGCTCGGCGCCCGCGTCTTCCTCGACCTCCAGGTCAAGGTGCGGCGGCGGTGGCGTCGCGACGGGTCGCTGCTAGACCGCCTCGGGATCGAGTGAAATCCCCTGCTCGTACACTCAAACGATGATCGAGGGAATCCGGTTCGACGAGCGGGGTCTGGTGCCGTGCGTGGTGCAGGATTGGCGCACCGGCGAGGTGCTGACGCTCGCGTACATGAACGACGACGCGCTGACCCGCACGCGGAGGACCGGTGAGGTGCACTTCTACAGCCGCTCCCGCCGCGACATCTGGCACAAGGGCGAGACGTCCGGCAACGTCCAGCGGGTCCGCCAGCTGCGCTATGACTGCGACGGCGACGCCATCGTCGCCCTCGTCGAGCCCGCCGGCCCGGCCTGCCACACGGGCCAGCGCTCGTGCTTCTACCGCGAGCTCGGCGGAAGCGCCGGTTCCGGGATCGACGCGGCCCCGGCGCCCGGCGAGCCGAGCCCGGCGACGTACGAGGCCCTGCCGACGCTCGAGCGGACGCTGATCGACCGCGCGCGGGAGCGGCCGCAGGACTCGTACACCGTCGAGCTGCTCGAGGACCCGCCCCGGATCGGCGACAAGGTCCGCGAGGAGGCGGAGGAGTCGGCGCACGCGGCGCGCTCGGAGTCGGCGGAGCGCCTCGCCGAGGAGGGCGCCGACCTCGTCTACCACCTCAACGTGCTGCTGACGTCGCGCGCTGTCTCGATGGCCGCGGTCCTGGAGCTGCTCAATGGCCGTCGCCGCTGAGCGAGGCCTCGGCCTCGAGCCGGACCGCGAGCGCGCGCTCGAGCTCGCCCGGAACGCGAACGTGATCCCGGTCGTCAGCCGCTTCATCGAGGATCGCGAGACGCCCGTCTCGGCGTTCCTGAAGCTCCGCGGGGCCGGGCCTGCGTTCCTGCTCGAGTCAGCGGAGCAGGGGCGGATGGGCCGCTACTCGTTCATCGGGTTCCGGCCCCGCGCGGTTCTGCGCTGGGCAGATGGGACGCTCGCCGAGTGGAACGGCGACAAGCTGGCCGCCGCGTCGGAGTCGGGGCGCTGGGAGGAGCCCAGCACGAGCCACCGGGCCCCGGACCCCTACGTCGCGGTGTCCGCGTACCTGGCGGGCTATCGAGTCGCCGAGGTCGACGGCCTGCCGCCGTTCGCAGGCGGCGCAGTGGGGTTCTTCGGCTACGACCTCGTGCGCACGGTCGAGCCTCTCCGGGCGCCCAACCCCGACCCGATCGGGCTTCCGGACATGGCGTTGATCGTCACCGAGTCGCTGCTCGCGTTCGACCACCACCGTCACGAGGTGATCGTGCTGGCGCACGCGTTCGTCGGCGAGGACGGCGACGTCGACGCCGCCTACGAGCAGGCGGTCGAGTCGATCGAGCGCGTGCGGGAGCGCCTGCGCGAGCCCATTCCGGGGCCCGAGTTGGCGGGAACCCCGCGACGGCGGACGCGAGAGCGAGCCAGCGTCCCAACACAGAGCGGGAAGTTCGCTAGCGAACTTGCCGATGGTCGTGGTCGCGAGCGAGCGGGAGCGGAGCACGTCGCGGGTTTTCACTCCAACATGACCCAGGAGCAGTTCGAGTCCATCGTCAGTCGGATCATCGAGTACGTGCACGCGGGCGACGCTTTCCAGGTCGTGCCCTCGCAGCGCTTCTCGGCGCCGCCGCCGGTAGAGGCGTTCTCGATCTACCGCGGGCTGCGGGTCGTCAACCCCTCGCCGTACATGTACTTCCTCGACTTCGGGGATTTCGAGATCGCCGGCGCGTCGCCCGAGCCGCTGCTCAAGGTGACCGGGCGCTGGGTCGAGACGCGGCCGATCGCGGGGACCTATCCGCGCGGAGGGAGCGACGAGGAGGACCGGCGCCGGGCGGAGAGGCTGCTCGAGGACCCCAAGGAGCGGGCCGAGCATGTGATGCTCGTCGACCTCGGCCGCAACGACCTCGGGCGGGTGTGCGAGTACGGGACCGTCGCGGTCGACGAGCTGATGGCGGTCGAGACGTACTCCCACGTCCTGCACATCGTTAGCCAGGTGTCGGGACGGCTGCGCGAGGGGATAGGCGCGATGGACGCGTTGCGCGCGACGCTCCCGGCGGGAACGCTGTCGGGGGCGCCCAAGGTGCGTGCGATGCAGATCATCGACGAGCTCGAACCGCACAAGCGCGGGTCGTACGGCGGCGCGATCGGGTACGTGGGATTCAACGGCGACCTCGACACCGCGATCCACATCCGCACCGTCGTTGTCAAGGACGGCGTCGCCCATGTCCAGGCCGGCGGCGGAACGGTCGCCGACGCCAAGCCCGACTACGAGTACCGCGAGTCGGTGCAGAAGGCTAAGGCGATCTTCCGCGCGGTCGAGCTCGCCGCGACCCAACCCGGGTGGCCGTGATGAACGTCCTGGTCATCGACAACTACGACTCGTTCACCTACAACCTCGTCCAGTACCTGGGCGAGCTCGGCGCCGACGTCGAGGTCGTCCGCAACGACAAGGCGGAGGTGGACGAGCTGCTCGACCGCCAGGTCGACCGCCTCGTGATCTCGCCCGGGCCGTGCACGCCGCACGAGGCCGGGATCTCGGTCCATGCCTCGCGCGCGTTCGCCGAGGCCGAGATCGCGGTGCTCGGGGTGTGCCTCGGGCACCAGTCGATGGTCGAGGCGTTCGGCGGCCGCACGATCCGCGGCGAGCCGGTGCACGGCAAGGACGCGACGATCGAGCACGACGGCAAGGGGGTCTTCGCCGGGCTGCCGAATCCGCTCACCGCCGGTCGCTACCACTCGCTGATCGCCGATCCCGACCTCCCCGACGAGCTCGAGCGCACCGCGACGTTTGGCGACGTCGTGATGGCCGTCCGCCACCGCTCGCTCCCGGCCGAGGGGGTGCAGTTCCATCCCGAGTCGGTGCTCACCCCCGACGGCAAGCAGATGCTGCGCAACTTCCTACAGTAGGCCGATGCCGAACGACATCCTCACCCGAGCGATCGAGGCGGTCTCCGACGGCATGCACCTGACCGCGGACCACGCGTCCGCGGTCCTCGACGAGATCATGGAGGGCCGCTCGGGCGAGGTCCAGACCGCGGCGTTCCTGATCGCCCTGCGGACGAAGGGCGAGACCGTCGCCGAGCTGGTCGGCCTGGCGCGAACGATGCGCCGCCTTGCGGCCCACGTCGAGACCGACCGCGCGGAGCTCGTCGACACCGCCGGCACCGGGGGAGGGCCGTCGACGTTCAACATTTCGACCGCGGCGGCGCTGGTCGCCGCGGCGGCTGGATGCGCGGTCGCCAAGCACGGCAACCGCTCCAACACCAGCAGAAGCGGCTCCGCCGACGTCCTCGAGGCGCTCGACATCAACATCGAGCTTGGCCCCGAGGACGTGTCGCGGTGCATCGACGAGATCGGGTTCGGGTTCATGTTCGCGCCGCGCCATCACGCCGCGATGAAGTACGTCGTCCCCGTGCGCAAGGAGCTCGCGGTGCGCACGATCTTCAACTTCCTCGGCCCGCTGACCAACCCCGCCGGCGCAAGCCGGCAGCTCCTCGGCGTCTCCGACCGCTCCTACCAGGAGACGATCGCCGAGGCGCTCGTCGGCCTCGGCTGCGAGCGGGCGCTGGTCGTCACCGGCGCTGACGGCGTCGACGAGCTGACGCTGTCGGCAGAGACCCGGGTGATCGAGGTCGCCGACGGTGGCACCGAGGAGTGGTTCGTGAAGCCCGAGGAGTACGGGATCGAGCACCGCTCGCTCGACGCGGTCGCGGGCGGAACGCCGGAGGACAACGCGCGCGCGATCCGGAAGGCCTTCGAGGAGGGCTCCGGCGCCGCCCACGACGTGATCGCGCTCAACGCCGGCGCGGCGATCATGGTCGGCGGTGGCGCGGACGACCTCGAGGGAGGCGTGGAGCGGGCCCGCGAGGCGATCGCGTCCGGCGCCGCGACGGGGGTCCTCGAGTCGCTCGCGGAGACGACTCGCAGGCTCGCGGCCGCGGCGGCTTGAGCGCCGCGAGGACCGTTGGCGGGTAGGGTTTCGGGTCCATGAGCAGGCTCGAGGAGCTCGTGGCGGGAGTCCGCGAGGGGGTGGCGAGGCGACGCGCGGAGGTCCCGCAGGAGACGCTGACGCGAGAGATCGGCACGCGGACGGGCTACAGGCCGTTCAGCGAGGCGCTGGTCGGCCCCGGATTGTCGGTGATCTCCGAGTTCAAGCGGCGATCGCCGTCGGCGGGCGACATCCGGTCCGGCGCCGACCTGCGCGAGACGGTGGCGGCGTACGAGCGCGGCGGCGCGGCGGCGCTCTCGATCCTCACCGAGGAGCGCCTGTTCGGCGGCTCGCTCGAGGACCTGCGGACCGCCAGGGACGGGTGCGACCTGCCGATCCTCCGCAAGGACTTCACCGTCGACGTCTACCAGCTCTATGAGGCCGCGGCGGCCGGAGGGGATGCAGTCCTGCTCGTGGTCGCCGCGCTCGACGATGCGGGGCTCGAAAGCCTTCACCAGGAGGCGCGCGCGCTCGACCTCGACTGCCTCGTCGAGGTCCACGACGAGGACGACCTCGAGCGCGCCCTGGCGCTCGACGCCGAGGTGATCGGGATCAACAACCGCGACCTGCGCGACTTCCAGGTCGACGTCTCGACGACGCGGGAGCTGCTGCCCGACGTCCCGGCCGGCAAGACGGTGGTCGCGGAGAGCGGCTACGAGGACCGCGGCCAGCTCGAGGAGCTGGAGCGGATGGGAGTCGACGCGGTACTGATCGGCGAGGCGCTGATGCGGGCCGACGATCCCGAGGGGCTGCTGCGCGTGCTGACGCCCGACGAGGAGACGACCAGGGAGCACCCGGTCTAGTACAAGGTGCCTGTTGTGAAGCTGGTCGACGGCCTCCACCACGTCACCTTCCTCACCGAGGACATGGATCGCCTGACCGGGTTCTACGAGCGGGTGTTCGACGCCCAGGTGACGCTCGACATGACCGAGGAGGGTCTCCGCCACGTCTTCCTCAAGGTCGGGCCGACGACCGTGCTGCACCCGTTCCAGATCCTCGACGGGCCGGAGCCGCCGCGGCCGTCGCCGATGTTCCAGCGCGGCCGGCTCGACCACTTCGCCCTTCTAGCTCCGTCCGAGGAGGCGTTCAGGGAGCTGCGCCGGCGAATCGAGGCAGAGGGGGCGGCGGACGGTGACGTTCGCGACATGAGGAGCCACTGGATCATGGGGTACTTCGACCCGGACGGCGCCGCGCACGAGGTGATGCTGGAGCGGCCCGGCCATGGCGACTCCGACATGCTCGAGCGCGCGGTGTGGACCACGGTCACGCTCGCGGATTGAGCCGCCCGCTCGCCGACCTTGACCACCGGCATGTATCGCTCGCCTGACATGCCTCACCTCCCGCTGGACCTGGGCGGGGGCAGACAATTTACGCGGGTCTTAGCGCCGTTGAAGTGGCCGTTTACCAATCGCTCCGATACTCGCCGCCGGCTTCATGGCAGGACGGATCCTCAACAGCGTCAACGCGTTCTTCCACACCGCCTTCGGGGCGGCGCTGATCGGCGGCCTGGTCGTCGGTGTGCTCGGATGGATCGCGATCGCCGCCGGCTGGATCGAGTCCGGGGATGACGACGGCTCCCCGCTCGCCGCGCCGCCGCTGACCAGGGAGGCGTCCGACCGCGAGGACGGACGCAGCGCGCTGGTCGGCGAGATCTACGACCGCGTATCGCCCGGCGTGGCGTTCATCCAGGCGCAGTCGGCTCCGCGGGAGCCCTCACCTCTGAATCCCTTCCCGCAGCCCGACGGCGGAACCGCGAGCGGGTCCGGCTTCGTGATCCACGACGACGGGCACATCCTCACCAACGCCCACGTCGTCTCCGGCGCGCGCGACATCCAGGTGACGCTGGGCGAGGACGACGATCCCATCGATGCGCGGCTGGTCGGCAAGGACATCTCGACCGACGTCGCGGTGCTCGAGGTCGACCCCGACGAGGCCGAGCTTCACCCCCTGACCCTCGGCAGCTCGTCGGAGCTCGACGTCGGCGATCCGGTCGTCGCGATCGGCAACCCGTTCGGCCTCGAGCGCACGGTTACGACAGGGATCGTGTCGGCGCTCCAGCGCCAGATCGAGGCCCCGAACGGGTTCACGATCAGCGACGTGGTCCAGACCGACGCCGCGATCAACCCCGGCAACTCGGGCGGCGCGCTTCTGAACCAGGACGGCGAGGTCATCGGCATCAACTCGCAGATCGCGACCGCAGGCGGAGGCGGCTCGGTCGGGGTCGGCTTCGCGGTCCCGATCGACACCGCGCGCGACGTCGCCAACCAGATCCTCGAGAGCGGCGAGGTCGAGCACGCGTTCCTCGGCATCAGCGGCGCGGACCTCACCCCGGAGATCGCCGGCGCCCTCAACCTCGAGGTCGACGAGGGCGCGCTCGTCCAGCGGGTTGTGCCAGACGGGCCCGCCGACGAGGCCGGAATCGAGGCGGGGGACCAGGAGGTGGCCGTCGCAGGCCAGCAGCTGGTCGCCGGCGGCGACGTGATCACCGCCGTCGACGGCGAGCCGGTTACGGGCATGGACGACGTGATCGCCGCGGTCAACACCAAGCAGGCCGGCGACGAGGTCACGCTCCAGGTCCAGCGCGGCGACGAGGCCAAGGACGTCGCCGTCAAGCTCGGCGACCGTCCGTCCCAGGCGAACTAGACGCATCCGCTCTCGCTCACCCCGTCGTCGCGGACGGATCGGCGCGCCCGTCTGCCACCCTTGTGGGCATGACGCGGGTGAAGTTCTGCGGGATCACGAACCTCGAGGACGCCGAGGAGGCGGTCCGGCTCGGCGCCTGGGCGATCGGGCTCAACCATCACCCCGCCAGCCCGCGCTTCTGCGAGCCCGACGAGGCGGCGCGGATCGGCGCGGCCCTGAAGCGGCGCTGCGAGGTGGTGGGGGTGTTCGTCAACTCGAGCCTCGACGAGGTCGCGCGTGCGGCCGACGAGGAGGGGCTGACGATGCTCCAGCTTCACGGTGACGAGGGCCCGGCGTTCTGCGCCGAGGCGGCGCGCCGCACCGGCGCGAAGGTGATCAAGGCGATCCGCGTCCGCAGCGGCGCCGACCTCCGCGCCGCCGAGGCCTTCCGCACCGACTACCACCTGCTCGACGCCCACCGTCCCGGCACGCCGGGCGGGACGGGGGAGAGCTTCGACTGGGACCTGGCGGCGGCGCGGCGCTCCGAGATCCCGGTGATCGTGGCCGGCGGCCTGACCCCGGACAACGTCGCCGAGGCGATCGCCGCCGCGGCACCGTTCGCGGTCGACGTCGCGAGCGGGGTCGAGACGAGCCCCGGCTGCAAGGATCACGCACTGATGGCGGCGTTCTTCGATGCTGCGCAGGTCCCAGAGCCCGCTCGCTCGGCCACCCGATGAGCACGGTGGAGGAGCGCTTCGGCCCCTACGGCGGGCGATTCGTCCCCGAGACCCTGTTCGCCGCGCTCGACGAGCTCACCGTGGCGTGGGCGGAGGCAGGAGCCGACCCGGGGTTCCACGCCGAGCTCGACACGCTGCTGCGCGACTACGTCGGCCGTCCCACGCCGCTGTTCCGGGCGGAGCGCTTGTCGCAGGCGGTCGGGCACACCGTCTATCTGAAGCGCGAGGACCTCGCCCACACCGGGGCGCACAAGATCAACAACGCGATCGGCCAGGCTCTGCTGGCGCGGCGGATGGGCAAGCCGCGCGTGATCGCGGAGACCGGGGCCGGGCAGCACGGCGTCGCGGCGGCGACCGCGTGCGCGCTGCTCGACCTCGAGTGCGTGGTCTACATGGGGACCGAGGACATGCGCCGCCAGCGCCCGAACGTCGAACGCATGCGCCTCCTGGGCGCCGAGGTGGCGCCTGTCGAGGTCGGAGCGCGAACGCTCAAGGAGGCGGTCAGCGCCGCGATCCGCGACTGGGTCGCCAACGTCGACACCACCCATTACGTGATCGGCTCGGTGGTCGGCCCGGCGCCCTATCCCTCGCTCGTGCGCGATCTCCAGCGAGTGATCGGCGACGAGGCGCGGGAGCAGGCGCTCGCGGCCGAGGGCGCACTGCCCGCCCGCGTGATCGCGTGCGTCGGCGGCGGCTCGAACGCGATCGGGACGTTCACCGCGTTCCTCGACGATGCCGGCGTCGAGCTGATCGGGGTCGAGGCGGGAGGGGAGGGGCTCGATAGCGGCCGCCACGGCGCTTCCCTGAGCGCCGGCACGACGGGGGTCCTCCACGGCACGATGTCGTCGGTGCTCGCCGACGCGGGCGGGCAGATCCTCGAGGCGCACTCGGTCTCGGCGGGGCTCGACTATCCCGGCGTGGGGCCTCAGCACGCCCAGCTCCGGGACTCCGGACGCGCCCGGTACGTGGCGGTGAACGACGACGCGGCCCTGCGCGCGTTCGGCGAGCTGGCGCGGCTCGAGGGGATCCTTCCGGCGCTCGAGCCGGCGCACGCGATCGCGTGGCTGCGCGCGGAACAAAGCTCGCCGCCTCCTCCGCTCCGCGTCGGGGGGCGGCGGGGTCGCGGGCGGGACGGCTACGACCTCTTGTGCTTGAGTGGGAGGGGAGACAAGGACCTCGCCGAGGTGCTCGAGCGCACGGGGTCGCTCGATGGCGAGTGATCCGGCCGCGCCGCCGGTGACCGGAACGCAGCGCATCGCGGCCGCGTTCGAACGGGCGCGGGAGAAGGGCCGCGCCGCGCTGATGCCTTACCTCATGGGCGGCTTTCCCAGCCAGGAAACTGCCACCGCCGTCGCCGAGGCCTACGTCGACGCCGGCGCGGATCTGGTCGAGCTCGGGGTTCCCTTCTCCGACCCGCTCGCGGACGGGCCGGTGATTCATGCCGCGGCGACGACCGCGCTGGCAGGCGGGGCGACGTTGGACAGCGTGCTCGAGACCTGCGCCGCAATCGCCGACCGGGTCCCCGTGGTGCCGATGTGCTACTCGAACATGGTTCTCGCGAGCGGGCCGCGGGAGTACGCCGAGCGGCTCGCCGGCGCGGGCGCCGCGGGCACGATCGTCCCCGACCTCCCCCCCGAGGAGGCCGCCGGCGTGCACGAGGAGCTCCGTCGGCGCGACCTCGCGCTGGTGCCGCTGGTGGCGCCCACCACCCCTCCCGAGCGGCGCCGCTCGATCTGCGAGCGCGCCGAGGGCTTCGTCTACGTCGTGTCGGTAGCCGGCGTCACCGGCGAGCGCGCCGAGCTGCCGCCCGAGCTCGGCGAGCTGGTGGTGGCCGTTCGCGCCGAGGCCGCGGTCCCGGCGGCGGTGGGGTTCGGGGTCGGCACGCCGGAGCAGGTCGCGACGGTCGGCGGGCTCGCCGACGGCGTCATCGTCGGGACGCGGCTCGTGCGCGCCGTGGGTGAGGCGGGTGAACCAGCGTCCGCGGCGGCGGCGGTCGCGAGCTTCATCCGCGATTCCCTTGCGGCGATCGGGAATCGGAACGGGTAGATTGGCGCCGTGCAGCTGCTCGTGTTCACGGTGATCGGGATGTGCGCGATGCTCGTCGCGTACGCTTTCGGGCTCGGCGGGGCCGTAAGCTCGCTGATCTTCCTCGCGATCCTGTTCACCGGGGTCGTGGTTCGGGTGACGGAGCCCGTGCGCGAGCGTCTCAGGCCCTGACGTATGAGGGCGGGCCGAGCCGCGTGAGCGGATCGCCGGTGTGCCCGGGTCCGACCCGGACGCCCCCCTGCGGGGCATGACCGAGGGCGAGCAGGGCGAAAAGCTGATCGCCTCCCTGGAGCGCGCCGTGCCGATGCGCCGGCTCGGGGAGGACGACGTGGTGCCGAGCCGTCGGCTCGTCCGTCGTCCAAACGCGCAATGCTGCGGCGAACGCCAATCCCCGAAACGAGGTTGTCGCATGCGCATCGGAGTGCTGACCGGCGGGGGAGACGTCCCCGGGCTCAATCCCTGCATCAAGTCCGTCGTCTCCCGGGCCGAGGACGCGGGAATCGAGGTGGCGGGGATCCGCCGCGGATGGGCCGGGCTGCTCAACTACGACGTCGACGACCCGGACAGCGGCCGGGAGTGGATCGAGCCGTTGACCAAGGCGGGGGTGCGGACGATCGACCGCTATGGCGGGACCCACCTGCACACCTCGCGAACGAATCCCGGCCGGGTCAAGGAGTCCTCGATGCCAGACTTCCTCGCGGGCAAGTTCCCGTACGAGGGGGAGAAGGGCACGGCCGACTGCACCTCCCACGTGCTTCGGGTGCTCGAGCACCTGGAGATCGAGACGCTGATCCCGATCGGCGGGGACGACACGCTGTCCTACGGCGTGCGACTGCATCAGGAGGGCGTCCGCGTGATCGCGATCCCCAAGACGATGGACAACGACGTGCACGGGACGGACTACTGCATCGGCTTCTCAACCGCGGTTACGCGCAGCGTCGACTTCCTCAACCAGCTGCGGACGCCGACCGGATCGCACGAGCGGATCGCGGTGATCGAGTTGTTCGGGCGCAACTCCGGCGAGACGGCGCTGGTGGCGGCGTATCTGGCCGATGTCGATCGGGCGTTGATCTCCGAGGTCCCGTTCGACGTCGAGCGGCTCGCCGACCTCGTAGTAGCGGACCGCGAGCGCAATCCCAGCAACTACGCGATGATCGCGATCTCCGAGGGCGCCACGATGAAGGGCGGTCAGGTCGAGGAGTACGGGCAGGAGGACGCCTACGGGCATCGCAAGCTCGGCGGGATCGGAATCGTCGTCGCCGAGGCGCTGAAGTCGATCACCGGCATCGATACCCTCAGCCAGCAGATCGCGTACCTGATGCGAGCCGGCGCGCCGGACTCCCTGGATCGGATGGTCGCGATCTCGTTCGGGAACCTCGCGATGGACGAGGCCCTGCGCGGGAACAGCGGTCGCATGATGTCGCTCCAGTACGGGCAGTACACGACGGTTCCCGTCGAGGCCCCAACCCAGGGCGTCAAGCGGGTCGACGTCGAAGCGCTCTACGACCCGGACTCCTACCGGCCCAGGGTGCGCGCGGTGCTCGGGACCCCGATGTTCCTGTACTAACTGAAGAACCGGCGCGCGATCTCGAACAGCGACAGGTCGACCGACTTCACCCCGATCACCTCGGACAACGGCACCGAGGTGACGTCGTCGCCCTGAACGGCCGCCATGCGGCCGAACTCACCCCGGGCGGCCATGTCGTAGGCGGCCGCGCCTAGGCGGGTCGCGAGGACCCGGTCGGTCGCGGTCGGCGTACCCCCGCGCTGCATGTGGCCCAGCACGGTCACCCGGCTCTCGAACCCGGTCCGCTCCTCGATCTCCTCCGCGATCGTCGCCCCGATCCCGCCGAGCCTCGGGTACCCGTACTCGTCGGTGCGATCGGAGACCATCACCGCACGGGCCTCGCCTGACTCGAAGCTCAGCCGCGCGCCTTCCGCCGCGACGATGATCGAAAAGTCCTTGCCCCCCTCGTGGCGCTTCACGATCTGCCGGCTGAGCACCTCGACCGTGAGGTCGACCTCCGGGATCAGGATCGCGTCGGCGCCGCTCGCGAGCCCCGCGTGGACCGCGATCCATCCCGCCTGGCGGCCCATCACCTCGACGATCATCACCCGGTTGTGCGACTGGGCGGTGGTGTGGATCCGGTCGATCGCGTCGACGGCGATCGACACCGCGGTGTCGAACCCGACCGTGAAGTCAGTGCCGACGACGTCGTTGTCGATCGTCTTCGGGACGCCGATCAGCGGCAGGTCCTCCTCCGCGTGGAGCCGGCGGGTCACCTCCATGGTGTGCTCCCCTCCGATCGCTATCACCGCGTCGAGCCGGTCGCTGGCGAACGCCCCCTTGATCTCGCCGACGGCCCCCTCGGTGTGGGGCTCGAAGCTCGAGGTGCCGATGATCGTCCCGCCGAGCGTGAGGATCCCGGCGACCGTGCGCCCGTCGAGGTCGATGTAGGTACGGGAGGCGAGGCCGGCGTAGCCGTGGAGGATCCCGACGACTTGATCCCCGTTGCCCATCCCCGACCGGGCCACGGCGCGGATCGTCGCGTTGAGCCCCGGGCAGTCGCCACCGCCGGTGAGCACCCCAATCTTCACGGGCCGCAGCTTATTCCCACCGCCCCGAGATAATCACCGTGCCTGTGAGAGTGACGCGGCCACGCCTCGGACTCGCATGCGCCGTCGCGATCGCCGGCACGCTCGCCGGGTGCTCGACCGGCGAGAGCGGCGGGGGGACGAGCGACCGCGCGGTCTACATCAGCGTCCCGCTCGAGGGCGCGGCCGGGACCTATGGGCGAGCAATCCAGCAGGGTGCGGAGCTGGCGCGGCGCCGTGAGGCGGCGCGCGGCGATCGACCGCGCGGGCTGAGGCTCGAGGTCCGCGACGACACCCGCGACGGTCGTTGGAGCCCCGTGGCGGCGGCCGACAACGCCCGTGCCGCCACCTCGGACAGCGCCGCGGTCGCGTACCTGGGCGAGTTCGAGTCCGGGGCGACGAGCTCCTCGTTGCCGATCACGAACGAGGCGCGGATGCTCCAGGTGTCGCCCGCGAGCACGGCGCTCGACCTCGTCGGCCCCTTCCCCGGCTCCGACGAGGTCCCCGAGCTCGTGCAGCCGACCGGGGAGCGGACCTTCGGCCGCGTGATCCCCGACGACGAGGCGCAGGCCGCGGCCGGGGCAGCGTGGGCGCGGCGCCTCGGAGCCCGCTCTGCGCTCGTCGTCTCCGACGGGTCGGGGTTCGGGGACGCGGTCTCCGACGAGTTCGCGGAGGAGGCCGAGGCGCTCGGAATCGCGGTCGAGCGGGCGGGACGCCGCGTCGAAGCCGCGCGTGTCGCGAGGTCGAACCCGGATCTCGTGTACTTCGGCGGCATCGCCGACGCCGCGCTGCCGCTCCTCGAGCGGGTGGCGGGACTTCCAGATGCCCTGTTAATGGGCACCGACGCCCTGCTTCTCGACCACCGCTTCCTGCGCCGGGCGCAGCCGCACGAGTCGAGGCTGCGCCTGACCGCGTCCGCCCAGGATCCGACCCAGCTTCCGCCGCCGCACGGACCGCGGTTCGTGCGGCGCTTCCGCGCCACGTACGGCCACGGGCCTGATCCCTACGCCGCGTACGGCTACGAGGCGATGGCCGTGACGCTCGACTCGATCGAGCGCGCCTCGGACCCGGTCGACCGGGCGACGATCCTCGACGCTTTCTTCGACACGCGCAACCGCGACTCGGTTCTCGGCACCTACTCGATCGACGAGCTCGGGAACACGACGCTCAACCGCCTCGCCGGGTACCGGGTCCGCGACGGCCGCCCGGTCTTCGACGCCGGGCTCGGGGCTCCCTAGGAGTCACTCGCCGAGGGCGGCGTGCAGCGCCGGCTCGATCTCCGGATGGCGGAACTCGAACCCGAGGTCGAGCGCGCGGCGCGGGACCACGCGCAGGCTGCTGGTCGCCGCGTCAGCGAGCTCGCCGCCGAGGATCGGCCACAGGGCGAGCTTGGGGACCGGGACCACCGCCGGCCGTCGCAGGACCCGGCCGAGGGCGTGCGAGAACTCGTGGTTGGTGACCGGGTTCGGCGCCGAGGCGTTGATCGTCCCCGAGACGTGCTCTTCGTCGAGCGGCCACAGTAGGATCCGGACCTCGTCGTCGATGTGGATCCACGGCATGTACTGCTTGCCTCCGGCGATCGGGCCGCCGAGGCCGAGCCTGAACGGAAGCACCACCTGCTTCAGCAGGCCGCCGCGCCTGTCGAGCACCGGGGCGCTGCGGACGACGACGACGCGGATGCCCGCCTTCTCCGCCTCGTGCGCCTCCGCCTCCCAGTCCGCGCACAGCTCGGCGTCGAAGGTGGTACCCGCGGGGGTGCCCTCGTCGACGATTGCGTCACCGCGGTCTCCGTAGTAGCCGACCGCGGACTGGCTGACCAGCACCCTGGGCCGTGGGTCCGCGGCGGATATCGCCTGGACGAGGTTGTGGGTCGCGATCACGCGGCTCTCACGGATCCGGCGCTTCGCGTCCTCCGTCCAGCGCTGGTTGATCGACTCGCCGATCACGTTGACGATGCCGTCCACGCCAGCGAACGCCTCCTCGGGAGGTCGCTCGAGCGTGGGGTTCCAGGGGTGCCAACCGATCGTGGGGTTCGTGGACCGCGCCCGCGCGGGATCGCGGGTCAGGCCTACGACCTCGTCGCCGCGCGCGAGCAGCGCGTCGCAGACGGACGACCCGATCATCCCGCTGGCGCCTGTGACGAGGACCCTCATTCGACCGTTGCGAAGCTTCCCGTTTCCTCGGACACGCGGGCGATCCCGGCGCGGTGCGCCTCCTCGACCACGGCCTTGGCGACCGCCGGCGCGACGTCGCGGTCGAACACGCTGGGGATTATGTAGGCCTCGTCGAGGTCGTCCTCTGTGACGACGTCGGCGATCCCGTGCGCCGCGGCGAGCTTCATCTCCTCGGTGATCCGCGGGGCGCCGGCGTCGAGGGCGCCGCGGAAGATCCCCGGGAAGCAGAGCACGTTGTTGATCTGGTTCGGGTAGTCGGAGCGGCCCGTGGCCATGATCCGGACGTACGGCTCCGCCTCCTCGGGCATCACCTCGGGGTTCGGGTTCGCCATCGCGAACACGATCGCGTCGTCGTTCATCTTCCCCAGCGCCTCGGGCCGCATCACCCTCGCCCCCGACAGGCCGACGAACATGTCGGCGCCCTCGATCACGTCTGCCGGGCCGCCGCCGAGGTTCTGCGGGTTGGAGTTCTCCGCGAACCAGCGCTTGATCCCCGACATCTCCCCGTTGACGTAGTCCTCGCGCTCGACCGACACGGCGCCGTTTCGGTCGCAGCCGATGATCTCCGTCACCCCGCAGGCGAGCATCATCTTCGTCACCGCGATGCCCGCCGCGCCGAGCCCTACTATCACCACGCGCAGCGACTCGATCGGCTTGCCGACGATCTTCAACGCGTTGAACAGCGCCGCCATCACGACCACGGCGGTGCCGTGCTGGTCGTCGTGGAACACCGGGATGTCGATCTCCTCGCGCAGCCGGTCCTCGATCTCGAAGCAGCGCGGAGCGGAGATGTCCTCGAGGTTGATTCCCCCGAACGTCGGGGCGATCAGCCTCACGGTCTGGACGATCTCGTCCGGGTCCTGGGTCGAGAGGCAGATCGGGAACGCGTCGACGGCCGCGAACTCCTTGAACAGCATCGCCTTGCCCTCCATCACCGGCATCGCCGCCTCCGGCCCGATGTCGCCGAGGCCGAGCACCGCGCTGCCGTCGGAGACGACCGCGACCGTGTTGCGCTTGATCGTGTACTCGAACGCCTTCTGGCGGTCGGCGAAGATCTCCTGGCAGACGCGAGCGACGCCCGGCGTGTACGCCATCGAGAGGTCGTCGCGCGTCTTCAGCGGGTACTTGTTCTCGATCGAGATCTTCCCGCCGCGGTGCATCTGCAGCGTGCGGTCGGTGTACTCGAGCACCCGGGCGCCGCGCGTGCCGCCGATCGCGCGCATGATGTGCTCCCAGTGCTCCTGGTCGCGGGCGTCGACGGTGAACTCGCGCACGCGCTTGCCCTCGGGGCCGGCGCCCGGCAGCAGGTCCACGCCCTGGAGCTGGCCGCCGCACTCGGCGATCTTCGAGGTCAGCTCTCCCCGGGGCTCCTGGCGCGCGTCGAGCTCGACGCGGACGGTGACGCTGAACTGGGGGCTGACGGTGGCCATGAGGGGGAGCGAATCATAGATACGAGCAATTCCCGCGAAATGCTCCGCTTCGCGTCCGCTTTCGCGGGGTTACCGGTTGACCCCAACCTAAGATGCAGACGATGCCCGCGACGAAGCAGAAGAAGGCGTCCCGGAAGGCGCAGACACAGCAGCGCGAGCTGTTCCTGATCGACGGCAACAGCCTCGCCTACCGCGCGTTCTTCGCGCTCCCGGAGGAGATGTCGACGTCGGACGGAAGGCCGACGAACGCGATCTACGGGTTCGCGTCGATGCTCGCCAAGCTGCTGATCGAGCACCACCCCGCGGCGGGAATCGTCGTCTGGGACGCGGGGATGTCGGGTCGGGAGAAGGAGTACAAGCCGTACAAGGAGCAGCGCCGGCCCCGCCCCGATCTCCTGTCCGAGCAGTGGCCCCACCTGGAGCCGCTCGCCGATGCGTTCGGGTTCGACAACATCAGGGTCAAGGGGTACGAGGCCGACGACGTGATCGCGGCGCTCGTCCGCCAGGCCCGCGAGCGCGAGATACCGGTGATGGTGGTGTCGGGGGACCGCGACGTGTACCAGGTGGTTACCGACGGCGTCCGGGTGATGACGACCTCGCGCGGCATCACCGACACGCGGGTGTACGACCACGACGGCGTCGCCGAGCGCTACGGGGTGCCGCCGGAGCTCGTCCCCGACCTGATCGGGCTCAAGGGCGACACTTCTGACAACATCCCCGGCGTCCCGGGGGTCGGCGACAAGACCGCGGCCCAGCTTCTGCAGCGGTTCGGCTCGCTCGAGGAGGTGCTCGCCAGCATCGACGAGATCTCGGGCACGAAGCGCAAGCAGATGCTGACCGAGCACGCCGACGACGCACGGGTCTCGAAGAAGCTGGCGACGCTACAGGACGAGATCGAGACCGGGATCGACCTCCCCGACGTGATGGGGGTCGAGCCCGACCGCAGCCGGCTGCGCGAGGTGGCGCGCGAGTTCGAGCTGCGCCAGGTGATGCAGCGGCTGGACGAGGAGTTCCCCGACCACATCCCGGTCGCCCCCGCCGAGGAGGAGATCGAGGTCGAGGTCACGGAGGGCACGATCGCCGACCTCGCGTCCGGGGCGATAGCGATCTCGGTCCACGACGGGAGCTGTGCCGCGACCGACGGCGAGCGGTTGGTGGCCGGTGAGTCACCCGACCTCGACGAGCTCGTCGCGGCGATCCGCGACCGGCCGCTGATCGCCCACGACTTCAAGTCCGCCGCCGGCGGCCCGCGCGAGGGCCTGATGGCGGCGGCGGGCCCCCACGGTCTCGACCTCCAGCACGACACGATGGTCGCCGCGTACCTGCTCGACCCGGCTCGCCGCGTGTACGAGCTCGCCGACCTCGCGGCGGCGGAGGGGCTGGCCGCGGCGCGCCCGGCAGGCGACCAGCTCGCTCTCGAAGGCACCGAGGGCGAGGCACCCGCCGACCCGGCGGCCGAGGCGCGCCTGGTGTGGGAGCTCGCGCGGCGCCAGCGCGAGCGGATCCGCGAGCTCGGGCTCGAGCGGCTGCTGACCGATGTCGAGATGCCGCTGATCGAGGTCCTCGCGGCGATGGAGCGGACCGGCGTCAAGGTCGACGCGAAGCGGATCGAGGAGATCACCGCGAGCATCACGGGGAGGGCGGACGAGCTCCAGGACGAGATCTGGAGGCTCGCCGGGCACGAGTTCACGATCGGCTCGCCACAGCAACTCGCGCCGGTGCTGTTCGACGAGCTCGGGCTGACGAAGAAGCGGCGTGGCAAGACCGGCTTCTCGACCGACGCCAGGGTCCTGTCCCAGATCCGCGACGAGCACCCGATCGTCGAGAAGATCGAGAGCTGGCGCGAGCTGACGAAGCTCAAGAACACGTATCTGGACTCGCTCCCGGGACTCGTCGA
>DATHVJ010000117.1:0-22188 GCA_035461345.1 Solirubrobacterales bacterium | reverse complement strand
CGGGCCCGGTCCAGCCCGAGCAGCAGCGCGCGGTACTCGGCGACGTTGTTCGTCGCCTCGCCGATTCGCTCACCGTGTTCCTCGACGACCTCGCCCTCCGGCGTCAAGACGACGGCCGCGATCGCGGCGGGGCCGGGGTTTCCCCGCGCGCCGCCGTCGACGTGCACCACCAGGCGCTCGGCGCCGCTCACCCGAGATCGTCCGGCACGAGGACCTCGCCGTCCCCGTTGCTGCCAACCCGCAGCTGGATGCGGCCGTCCTCGCCGGCGCGGGCGTTCCAGGCGCGGTCGGCGGGTCCCAGCTCGCTGACCTCCTTGCCGTTGCGAAGCGCCCGCACTGCCGCGTCGTCGTCGCCGAACTCGACCTTCCACTGGTACCAGGAGAGTTCCCACGCGACCGTCAGCCGGACCTGGTCGGGCGCCTCTGCGGGGGTCACCGCCGCCACCCGCGGACTTCCGAGCGAGCGCGTCAGGCCCTCGACGGTGCGGCGGTGCTCGCTGCGATTGAAGCGGTCGAGCGCGCGCCGGATGCGACGCTCCGGCGGCTCGGCCGCCCCCGGGCGGCGCGGCGCCTTGTTGGTCGGCGCCGAGGGCTTGCGCTGCGGAGCGGGACGTTCCTCGGCCTCCTCCGGCTCCTCCATCTCCTCGCGGCGGCGCGCGCGACGCTGCGAGATCCGCTCGACGATCCACCGCCGGCGCGGGCGCCGATTGGGGTCGGCGGGCGCCTCCTCGTCACGGACGCGATCGGCTCGCACCCACCCCGCTCGCTCGGCCCAGCCTCGGCACAGGTCGCACACCGCTCGCCGGTCGCGGTCGGCGGTGACGTACTCGCGCGCGCTCTCCCCGGGCAGCATGTGCCTGCCGCAGACGTCGCAGGCGTTGGGCTGGAAGCTGTCGGACGCCACGCCGCCGCAAGTTAGCAACCGGCGTTTACGCCCTTACCTTGTCCTCCTGGTCCCGGGTCGCGGTGTCGATCACCTTCTGCGACAGGTGTCCGGGGATCTCCTCATGGCGCTCGAACTCCATCGTGTAGTCCCCGCGGCCGCCGGTGATCGCGCGCAGGTCGGGGGCATAGTCGAGCACCTCCGCCATCGGCACCTCGGCCTTGACCTCGGTCACCGATCCCTTCGGCTCCATCCCCAGCGGGCGGCCGCGGCGCGAGTTGAGATCGCCGATCACATCGCCGACGACCTCCTCGGGCACCGAGATCGTCATCCGCATGATCGGCTCGAGCAGGACCGGGTCGGCTTCCGCGACAGCCTGCTTGAACGCCATCGAGCCGGCGATCTTGAATGCCATCTCCGAGGAGTCGACGCTGTGGTGCTGGCCGTCGTACAGCCGCACGTGGACGTCCTTGACCGGGTAGCCGGCGAGCACCCCGCCCGCCATCGCCTCCTCGATCCCCTTCTCGACCGCGGGAATGAACCCGCTCGGGATCACGCCGCCCTTGATGTTGTTCTCGAACTCGAACCCGGCGCCCGATGCCGCCGGTGAGATCTCGATGTGGCAGTCGCCGAACTGCCCCCGGCCCCCGGTCTGCTTCTTGTAGCGGCCGTGCGCCTTCGCCGGCTTGCGGATCGTCTCGATGTACGGGACCTGGGGCGGCTTGAGCGTGATCTCGGCACCGAAGCGGCGCTTGATGCGGTCGGTGATCACCTCGACGTGGACCTGGGTGAGCCCGGCGATTATCTGCTCGCCGGTCTGCAGGTCGCGGTGCACGTCGAGCGTCGGGTCCTCCTCCTCGAGCCGCCTGACGGCCGCCGCGGCCTTCTCCTCATCGCCCTTTGTCTTCGGCTCGAACGCGAACGCCATCACCGGCGCCGGGAGGTCGAGCGGCGGGAACGAGAGGCCGCTGTCCTTTGCCGCGATCACGTCGCCCGCCCGGGTCTCCTTGAGCTTCGCGACGGCGCCGATGTCGCCGGGGCCGAGCTCGTCGATCGCGTCCATCTCCTTGCCGTGCGGCGCCGACAGCTGCCCGATCCGCTCCTTGGCCCGGCGGGTCACATTCGTGACCTGGGAGTCGCTCTTCAGGACTCCCGAGTACACCCGCAGAAGGTTGATCCTCCCCGCGTAGGGATCGGCGAGGGTCTTGAACACGTACGCGACCAGCCCGCCGTCCGGGTCCGGCTCGACCCGGGTCTCCTCCCCGTCGGCGTCGAGCGCGGTGGCGCCGCCGTGCATCGCCGGCGACGGCAGGTCCTCGACCAGCGCCTCCAGAAGGCGGTTCGTGCCCAGGTTCTTGGTCGCGACCCCGCACGTGACCGGGAACAGGCGCCCGCCCTCCACTCCCTGCTTCAGCACCGTGACGATCTCGTCGTGCGAGATCTCCTCGCCCTCGAGGTAGCGCTCCATCAGCTCGTCGGAGTTCTCGGCCACCTCGTCCATCAGCTTCTCGCGGTACTCCTCCGCCTGCTCCGCGAGCTCGTCGGGGACCGGGACCTCCTTCGCGTTGCCGCGCCCCTCGCCGTCGTACTCGAACGCCTTCATGTCGATCAGGTCGACGACGCCCCGGACCTCGTGCTCGGAGCCGATCGGGATCTCGGTGGCGACCACGTGCGGGCCGAACGCGTCCTTGAGCGAGTCCAGGGCGCGGAAGAACTCCGCCCGCTCGCGATCGAGCATGTTCACGAACACGAGCCGCGCCAACCCCTCGTGGTCCGCGCGCTCCCACAGCCGCTCGGTGTGGACCTCGACCCCCATGACCGCGTTGACGACGACGACCGCCGAGTCGACGACGCGCAGCGCGGCGAGCGTGTCGGCGATGAAGCTCGACTCGCCGGGGGTATCGATGAGGTTGATCTTGCGGCCCGCGTGGTCGAAGGAGGCGACCCCGGCGCCGATCGACATCTCACGCTGCTGCTCGTCGGGCTCCGAGTCGGACACCGTGGTGCCGTCCTCGACCCGGCCGAGGCGGTTGATGACCCCGGCCTCGTACAGGAGCGCCTCGTTGAGGCTTGTCTTTCCCGTGCCCCGATGACCGATCAGGGCAACGTTCCGGATCCGGTCCGGAGGTTGAAACCCCATGAGGGGAATATATGCCCTACGCCGCGGTCTGCAGGTTCGAGCGCAGCCCCAGCACGGCCTTCGTGTGGAGCTGGGATACCCGTGACTCCGTGACCCCGAGGACCGCGCCGATCTCGCGCAGGGTGAGGTTCTCGTAGTAGTACAGGGCGATCACCAGGCGCTCGCGGTCGGGCAGCGCCTCGATCGCCTCGGCGAGGCGGTCCTTGAGCTCGGTGGGGTCGATGTCCTCGTGGGGATCGACAGCGGTGGGGTCGCGGATCGTGTCCAGCAACGAGATCTGGCCCCCGCCGGCGTCCGCCACCTTCCACAGGTCGTCGAGCGCAAGCACCGAAGAGTTCGCGATCTCGAGCAGGGCGCCGCGGAACTCCTCGAGGTCCATATCGAGCTTGTCCGCCATCTCCTCTTCGGTCGGGGTCCGCTGGAGGTCGTTCTCGAGCTTGCCGTGCACCTTCTCGATCTCGCGCGCCCGGGCGCGCACGGACCGCGGCACCCAGTCGAGCGAGCGCAGCTCGTCGATCACCGCTCCCTTGATCCGCGACACGGCGAAGGTCTCGAACTTGATCTCGCGCCCGGGGTCGTAGCGCTCGATCGCCCCGATCAGGCCGAGCAGGCCGTACGAGATCAGGTCCGCCTCCTCGACGTGCGACGGAAGGCTCGACGCCATCCGCCCCGCCACGTACTTGACCAGCGGCGAGTACGCGACGACCAATCTCTCCCGCGCCCGCTCGTCCCCGTCGACCTTGCAGCGGCGCCAGAGCTCCCGAAGCTCGACTGCCTTTACGCTCGATTCCATCACCCGCGTCCCCTCGTCTGGGCCCGCACACGTTATCCACTAATTCGCGAGGTGCAGCGCATTATCGGAGTTCGTGGAATCCGCTGTGCCCACGTGCTCCGGAATCGCGCTACGCCCTCGGATGTGCCTGCGAGTACTGCCGCTGCAGGCGCGAGGGCTCCACCCTCGTGTAGACCTGGGTAGTCGACACGCTCGCGTGGCCGAGCAGCTCCTGGATCGAGCGCAGGTCGGCGCCCCCCTCCATCAGGTGGGTGGCGAACGAGTGCCGCAGCGTGTGTGGGGAGATCCCCCCCGCCAGCGCCGCTTCACGCACCCACCGCTGCAACCGCCGGCGCACGTCGGAGGCCGACAGCCTGCGACCCCGGCGCGACAGGAACAGCGCTCCTCCGCCCCGGTCGAGCCCGAGCGACGGGCGCGCCGCCGTCAGGTAGCGGTCGAGCGCCCGCTGGGCCGGCTCCCCGACCGGCACCATCCTCGTCTTGCCGCCCTTGCCCGTCACGCGTACGACCTCGGCATCGAAGTCGATGTCGCCGACGTCGAGCTTGATGATCTCGTCGCAGCGCAGGCCGCAGGAGTACGCGAGCTCGAACATCGCCCTGTCACGGATCTCAAGCGGCGAGCCAGCCGGGATGCGGTCCAGGAGCGACTCGACCTCGTCGCGCCCGAGCACGCGCGGCAGCCGCGCGTCGCGCTTCGGGTTCGGAAGCAGCTCGGCCGGGCTCTGCCGCGCCTCGCCCACCGCGACGAGGTGGCCGTAGAGGCTGCGGATCGAAGCGAGCTTGCGCGACACCGTCGCCCGCGACAGGCCGCGCTCCGACAGCGCGGCCGCGTAGCCCCGCAGCTCGCGATACGCGATCGCGTCCGGCTCCAGGTCCCGCTCGCCCGCCCAGCTCGCGAACTGCTCGAGGTCGACGCGGTAGGCGCGCTTCGTGTTCTCGGCGGCGCCGCGCGCCACGAGATCGCGCTCGAACGCGGCCAGCGCTTCGCGCCAACCCTGGCTCAGCCGCTCGCCTGCGTCCATGGCGCCAGCCATGGGAAATGGTTCGCCGCGAGAGCGTGTTCGCCTGCCATGAGTCGACGACCACCCGGCCGCGGCGGACGCGAAGCGGAGTACGCGGCCGGGACTAGAAGATGTACGTCGGGGTGCCGACGCCGACCTGGTCGTACAGCTCGACCACGTCGGGGACGGCCATCCGGATGCAGCCGTGGGACGCCGCGGTCCCCAGCGAGCCGATGTCGTCGGTCCCGTGGATCCCGGCACCGTCGAAGATGCCCATCCAGCGCGCCTTGAGCGGGTTCTCGGGGCCGGGAGGAACGACCTGCCCGGCGAGGTCGCCGGTCCAGTCGGAGTCCGGAACCGTCCACGAGGGGTTCACTGCCTTGTTCTGGATGTGGTACAGCCCCGCCGGCGTGTCGTAGCCGACCGCGCCGACGGCGATCGTGTACTCCTTCTTCAGCTTCAGGTTCTCGAAGTAGCGCAGCATGAAGTTGTCGCGATCGATGGTCATGTAGGCGGGGTACTCGCTGGTCAGCTCGTCCGTGGTCACCTCGGGCTGCACCTTCTCGACCGGCGCCTTCACGACCCGTGCCTGCGGAGACTGCAGCGCGCCCTCGACGCGGTCGCGAAGCTCGTCCGTCTGCACCGCGACGCCCGCCTGCTCGGGGACAGGGGTCAGATCGGTCGGGGTGGGCTCGACGGTGGCGTCCTGCGGCTCGCGGTCGACCTTCCCCGCCACTCCGTCGACGAAGCCCTGCAGCGCGTCGTCGTCGTAGTCGATCCGCGGCTCGACGTCGGTGTCGACGTCGGCGCCGGACGCGTACCTCCACACCCGGCTGAAGATCCCACCCTCGCGGCTCGCCGAAACAGCTTCGTCGACCATGCCGTCGATGTCGGCACGGACCCCCAGCTCCTCCGGGGTGAGCGTGTAACGCTCCTTTTCGACCGAGACGTGGACCGGCTGCTTCAGCGGGTCGACGATCTCCTTGCGCACCACCACCCGCGCCTCGTTGGCGTCGTCCCCGCCGACGTCGATGCCGCCAATCGAGACGCCCTCGGCGATCTCGTCCTCGTTGCTGGCGTCCCACGCGTACGCGCCGACGGCCGCCACGAGCAGCACGCCCAAGGCGATGACGAGCGCGATCTGAATGCCGCTCCCTATGTTCTTGAGGCGCATCATTCCGGTGCCAGCCGTCTCCCGCAGCTCTATCGACCGGCTACGGCGCGGTCTGAAGTTGCGTCCGGACAAGTGTAGGCATCACACACCGCGGCTTTCCATTCGCGGTCGGCTGCAAACCCCCTTGCGCCAAACACCATTTCCGCCCGCGTGTCTGCTCCCGCTCGGCCGTGCCGGCGGTGACCGGCAAGTTCGCTTGCGAACTTGCCGCCTTGTTCTTGCGGCCTCGCTCACGCGTCCGCCGCGGGCGGGTTTGCGGTTGCTACAGGCCTAGGGGCTCCTCGTCCTCGCGCTCGCGGCGGACGTGGGGGCTCCAGCGTAGGAACTCCTCCACCTCGCGCTCGTACGTGTAGCCCTGCTCCGCGCCGCGCTTGACCGGGTGCAGGCGCAGGTGCTCCCCGAACCGCAGGACCGCCTCGCGGGTGGTGAACTGGTAGCGGAACCCGGTCGCCTTGAACCGCCGGTTGTCCATCCCGCGGCCGAAGCGGAGCTGGTTGATCATCTCGTCGGGTATCCGCAGCCCGAGGCGCCGAAGCGGCGCCGCCAGCACGCCAGTGCCCCACGGCGGCAGGACGGGCAGTGGGCGCTTGCCCAGCAGGCCGATCACCTCGGACAGCGCCAGCACGCCGTCGGCGGCCACGTTGTAGGTCCCCGGCGTGTGGTTGAACACGCCGTGCTCGAGCGCTCGCACTACGTCGTCCTCGTGCACGAACTGGTACCGGGGGTCGAAGCCGAGGACCATCGGGACGGCGGGCAGCGCCAGCATCCTCGTGTGCGCGGTCTGGACGTCGGGACCGAGCACGTTGGCGCACCGCAGGATGGTGACGGCCACCTCGGGCCGCTTGAGCACGAACTCGGACACGCTCTCCTCCGCCTCGACCACGTCGCGCTCGATCGCGGTGCGCGGCGGGTGCAGCCGGCCCATCGCCTCGGTGAAGAACCCGGGATCGTCCTGTTCGCAGCCGTAATACATCGCGGAGCTCTTGAACACGAACTTGCGCACCGGCGAGTCGCGCCCCGCGCACGCCGCGAGGATGTTGATCGTCCCGATCACGTTGTTGTCGTGCGCGAGCCGCGGCGAGGTGGTCATCGAGTTGACGACGAGGCGCGTGTCGACGACCGTGTCGAGCTCGGCCGCGTGGACGATGCGCTCGATCAGCGAGTGCTGGTTGCCGACCTTCACGAACTCGGTCCGCTCCAGCTCGCGTGTCGGCTCGCTGGAGTCGACCCCGACGATCGCCTCGATCTCGGGGTGGGACTCGAGCGCCTGGGCCAGCCGTCCTCCCCAGTAAGTCGACAGCCCGGTGACCAGCACTCGCCGCGCACGGTGCGGCTGCGCCGCCGGCATCGGCCGCTCGGCGGTCGCCACGGCGCTCACCCGAGCCACACCGAGCGGCGGCGCGCGACCATCTCGTCGAGGTTGTCCTGGATCCGGGAGCGGACCTCCTGGGCGATCGTCTGCACGTGCGCCGCGTCCGGCTCGCCGTCCCCGGCGAGCTCACGCGGATCAATCGGCTCGAGAAAGCGGATCCTGAACTTGGCCGGCAGGTAGGCGAACATCCCGAGCGGCCCGAGCCACGGGAACGTGGGCGTGACCGGGAAGTAGAGCAGGCCGGTCATCCGCTTGAGGAAGTTCAGCTGGGCGAAGATCGGCATCGCCTCCTCAGCGCCGACCACGCACACCGGCACGAGCTTGGCCTCCGCCCGGGCCGCTGCCTCGACGAAGCCGCCGCGCCCGAAGCGCCGCAGTCGGTAGCGCTGGCTGTAGGGCTTCTCCGTTCCCTTGCGCCCCTCAGGGAACACGAGCACCAGCTCGCGCTCGTCGTACAGCAGCCGGTGGACGTTGGCGGGGTGGGCGGGGACGCAGCCGATCTTCGGGATCAGCGCCGAGAAGCCCGGGTAGCCCTTGAAGAAGTGCTCGACCGTGATGTGCAGCGGCCGCGGCTCGGGATGCTCCTCGCGGATCGCCCGCGCGATCACCGGCGCGTCCGGCGGCAGGGCGCCGGAGTGGTTCGAGACCAGCAACGCCCCACCCTGCGCGGGGACGTTCTCGATCCCCTCGACCTCGCACCGGAACCAGTAGCGGTAGAAGAACTCGACCAGGGTTCGGTCGAGCAGGCCCTCGATCCGCTCGGAGCGCCCCCAGTCCGTGATCCGACGCTCGGGCTCGAGCGCGGGCAGCAGCTCGCGCATCCGATCGGGCGAGGGCTCCGCCGGCGCAGGGGCGTCGACGCTCACGGAGGAGGGCTCCGCGTAGACGTCGTCGACGTCGTGGGACGGCGGGGTGCCGGCGAGCGAGGTACGGTCCGCGGCCATCGCGCCGCATTGTTCCACCGATCCAGCCGGCACCTAGCGCAACGGCTCGCCGGAAATGACGGCCCCAGATCGCCGCCAGGCTGCGTCCTCGGTCGTCCGAATAGCGCTCGACTATTCGGGCCCCCTGCGTCCTTGCCTGGCGGCGCCTTGCCTCGTCATTCCCTGGCGGACGTTGCGAGAGGCACCACTACGATTCCGCCGGTGAGTTCGTCGTGAGCCAGGCCGCGCCAAGCATTCGCTCCAAGGACCAGGTCCGCAGGGCGGTGTGGAAGGCGATGGACCGCGAGGGCGTGTCGCGGTTCCCCGGCGCGGAGGGACGGATTCCCAACTTCGCCGCAGCCAAGCTCGCCGCCCAGCGCCTCGCCGGGCACCGACTGTGGAAGCGCGCGCGGGTGGTGAAGGCGAACCCGGACTCGCCCCAGACCCACGTGCGGCGGATCGCGCTCGAGGAGGGCAAGGTCGTCGTGATGGCCGTGCCGCGGCTCCGGGACACGCACCCGTTCCGGCTGCTGGACCCGAAGAAGCTGAACAAGAAGCAGCTCGGCGAGGCGGCGACGATCAAGGGGGCGCTGCGGCACGGCCGGGTGGTCGCGGACGAGGAGCTGCCCGAGATCGACTTCTGGCTGTGCGGCTCGGTCGCGGTCAACCTCAACGGGGCCCGGGTCGGCAAGGGCGGCGGTTTCTCGGACCTCGAGTACGCGCTGCTGGTCGAGGCCGGGAAGATCGACGAGCACACCGTGGTGGGTACGACCGTGCACCCGATCCAGATCCTGCGCGAGCACCTGATGATGACCGCCCACGACCTCCCGGTCGACCTCGTCGCCACCCCGCGTGCGGTGATCGACGTCGAGCGCGCCTACGACCGCCCGCGCGGGATCCTCTGGGACCACCTTCAGCCGCCCCAGATCCGCGAGGTGCCGATCCTCGAGCGAATGGGGTACGCGTGAGCGCCGTGCGACCCGACGACGTCGCCGCACGCGGATCGCGGTCCGGGGAAGGCGCCGCCGCGCAGGAGGGGCTGTGGCCGTTCGCCAGCACCGACCCCCGACCCGACCCCACCCCCGCCGACGGGCCCGACCCGTACGGGAACCCGGACCCGGAATGGCTGCGGATCGACTGGCGCCCCCATTTGCGGCAGATCGAGGTCCTCGGCACGCGGATCAACTACTGCGAGATGGGCGAGGGCGGGACACCGATCGTGTTCGTCCACGGGCTCGGCGGGTGCTGGCAGAACTGGCTCGAGAACATCCCCCACTTCGCGCGCGACCATCGCGTGATCGCGCTCGACCTGCCGGGCTTCGGCAACAGCCCGATGCCGGGCTGGGAGGTGTCGATCACGAGCTTCGGCCGCCTGGTGGACGAGTTCTGCCGCAAGCTGAACCTGCACTCCTGCGCGCTCGTCGGGAACTCGATGGGCGGTTTCATCGCGGCCGAGACGGCGATCGCCGAGCCCGAGTGGGTGGACAGGCTGGTGCTGGTGTCGGCGGCGGGGATCAGCTCCGTCCACGTGCGGCGGCGGCCGGCCGAGGCGATGGCGAGGCTCCTGGCGGCGTCGGCGCCGCTGATGCTCGAGCTTCGCGAGCGGGGCATGCGGCGCTGGCGGCTGCGATACGCGATCTTCCGCAACGTCTTCCATTACCCGCACCGGCTGCGCCCGGAGCTGCTGTGGGAGTTCGCCAACGGCGCGTACGAGGCGCCGGGCTTCCTGCCGGCGCTGGGGGCGCTGCTCGGATACGACTTCCTCGAGCGCCTGGAGCGGGTCAGGGTGCCGGCGCTGATCGTGTGGGGGCGAGACGACCGCGTGATCCCGGCCGCCGACGCGCTCGAGTTCCAGCGCCACATCGCCGACTCGCGACTCGTCGTCGTCGACCGCTGCGGCCACGTCCCGATGGCGGAGCGCCCGGTCCGCTTCAACAGGCTGCTCGAGCGGTTCCTGGCCTAGAGGCCCGGCGGCGGTCGTGGGCACCGGGACGAAGGCGCTGCTGATCGGCGCGGCGCTGCTGCCGGTGATGATCGTGGCGGTCGCGTTCGCGAGCTGGAACGCGCTGACCGCGCTCGGCCCCTCGTTTGAGATCCCGTCCGGCCCGGCCATCGATCCTCCCCCCTCCTACCTCGGCGCGCCGGCGTCGTCGCGCCCGATCGACGCCGCGCGGGTGCCGCAGCACCCCTACATGGCGCCCAACGGCCGCTCCTCGATCCACTCCGACGCCTACATGAGCGACACCAACGAGTGGTCGGGGCCGCTGGGTCGCGATCCCGAGACGCGCTCGACGTTCCAGGTCGGCGAATGCGCGACCGTCACCTTCGACTCCGAGGGCCGGATCGTGACCCTGTGCGTGAGGCCGGTGGGACGCTTCGTGGCGATGATCGAGTCGGACTCGCTCGACCGTGTGGCGACGTTCGACCTCCCCGATCGCGCGGGCGGGCTCGGAGCGCTTCTCGCCGGCGACGCGCTCACGGACTTCACCGGCGGCGGCTACTTCTATCTCGACCACCGCGATCGGGCGGTCGTGCCGACGACGACGCGGCACGTGTACGTCATCGCGCAGACCGAGGAGCCGGGCTTCGAGCTCGAGCGCGACATCGACCTCACCGCGGTGATCTCCGAAGACGACGGGATCACCTCGGTGCTCCCGGACTGGGACGGGCGGCTGTGGTTCGTGACCGCGGACGGGACGGTGGGGACCGTTCCGCGCGGCGGCGCCCGGGCGGGGGGCGCGATCGGGCTCGGCGAAGACATCGAGAACTCGTTCGCGGTCGACGAGGCGGGCGGCGTGTTCGTGGTCTCGGACGAGGCGATGTACCGCTTCGACGCCGGGCCCGGCGGTGCGCCGGAGGTGAGTTGGCGCCGACCGTATCCGAACTCGGGGGAGCAGAAGCCCGGGCAGAGCGACGACGGGTCGGGGACGACGCCGACGCTGCTCGGCCGCCGCTGGGTGGGCATCGCCGACAACGCCAAGCGGCTCGGCGTCGTCGTCTACGACCGCCGTCGCGAGCCCGCGGGCCGGCGAATCGTGTGCCGCCGGCCGGTGTTCGAGCCCGGCCGCGGCGCGACCGAGAACTCGCTGATCGCGGCCGGCCGCTCGTTCCTGGTCGAGAACAACTACGGCTACGCGGGGCCCGCTTCCACGCTGCTAGCCGGCACCACCGAGCCGGGCTTCGCGCGGGTCGACGTCGACCACGACGGGCGCGGGTGCGAGCTGGTGTGGGAGTCAGACGTGCGCGCCCCGTCGGTCGTGCCGAAGCTGTCGCTCGCCACCGGCCTCGTCTACACGTACACCAAGCCCGCCGGCGCAACGAGCGCGCCGTGGTACCTGACCGCGCTCGACTTCCGCACCGGCCGCACCGCGTTCGAGGTCCAGGCGGGGCGCGGCTACAACCACAACAACCACTATGCGCCGGTCACCCTGGGACCCGACGGCGGCGCCTACGTCGGCGCGCTCGCGGGCCTGATCAGGGTCGCCGACGGCGGCTGACCAGACCCGCGACGAGCCACGCCCCCCTACGGAGCGGCTGGCTGCGCCCGCACCGCGAGCAGCACGCTGACGATCACGATCCACAGCCCCGTTCCGAGAAACGCGACGAACCCGATCGGGGTGAACCCGATCACCGCGAGCACGAGCGCCACCCAGCCGAGCCACTTCGGCAACGCGCCGTGCCGCAGGATCGAAAGTCCTGTGGCGATCAGGAACACGAGGATCCCCAGGACGATCGGGACGAAGTCGTTGTCCCACAGGGCCTGAAGCGCCTGCACCGCGCCCGGCTCGATGTCGTCCACCGCCTCGGTCAGCGCGACGGTGATCGTGACGTCGATCGCGAACCCGACGGCCACGATCGCGGCGCCGACCAGCGTCAGCGCCGACAGGATCCCACCACGGCCCTCGGCAGCGCTGAGCACCGAGCGCAAGTAGGCGCCGAAGAACACGAGCAGCACCATCGCGGCCACGCCCACGAACGCGCCCACTTGGATCGAGGTCTTGTTGTCGGCGTAGTGATCGACGATCTCCTGCACCGGCGATTCGGCGTCCGGCGGGTCCCCGCCGATGATCCCGCCGATGATCGCCACGACGACGAACGCGACGCCCGTCAACGCTGCGATCCGCTCCAACCTCATGCGCACCTCCCTTTTCAGGCACCATTGCCCCGCGGCGCGTGACGCGCGCAAGCTACACCACGGGTATGACGCCCGCGTGGATCAGGCCTGGGTCAGCACCGAGAGGATGTTCCCGGCCGGGTCCTTGAACCAGGCGATGTCGGGTCCCGCGCCACGGGCGATCCCCTTCTCGTCCTGGTCGAAGCCCTCGTAGCGCTCCAACGACACGCCCCGGCCGGCGAGCTCGTCGACCGCCCGTTCGACGTCGTCGACCTCGAAGTTGAGGATCGTGTAGTTGGCGGGTACGAGGTCGGGCTTACGGTACACGAGCGTGTCCCGGCCGCCGGCCAGGTTCAGCGCCATCAGGCCGTTCTCCTCGTCGAGGACGGTCGTCTTGAGGCCGAGCGTATCGCCGTAGAACTCGAGCGCCTTGTCGAGATCGTCGACGGCGAAGCCGCTGTACGCCGTGGTGTCGGTGAACATGACTGCTCCTTTCGTTTCCCCGCTCGGCATAGTGACTGCGTTTGCGGCTCGAAGTGATCGGGCTAAGCTCGCGAATGTCGCCATGGCCAAGCGCCGAGACGCATCCGAGAAGCGCCTGGACGAGTTGTACCGCGAGCACCCGGAGGGGTTCGTGGCGGGCCGCGACGAGCTCGCCAAGGGCCTGCGCGCCGATGGCGACGGCGAGAAGGCCAAGCGGGTGAAGAAGCTTCGGCGGCCGACGGCGGCAGCATGGGCGATCAACCGGGCGGCGCTCACCGCCCCTCGGGAGGCGGAGGAGTTCGCGGACGCCAGCCGGCGGCTGGAGGACGCCCAGGCGCGGGCGCTGGAGGGCGGCGATGAGGACGCGTCAGAGTGGCGCGCCGCGGCGGCGCGGGAGGACGAGGCCCGATCCGCCCTCGCCGACGTCGCCGAGCGCGGCGCGCGCGACGCCGGCCAGCCGCTCAGCGACCGCTCGCTCGAGCTCGTGATCGAGACGCTGAGGGCCGCGACCGCCGACGCGGAGCTGCGCGAGCTCGTGGTCCGCGGCCGGGTCGAGCGCGAGCAGTCGGCGGCGACCCTCGGCGCGATCCCCGCCGGCCGAGCGCGCCAGCGAGACCGACGCTCCGACGAGCGCCGCCAGCGGGCGCAGGCGCGCCGCGAGCTTGAACGGCTCGAGGACGAGCTCGCCGACGCGACCGCCCGCGAGCAGCGGCTGAGCGCCCAGGTCGAGCGCACGACGGAGGCGCTGCGAGAGGAGAAGCGCAAGCTGGCCGAGACCAGGCGCGAGGCGTCCGCCCTCAAGCGCCGGGTGGCGGCGGCGCGGCGCGGCGGCGGCTCTCGAGAATCCGCTTGAGCGCCGCGAGGTCCTTGCGGTTGGCGCGCCGCACGGCGCCGGCCATCATCGGCGCGGCGATCTTCGAGAAGCCGGACGGCTCGCCGCGGTTGCGGAGCGTCATCCGGGTCCCTCCCCCCGGCGCGTCGGCCCATCCGTACGTGGTCTCCATCCGCAGCGGGCCGTCGGTCGTCGCCATGACGAAGCGTTCGTCGGGCACGATCTCTCTGACCTCGTACACGTACGAGAGCCGGCGTCCGAGGAAGCGCGCGACGAACGCCCACCTCGACCCGACGGCGGCCGGTCGCGGCGTCTCCCACTCGACCGACTCGATGTTCGCGTACCACTCCGTCGCGTTGTCGGGGTCGGCCGCATACGCGGCGACCTCGTGCCGGGGGCTACCGATCTCGATTTCGCTAGACACGTCGATCGCCACGGCGCGATCGTACCGTCGGCTGGCTGCGATCCTGTCGACGGCACCATGAGGAAGCTGATCTACTCGATGGGCGTGTCGCTTGACGGCTTCATCGCCGGGCCGAACGGGGAGATCGACTGGTCGGCACCCGACGAGGAGCTGCACCGGTTTCACAACCGGCAAGCGCGCGAGTTCGGCATGCACCTGATCGGACGGAGGCTGTACGAGGAGATGCTCCCGTGGGAGACGCGGGAGGAGCAGCCCTCGGTCCCCGAGCACGAGCTCGCGCGGATCTGGAAGCAAACGCCGAAGATCGTCTTCTCGACGACGCTCGAGAGCGTCGAGGGCAATGCCCGGCTGGCCGAGGGTGACGCTGCAGAGATCGCCGTCGAGCTGAAGCGCCGGCCGGGAAAGGACCTGGCGGTCGGCGGTGCCGCACTCGCCGCCACCCTTGTCGAGGCGGGGCTCGTCGACGAGTACCGGCTCTTCCTCAGTCCGGTCGTCCTGGGCGACGGGACGCCGTACCTGCCGGCGCTCGAGGAGCGGATCGAGCTCGAGCTCGCCGAGCAGCGGACGTTCGGCTCTCGGGTCGTCTACCTCCGGTACCGACGTGAACCGTGAGCGCCATCCGTCCGTGCCGTGACGACGAGCGCGCGGCGATCCTCGCGATCGTCAACAGCGCGGCCGAGGCGTATCGGGGCGTGATCCCGGCCGACCGCTGGCACGATCCCTACATGGAGGCGCGCGAGCTCGACGCCGAGATCGCGGCCGGCGTCGAGTTCTGGGGCTACGAAGCTGACGGCGAGCTGATCGGCGCGATGGGCATCCAGCGGGTCGGCGACGTCGACCTGATCCGCCACGCGTACGTCCTGCCGGGGAGCCAGCGCCGCGGCGTCGGCGCCGCGCTGCTCGGGCATCTGCGCAGCCGCACGGACCGCCGCATGCTGGTCGGCACCTGGGCCGCGGCCGAGTGGGCTATCCGGTTCTACGAACGCCACCGCTTCGAGCTCGTCACGTCCCAACTCAAGGAGGCTCTCCTCCGCTCCTACTGGACGATCCCGGATCGCCAGATAGAGACTTCGGTGGTGCTGGCCGACCCGCCGTTCGATGCAACGGAGGAGGCGCGCCTTCGGGAAGCTGGCCAGGCGATGGCGGCGGTCGACCTCTTCTGGTTGCCACTCGGCGCCGGCGGGCACTTCGTGCGGCTCAACGGGCGCCTCTATGAGGCTCTTGCGGCGCGGATCCGGCGGCGTCCGGCGTGCGATCTGTACCACTCGGCACTCGAAGTCCGGCTTCCGGAGGCGAGGTTCGTCATCGAGCAGGCGCCGGTGCACGATTGGAGCGGCGAGCAGCGCGGAGTCGTCGCCGAAGGCCCCGTCGGCGCACGGTGGGCAGGCCGATTCCGGATCTTCCGCTATGAGATCCGCCTGTGGCGGGACGGCCACATTCCGGACGTTGCCGAGGCCGTCGACAGCCCGCGGCTACTCGCCACCGGCGAGGATCGGGCACGCCGCGTGCTCGAAACGGTCGCGCGGGTCCCGACGCCGGTGTGGGGGCGCGACGAGCTCGGAACCGGCGAGATGTGGAACTCGAACTCGGTGGTCGCGTGGGTAATCGCGCGCAGCGGGCTCGATGCTCAGTCGATCGAGCCCCCGGCCGGAGGCCGTGCGTCCGGCTGGCGGGCCGGGCTCGTAGCGGCGGCGGCCGGGCGGTCAGTCTCTAGACCGTGACCGCGCCTTCTGCCGCCGACGACACCGAGCGCGCGTACTTGGCCATCACACCGTTGGTGTAAGCCGGGGCGGGCGGCTCGTAGGCGGCGACACGCTCGGCAATCTCCTCGTCGGAGAGATCGACGTCGAGCCGGCGGGTCTCGACGTCGAAGGTGATCGTGTCGCCGTCGCGGACGGCCGCGATCGGGCCCCCGCGCGGCGCCTCGGGGGCCACGTGGCCGGCCATCAGGCCGTGGGTCGCGCCCGAGAAGCGGCCGTCGGTCAGAAGCGCGACCGAGTCGCCGAGGCCCTCGCCGACGAGCGCCGCGGTGACCTGGAGCATCTCGCGCATCCCGGGTCCGCCCGAGGGCCCCTCGTTGCGGATAACGACGACGTCGCCGGCCTCGATCTGCTGCTTGTCGACGGCGGCAAACGCGTCCTGCTCGGACTCGAACACCCGCGCCGGACCGGAGTGCTGGAGGCGTTCGGTGCCGGCGAGCTTGACCACGCACCCTTCGGGGGCGACGTTGCCGCGCAGGATCGCGAGGCCGCCTGTGGGCTTCAACGGGTCGTCGACCGCGTGCACGACCTCCTGGTCTGCGGCCTCCTCGACGTCGGCGGCCTCCTCGGCCACCGTCCGTCCCGTGATCGTAACCGCGTCGCCGGTGAGCACGCTCGCCTCCGCGAGCCGCTTGGCGAGCACGCCGACGCCGCCGGCCTTGTACAGGTCGACGGCGACGAAGCGGCCGCTGGGCTTCAGGTCGGCGACCAGCGGCGTGCGCTCGGAGATGCGGTCGAAGTCGTCGATGTCGAGCTCGATCCCCGCCTCGCGCGCGACGGCGAGCATGTGCAGGACGACGTTCGTCGACCCGCCGGACATGCACGCGGCCGCAATCCCGTTCTCGATCGACTCTCGGGTGATGATCTGGCTCGGACGGCGGTCCGCCTCCAGCACCTCGATCGCCAGCCGGCCGACGTCCTCCGCGACGTCGCCCTTGGAGCCATCCATCGCCGGCACCATCGCCGAGCCCATCGGGGAGACGCCCATGACCTCGAACGCGCACGCCATCGTGTTCGCGGTGTACTGGCCGCCGCACGCCCCGGCGCCCGGGCTGGCGCAGCCCTCGAGCTCGTGCAGGTCCTCGTCCGAGATCTTGCCCGCGGCGTGCGCCCCCACGCCCTCGAACACGTCCTGGATCGTCACGTCCTTGCCCCGCCACCGACCGGGCATGATCGAGCCGCCGTACAGCATCACGGCGGGGACGTCGAGCCGCGCCATCGCCATCACGCACCCGGGGATCGTCTTGTCGCATCCCGACAGGAGCGCGAGCGCGTCGAACTGGTAGCCGCGCGCGGTCAGCTCGATCGAGTCGGCGATCACCTCGCGGCTGATCAGCGACGTCTTCATGCCCTCGGTGCCCATCGTGATCCCGTCCGAGATCGCGATCGTGTTGAACTCGAGCGGCGTCCCGCCGGCGGCCCTCACCCCCTCCTTGACCCGCTCCGCGAGGCCCCGGAGGTGAAAGTTGCACGGCATCGCCTCGATCCACGTGTTCGCGATCCCGACGGTGGGACGGCGAAGCGCGTCCTCGTCGAACCCGATCCCCTTCATGTAGGCGCGGGCCGGGGCCCGCTCGGGGCCGTCGAAGACCGCGCTCGAGCGCGGTCGCGGCTTGCTCATGCTGCCGCGGTCTCCGGGGCGACCGGCCTGCGCTCCTCCCACTCGGCCAGCCGGGCGAGATCGCGCCGCAGGTGCGCCGGGTGGTGGTGTCGACCGGGCAGGTGCATGTTGGCCTCCTCGATCAGCCCGCGCTCGTCGCCGTGCAGCACCATCCACTTCGCGAGCACGTCGTCGGCGCCTGGGAGCCGCGCTGCGACGTCCGGCTCGCTGCGATCGGGGAACCGCACGCAGTACTCGCTGAGCAGCTCCCCCGTGTCAGGGTCGTAGGCGACGATCGGGCGATGCGGATACAGCAGGTAGCCGTACGTCGCCCCGCCCTCGCCCGAGCGCAGCACGCGGACGAAACCGAGCTCCTCATACATCGCGTGCTCCTCGGGGCCGACGATCGAGCGCATCAACTCGCGCGCCCGCGTCTCGGCGCGCCGCTCCCGTCCCGGGTCGTAGACCGGAAGCCGGCGCACGGCGCGGCGCCGCTGCCGCGGCCCGCGCCCCCGCACGCGGTCGGCGATCGCAGGGCCGAACCCGACCGCGGCCAGGATCGCCAGCAGGACTCCCATCGAGACGACCAGAAGCGCGTCCATCGGCGGCTAGCCCCCGGAGGCCGGGGGAAAGAAGATCACCCGGTCGGCGTCTGGCGGAACCTCGGAGAAGTCGCGCACCATCGTCGCCTCGCGACGGCCGCCTCCCTCGGGTCCGGGGACCGCCGCCCACATCCCCTGATCGAGCTGGCGCCGGAACTCCTCGATCAGCCGCTCCTCGTCCTCGGCCACCTCGGGATCCCCCTCCGCCAGGAGGACGTCGCCGTGCCCGGGCTTCAGCCGCAGGAGCTTCACGAGCTCAATTATGTCCGAAGACGTTGACCGGCCCGGCACCCGATCCGATCTCGCGCAGGCCGGACCCGACGGCGTCGCCCGTGATCCGCTTCGCCTCGCGCGCCGCGGTTTCCAGGTCCTCGCCGCGGGCCAGCAGCGCCGCGAGCGTCGCGGAGTGGGTGCAACCCGAGCCGTGCGAGGCACCACCCGGATGTCGTGGCCCCTTGATGCGGATCGTCTCGCCCTCGGGCGTGATCAACAAGTCGGCGCCGTCCTCCGTGTGGCCCCCGGTGACGATCGCCGCTCGCGGGCCGAGGGCCTTGACCGCGGCGGCGAGTTCCTCCTGTGACGCTCCGACCCCGAGCCCAGTCAGCTCGCGTGCCTCGAGCAGGTTCGGGGTGGCCACGGTCGCGCGCGGCAGCAGGCGCTCGATCAGGGCCGAGCGCGCGTCGCGCTCCAGCAGCGGCGCCCCGCTCTCGGCGACGAGGACGGGGTCGACGACGATCGGCGCGTCGCCAGCGAGGTCGAGGGTCTCGACGACGACGGCTATCGTCACCGCGTCGCCGAGCATCCCGGTCTTGACCGCATCGATTCCGATGTCCTCGGCGACGGCGCGGATCTGGGCAATCACCATGTCGGGTGGCACCGCGTGGATCGAGTCGACGCCGACCGTGTTCTGCGCGGTCAGCGCCGTGATCGCGGTGGTCCCGTGCACTCCGCAGCGCGCGAACGCCTTCAGGTCTGCCTGGATCCCCGCCCCGCCGCCCGAGTCCGAGCCGGCGATCGACATCACCGCGGGGATCCGCCGCGTCTCAGACATCGTCGACCTCGAGCACCTCGGCGGCGGCCCCCGACTCGGCGAGCAGATGGGCGTGCTCGCCGCGGCGCGGGTCCTCGCGATAGGCGGCGAACGCCTCCCGGGACGGGAACGAGACGATGTGGACCTCGGTGAGCCGGTCGTGGCTTCGCAGCCTGCGCTCCAGCCTCCCGCCGTGGTCGTCGAGCAGCGGGAGCACGAGGCTCTCGTAGCGCTCGAACTTGTCGACTCCCTTGACGGGAACCCGGAACAGCAGCGCGAAGGTGATCTCGGAGCTCACCCGGATCAGGGTAGTTGCGCGGCCGCCGCCGGGACGGGCCCACCCAGCTGTCGTCAAGCGGTAGACGTACACGTCCCAGTGTGAGTCGGGCGAGCGATTCCCGTTGTCGTTCCGGATCGTGGATGACGTCTTGTCCGCGTCAGGTGCATTACTTGCGCACGACAACGACAGCGCATGAGCGGGAGGACGACGCCATGACCGACCCGACCGAAACCGCAACAAGGGACTCGACCGTCGTCACGGTGTTCGAGCACCACGACGCGGACGGCGCCAACCTGGACGTGGCGGTGGTGCAGCCACACAAGTGGCAGTTCCTGACCGTAGAAGAGGCGCGCGACCTTGCGAACAAGCTCCTCGACGCGGCCGACGTGGCTGAGGAACGTAGTCAGGAGTTCGAGGTCCCGCTGCGTGAAAGCTAGCCGCAACGCTCCCTCCACGACACGGGGCGGCGGGATTACTCCCCCCGGGGGTAGGAAGCTGGAGATCCCGGTCGCAGGCGTCGAAGGGTCGCTCGGGGGGTCGCTCGTCGAGCGGCAGGTCGGCCGGCCAAAGCAGAGGCTCGGCGCGAAAGAAGCCGGCGCAAAAGAAGCCGCGCGCTCGGGCTGCCGGAAGCACGCGGGGGCGTTCGACCCGCTCCGCGACCGGACAGACCACGGTTGAGGGGGTCACGGGGGCAGTGTCTTCCAGTGCGGAGACGATCTCCACGGGTGCTCAAAACGCTGCACAAGGCGTCGCGGGCTTCGTCAAGAAGGCGAAGACGCCGCTGATCGCGGGTGGTGCCGCGATTGCCGGGATGGCCGGATTGGCTGGAGCAGCGGCGCTCAACAACGCCCGCTCTCGCCGTCGCAAGGTGCTTGGGGTGGCGATGCCGCGAGGTAAGGAGCTCAAAAACCTCGATGCTCGAAAGATCGCCGGGGCCGTTACCGATGGGGCGAAGCGCGCCGATCGGTTCGGGCAGCGCGTGAGCAACGTGGCGAGCAGCGTCCAGACGGTGAGCGAGACCGCCGACAAGGCGGCGAAGAGGGCCTAGCCTCGGCGGCCCGTGTTATTCGGTCCCCTGCCGAGGAGACGGGGGATTTCAGAACCGAGTGCCATGCACGAGAGCGAGGACGATGGACGCCACTGAACTTGCTCAGACGGGACTTGTTGGCTGGCGGGAGAAGCTCGCCGCGAGCGTCGCCGGACCGGTGTCGGAGCGGACTCCGCTGGCAGACGAGCAGGTACGCGCGGTGATAGGCGGGGTCTTCTTCGCACTTGCCGTCTACTACGTTGTCGGGACACTGCGACGCGCTCTAACCGCCGCTCGAAGCTGACGCGATGCCTTTCTGGCGGAATTCGATCCCGATGTGATGGCGGCAGCGAGCAGCGACATGGTTCCGTAGATGTTCGTGATCTGGAAGGGATCCGGCGAACGCGCGCAGGTGCGCTTCATGCCCGGCTGCCTTGTCTGGTCAATCGTGCTGTCAATCGCGCTTACCATCCTGGTGAACCTGCTGATCAGATTGTTCTGAGCAGTTTTCCGCGTCGCCGAGCGACAGCGCGGGGCGACGGATTCCGGACCAGTCCGTCAGAAAGTCGAGCAGGTTGAGCATCTGGCTTCGGGGGATCACCCACCTGCCGCGGCGCTTGGCCTTGCCGGGGAACTTCGAGAGATCGGCTGGCGTCACCCCGTGCCGAGCGGCCGCCTCACGCAACGTCAGGGCCGGCCCGTCCCGCGCCTCCTCGCCGTCGATGTCGATGTCGGGGTCCGCGATGTTGTCAGCGGTCATCGGAACTCACGATCTTTTTTTTCGCGGAGAACACCGCAGGGGTGATTGGATCACCCTGCGCCATGATTTACCGGCCCCCTGGCGAACTGCCGGTGCAGTCGCCCGCGGCCGTGTTTGCATGACATCTCGTGACTTCCAACTGGAATTCCGCTGCCTGATCCATTCTGCGGGACGCTCCGGGCGGATTTCGCATGTTCAGGTTCTGCCAGGAGATCGTCACTCTCGCCGGCCGCTGATCTGACAGGCGGCCCGATTTCGTCTCTCTAGACCGCGGTCGTCGAGCGGATTCTCAAACTCGGCGGTACGGGGCCGAGGTTGCCATCCGTAGATCGGCTGCGAATCCGTAGTGCCCCGCACGCCTCCTTCGCGTTTCCCGCAGTCGGTTTCAACCGGCTCGACCGCGAACCGAGCCGGAGGCTGGCTCTCGCCTACTCCGACAGTCCGGCGGCTTCGAGGGCGGCGTTCCAGTCGTGAAGTACTTCGATCCGCACGAGCGGGCGAGCGCCAGCCCTCGACGGTTCTACCGCCGTCTTACCTTCTTCCACTTCAGCACGGCGGTGAGCATAGGGGCCCGATCGAACGAGAGCGTGAGCCGACGCTTCCCGTCGAATCGGTATTGCCGCAGCAAATCGCCACCTCCCCAACCCTGCCCTGTACCAGTACCGGCGGCAGCGTAACACCGCACGGGCTGGTGGACGTTCTCCTGCGACATCGCCTACTCCGACAGCCCCACGGCTTCGAGTGCCTGCGCCCTGTCTCCGTAGTCGATGTAGTCGCTCACCAGCCCGTCCCTGAACTCCGCCACGATCGCGAGGGGCAACTCGGTCTCAACTCCACTCCCCTTCCCGGTGGTCTGGATGGTGCCCAGCGCAAGCACCCGGTCGCCCAGATCACGGATGTCCTCGCAGTCAATCCGCCAGGTGGCGAAGTGCTCAGTGAGATCCGCGAACCAGCCCCTCACACCGTCCAGGCCGACGAAGCTCCCCTGCAG
>DATHVJ010000116.1:0-5717 GCA_035461345.1 Solirubrobacterales bacterium | reverse complement strand
CTACGCGATACCCGTTCTTTGCAGGGCACTCGATTCATGCCTAGCGCAGCCTCCAGGACACTGGGAATCGCGAGGCGCTCTTCGAGAGCCACGCCGCTGTTAGGGCGTGGGTGGGCGGCGTCTTACACGCAGCGGATCACTTGCGCTTCAGCTTGACCCGCTTGCTCTTCGTGTTCGGGTCGCCGCCGTCGGGTGTGAAGGTGACGTTGGTCTTGACCTTCGCCTTGCCCGTTTCGGCGAGCCTCTTCTTGGTCTTCCCCTTTGGTCTCACTTTCAGCTTCACGCTCCCCTCTGCGGCGGCCCGCTTCTCGTCACCCTTCAGCTTCTTTGATTTCGCGAGCTCGACATCGCCCGCCCAAGCGACGTTGACCGTCAGCTTCGCCGTGCCCTTCTTCTTGTTCTTCTTCACCTTGCCGAAGGTGAATTCGTTGGGCGGCAAACCGTCGTCGGGCTCCTGGCCGGGCGGCTGAACGTTGATGGTCACGGTGCCGTCTCGGTCGCCGAACGAGACCAGGTCGAAGCTCCTCACCTTGATGGCGTCGTTGCCGGTGAAGCCAGCGTTCGGCGTGTAGGTGAGGCTCCCGGGAAGCACCACCGGGGGATCGGCGAGGCCGGGGGAGACGGTCCCGTTCAAGGGCTCGGTCTCGGCGAACGCGCGGACCTCGGTTTGCTCGTACGCCGGTCCGGTGTCCTCGCACCTAAGTGGAATCGTGACGGGGGTATTGACGGTGGCGAAGATGGTCCTGTCCTCGCACTGCGGTCGCCCATCGGGCGCCCAGTCGGGGTTGCCGTCGAAGCGCGCATCGGTGGTCTCCAGCGATATCAGGCCGATGGGCCCGGCCGGGTCGCTGTTCTCCATCACCAGCTGCCCTGTGGTGAACGTTCCTTGCACGTAAGCGATCTTCTGCCCGTTGGGCGACCACGTGCAGTTGTAGCCGGCGACTCCGGCGTTGCCGGGGAGTTCCGTCTGTCCGACCCCGTTCGCAGAAGCGACGCGGACGCGAGCGGTTGAGTTGAAGCCGTTGCCGGTTCCGCGCGTGAAGCACATCTTCGTCCCGTCGGGGGAGATCGATGGCTGGAACTCGTTGACCGCGGGGTCCGCAAGGATGTTCTGCAACTGCGGGTTGCCCCCGCCCGCGGATATGCGAACGATGTCCATGTTCGCGCCATTCGGATTGCCGTTCACGTAGTAGAGGAACTCCGAATCGGGGGTCCACGCGGGCTTGTGCTCGTAGGTACCGGCGTTGGGCGAGGTGTGAACGGTCACGTTGCCCGTCTCGACGTTGTAGCTCTTGATGTTCAACTGGTTGGGCGGGTCATTTGCGCCTGGGTCGGCGTTCTCAGTCTCGAACGCGATCCGTCTGCCGTCCGGAGACCAGGCGGGGCGATCGTCGGTGACGTTGTTGGAGTTCGTGATGTTCTGCGGGGTCGCGGCTGGATCGGTGAGGTCGAGCACGAAGATGTCGTAGTCCGCCCCATTGTTTGGCCCCTCCGCGTAGGCGATCATGGTGCGGTCCGGCGACCAGGTGGGGTGGCGGTGCTGTCCCGAGCCCGTGGCCGTGGGGACCGGCACGGCCGTGCCGGCGCCGACGGAGCCGATCGTGGGGCGCAGGAAGAGCTTCGCTGTGGTGTCGTTGGGTTGGTCGCGCCCGCTGACGAAGACGATTCTGCCGTTCGTACCGGAGAGGACCGCGTCGGCGGCTGGCGGCATCACCGCCATCGCGACCACGAACGCTGCGGCGATCAAGCCGCCCCCGCCGATCCAGGTCAGAATCGCGCGCCCCCTCTTGGGCCCGTCGCTGCGAATCGTTGAACCGACCACCGAACCTCCCCTTAGACGGACCCGAATCAATCCTTCCGGGCGACCCTATCCGCTGGGGCGCAGCGGGTCAATACTCCGACTTTCACCGCCTGCCGACCTCCGCGCCGCGGTCGAGCTGGACCTGTTCGGCTGACCCGTCCGTAGGCGGCGGCGATCTGGGGCGAGGACTGACTGGTACATGGCGAACACGACCCGGGGTCGAACGGCACCCGCACACGCTCCGGCTTCGGCGATCGGGCACGGGGAGGCGGTTGCTCAGACGCTCTGAGGGCGCCGCAGAGGGCGGTCGGCGCCCAGGCGTTTGCCCAATCCGTTGCCCACCCGCCATTAGTTCATTCCGTGAAGGGCGGTGGTGATCAAGAGAAAGCCCGCCTGAGCTGGGCTTCTCCTCATGGGCCGGGGAGGACTCGAACCTCCGACCAACGGATTATGAGGCCGAGCTAGACCTGCCTCTTGGTAAAGGACAACGCGTGCGGCTCGCCCGCCTTTGCGGGGGACAGTCGGGGGTTTCGTGTTGTCCATTTGTTGTCACCCAGTCCCATCCGGCAAGGGAAAGCCCCGCCTGAGCGGCACTAATCCAGTGCGCGAGTAGCGTCCCGTGTGGTCGCTCGTCAGGTACCCGAGCAGCTCCAGCCGTGCGAGGGACCTCGATACCTCATGCGCGGGTCGCCCCCCGGCGATCGCGACGGCGTCGCAGGTCACCTCGCCGCCCTCGACCAGCTCTAGCACCGCGCGCAGCTCGGGGTCGATCGCCGGGCCGAGCGCGCGAACGTTGCGCCGCCCCGGCCCCAGCATGTGGTCGAGCACGTCCTGAGCGTCGCGCACCACTGTCGCGCCGTCGGCGAGGAGCTGGTTGGTTCCCGCCGACAGCCACGCGTTCACGGGACCGGGAACCGCGCCGACGTCGCGCCCTAGATCGAGCGCCATCGTCGCCGTGATCAGCGATCCCGACCGCTCCGCCGCCTCGACGACGACCGTGGTCCGCGACATCGCGGCCATCAGGCGGTTGCGCGCCGGGAAGCTCCACCGGAACGAGGCGGTGCCGGGCGGCAGCTCCGACACCATCGCGCCTCCCTCGGCGCAGATCCGCCGGTGAAGGCGGGCCTGACGCCGCGGATAAGGGATGTCCGCCCCGCCGCCCAGCACGGCGACGGTCCGCCCACCCCCGTCGAGGGCTCCTCGATGCGCGCGCGAGTCGATGCCGTTCGCCATCCCGCTCACCACGGTCAGGCCCGTCTTGCCCAGCAACCGCGCCAGCTCCTCGCAGACGCCGAGGCCGTACGCGCTCGCACGCCGAGCACCGACGATCGTGACCGAGGCGTCGGGGTCGAGATCGTGCACCGCGTCGACCGCGCCGAGTCCGAACAGCGCCGCCGGCGCTTCGGCGCCGAGATCGCGCAGCGCGGCAGGGTAGGCGGGCGCGTGCCGGCACGCGGACCAGCACCCGGAGTCGGCCACGCGGCGGCGCAGCTCGCCGGGGTTGGCGGCGGCATGCGTCGAGCGGATCGTCTCCGCGCGCGAGCCGCCGACCGCGCCGATCAGCGCCTCGTCGTCGAGCGCCAGCAGCTCGGGCGCGCGCCGCCCGGGCCGCTCGACGGCGGCGCGCTCGATGTGCGGCGCGAGCCGCGCGACCAGGTACGAGCGGCGCACGCAGTCGTCGCAGGCGTCGATCACGGGCCGGCCGCCCGCCGCCGCAGGGTCAGCGCGCCCTCCACGTCGCGCGCCTGGACGTCGTCCCGCCCGGCCAGATCGGCGTGCGTGCGCGCGACCCGCAGCGCGCGCTCGTATCCTCGCCCGCTGAGCCCCAGGCGGTCGTGGCTGCGCGCGAGCAGCCGCTCGGCCTCGCCGTCGAGGCGGCACGCCCGCCGCGTCTCGGCCGTCGTCATCGTGGCGTTGCAGCGGCCGGGGCCGAGGCGGTGCTCCTGGCGCTCCCGGGCGGCGACGACCCGCTCGCGCACGGCCTCCGACGACTCCCCCGGACCGGCCCGGAGCGCGCGGGCGCTCGGCTGCTCGACCCGGACCGAGATGTCGATCCGATCGGCGAGCGCGCCGCTGAGCTTCGCCTCGTAGCGGCGCACGGACGCCTCGGGACACCGGCATCGGGCCGACGACTCGCCGCGCCCGCACGGACACGGGTTCGACGCCGCCACGAGCATGAACCGGCACGGGAGCTCGACGCTGTGCCGCGCCCTCGTTACCGTGATCCGCCCGTCCTCGAGCGGCTGGCGCAGCGCCTCGAGCGCCTGGCGCGAGAACTCCCCGAGCTCGTCGAGGAACAGGACGCCGCCGTGGGCGAGCGTCACCTCGCCGGCCCGCGGCGGGCTCCCGCCTCCGACGAGGCCGGCGGCCGAGATTGTGTGGTGGGGAGCGCGGAAGGGGCGCGGCGCCAGCGCGCCGGGCGCCGGCGGGCGCCCGCACGCGCTCGCGATCCGCGTCACCTCGATCGCGCCCTCCCGGCCCAGCGGCGGGAGCAGCGACGGCAGCCGCCTCGCGGCCATCGACTTCCCGGAGCCCGGCGGGCCGACCATCAGCACGCTGTGGCCACCGGCGGCGGCGAGCTCGAGCGCGTGGCGTAGGAACGGCTGCCCGCGCAGCTCGGCGAGGTCGGGCGCCGCCGGCCCGGCTCCGTTGGGAGCGGGGGCGGGCAGCTCCGCACCGTCGAGCGCCGCGAGCGTTCCGCCGGCGAGGGCTCGCAGCTCGCCGAGCACGCGCAGCGGGTACACCGTCAGCCCGTCGACGAGCGCCGCCTCGGCGGCGTTGGCGGCGGGGACCGCGACCGCCTCCGCGCCGCGCCGGCGCGCTTCCTCGGCCATCGCCAGCACCCCGCCCACCGGGCGGATGGAGCCGTCGAGCGCCAGCTCCCCCGCGAGCCAGCAGCGCTCGAGGACTTCGCCCCGGAGCTGCCCCGAGGCCGCCAGCAGGGCCGCCGCGATCGCGAGGTCCAGCCCGGGCCCCTGCTTTAGCATGTCGGCCGGGGCGAGGCTGGCCGTGATCCGCCGCAGCGGGAACTCGAATCCCGAGTTGGCGAGAGCCGCCCGGACGCGCTCGCGCGACTCACGCACCTCGGCGTCGGGGAGCCCGACGAGCGAGAACGCGGGGAGGCCGCCGCCGACGTCGACCTCGGCGCACACCCCGCCGGCGGCCACGCCGACCAGTGTGAACGTGCGGGCCACCGCGAGCATCGGCCCAAGCTAGGCCGACGATGCGCACACGTGGCGCGCGGACCGTTTCGCCTCTGTTGCGAGCCGCATGCCACACGCGCGCCGCCGCGGCGTAGCGTCGCGCGGCATGACCGTCGCCCGTCAGAGGCTGGGCCGAGCCGCCGAGGACCTCGCGGCGGGTCGCCTCGCACGCGCGGGCCTTACGATCCTCGAGCGCAACTCGCGCGTACGCACCTCCGAGGTCAGCGGCGAGATCGACCTCGTCGCGCTCGACGGGAGCACGCTCGTGTTCGTCGAGGTGAAGGCGGGGCGAGCTGGCTCGCGGGCCGGTCCCCAGCGCCCGGCGCTTGGCGTCGACAGACGCAAGCAGCTGCGGCTGAGGCGGTTGGCGAGAGCGTGGCTGGCGACCGCCGGCGCCGTCCCCAGGGTCGCGTCGCTCAGATTCGACGTCGTCGGCGTCCAGCTCGACGGCTCGCGCGTCGTCGCCTACGAGCACCTCAAGGGCGCGTTCTGAGCGCGAGGTTCACCAAGGGTGTGGGTGGGCGGGGAATTTGAACGGGGACCGAGCGCGAAGCTCAGTCGTTCTGAGCGCAGCGCTCAGGCGTGGCCGAAGCGCACGTCCGGCAGCACCCGATCCATCCACCGTGGCAGCCACCAGGCCCAGCGGCCCGCGACTCGTAGCAGCACCGGGACCAGGACCAGCCGCACGAGCAGCGCGTCGAGCAGGACCGCGA
>DATHVJ010000115.1:0-8618 GCA_035461345.1 Solirubrobacterales bacterium | reverse complement strand
CGCCTCGATCGGGAGCAGGTGCCCCGCGCCGGCGAGCTTTCGATACGTGGTCCGTGGCGGCGCCGAGCGCTCGAGGACACGCTCGACGTACTCGGGAGTGGTCATCCGATCCCCAGACCCGACCACCACCAGGGTCGGGGTCTCGACCCGGCGCCAGTCGATCGGCGGCTTGAAGTCGAACAGCCCGGCGACCGTGCGGGCCGTGTTGCGGAAGCAGTACAGCCCGTCGACCTCGTCCCCCCAGTAGGAGCGAACCTCGGGGTCCTCCGCGATCGCTTCGAAGTCGGCCACCCGCTTCACCGGCACCGGGGTGGATGGAGCGACCCGCGCCAGGGCGCGAAGCGGCGCCAGCTTCAGCCGCCCCGCCGTGTCGGGGTAGACCGCGGGATGGCCGATGAAGTGGCAGAACGCGGCGTCGACGTCGGGCTCGCGGGTGAGCGCGTACCAGGCGAGGATCCCGCCCAGGCTGGACCCGCCGAGCACCACCGGGCCTGCGTACCGGGAGCGCGCCCAGCGCACCGCCTCCTCGAGCACGTCGAGCGCCCGCTCTGTGGGGCAGTCCCCGCGACGGCCCTCGGACAGGCCGTGGCCGGGGCGGTCGACGAGCACGGCGTTGAAGCCCGCCTCGCGCAGCCGCGCGGCGAGCGGCGTGTAGAGGCGCGAGTGGGCGCCGATCCCGTGCGTGAGGACGACGGTCGGATCGGCGGGGCCGGCCTCGTGGACCTCGAGATGGACCCGGGTGCGGCGGTGTGGGATGAACTCGTGCTCGGCGAGGGCGACGGCGGCGTCGACGTCGAGCCCGCCCATCGCCGGCACCCGCTCGGACCACCGCCGTAGCGCCCCGGTCATGACCTCGAGCGCGTGCTCGAGCACCTCGCGCCGCGGCGGGCCTTCGAGGTAGCGGACGGGGCGGCCGCGCTGAAGCAGCATCGCGTAGGCGGACTCGCGGCTGGTCGCGGTCGGCTCCCACCCGAGGGCGTCGCGCGCCCGCCCAAGCACGCCGACGCGGTCGCCCGACACCGCCCACTCGCTCGACACGGGAGCCAGCCGCAGCGCGTGCGCCGCGTCGAGCGCCACCTCCGTCGCCCGGATCGGGACCCGGATCACCCGGCCGCCGGAGATCTCAGCCAGGTCCTCCTGCGCGACCGAGTCCTCGGTGACGAGCAGGAACGCTCCGGAGACGTCGCGGAACACCGCCTCGCAGAACGCTCGCGTGAGGTCGTCCTGATGGATGAGCTGTGTGCGGCCGCCATCGTCGGGCAGCACGGCGAGCGGCGAGCCCATCAGCGCCAGAGCGGGGTTGTCGAAGTCGGGCCCGTAGATGAAGCCGGGCCGCATCCGGGTGATCGTCAGCGGCGAGTCGGGATGGGCGCGCTCCCACCAGTCGAGAAGGTGCTCGACCTGGGCCTTCTCGCGGAAGTAGAAGCGCTCGGGCGTTCCCGCCGGGAACTCGTCCTCGTCGACGGGCTCGAGCCCGGGCTGCGGCGCCCCGTACGCGGACAGGCTCGACGCTACGATGAGCCGGCTCGCGCCCGCCGCGGCGCTCGCCTCGAGGACGTTCCGGGACCCCTCGAGGTTGATCTCGTGCGCGGCGCGCATGTCGCGACCGGGGACGAGCACGAACGCGAGGTGGACCACCGCCTCGGCGCCGTCGAGGTGGGCTCGCACGTCGTCCGAGCGCACGTCGCAGCGCTCGGCGCGGAGCTTGTCGTGCTCGACCCGGGGCGGCGCGACGTCGAGCCCCACGACCTCCTCCACCCGGTCGTCTCCCAGCAGGCGGCGCAGGATCGCCGTCCCGAAGTCCCCCGCCGCGCCTGTCACCGCGACCTTCATCGCGTTATCCGGGCGCCGAGCATTGGGGCGCAGCCAACATCAGTACGGCGACCGGCCTCTCGTCTCGCAGCCGGGCTCCGCCCGGTGCTCGGCGCCCAGACACCTGAGGCGAGAGGCAGGTCATCCGTTCTGATTCCGCTCCATCGTCGCTACTGGCGTCGCTTGCGCTTGCGCGGCGAGGGGCCCGACGATTCCTCCTGCGGGGAGGGCTCTGGGTTCGCTCCCTCGGGCTCGGGCTCGCCCCCGGAGGCCGTCTCCTCGCCGGGGCGCGGCCACGAAATCGCGACCCCGGCCTCCCAGGCGGGCGGGCGACCGCCCGGCCACGCGCCGAGGATCAGCAGCCCCACGGCGAGCACGAAGACCAGCACCCCGATGAACCCGAGGAACAGCATCGACACGCCCAGGGCCATGCCGAGCGTGCCCCAGAACCGCGTCAGCAGCCCGACCCGCATCGCGTTAAGAGCCGTGTACACGATCGCGATCACGAATCCGAGCGTCCCGGCGAAGGTGAATCCCTGGGCGGCGCTGTAGGCACCCTGATCCTGGATCAGGTCCTCCGCGTACTCCCCGACCGGGATCCCCAGCCCGCCGCCGGTGTTGGCGAAGTCGCCCGCCGCCTGGTCGAACGCGAACCACTGCAGGATCGTCCCCGCGGCGAGGAACACCGGGCCGGCGACCGTGATCCCGATCAGCGAGCTGCGCATCGCGTCGTTCCGGGCCGACGCGGCGCGGAACAGGTAGAACAGCGGCGCGATCACGAGCAGCATCCCGGCCGCCTGGACGAGCGAAGCGACCAGCAGGGTGCCGCTCTCCTCCTCGAAGCTGAGCAGGAACTGGGAGTCGTTGTCGGCGTCGCCGAGGCCCGCGTTCTGGTTGACGACGATCGCGACGACGAACAGGACCGCCGCCAGAATCGCGGCGGCACCGACAGGCCGGGCGGTGCGTCGCTCGCGGGCGACGATCCGGTCGGAGCTCACGTCGGCCCGCCACCCGGGGTATCCGCGCGAGAGCCCCGAGGCGGCTCGATCAGCGCCAGCTCGCTCGCCCTTCCCAGGGGGCGCTGCTCGTGGTCGGGGGGCGCGGCGATCCGCGACACGCGGTCGCCGACCGCGAGCAGGAGGTCGAGCGCCGGCGCGGCGAGGGCGATCAGCCGTTCCACCCGTTGCACGGCTTCGGGGGGTGCCACTAGCCGCGCTCGTGGAAGAAGAACTCGGGCAGCGCGCCCTCGATCACCTGGTGGGTCATCCGCTGCGCCACGTCGAGGTCCCCGGTCCGCACCGCGATGTCGTCGAGGGTGACGATCCCGACCAGCTCGTCTCCGTCGATCACGGGAAGGCGCCGGATCCGGTGCTGGACCATCAGCGCGGCGGCCTCCTCGAGCGCCATCTCGGGCTCGCCCGTGACGAGGGGCCTCGAGGCGTGGTCGGCGACCGCCTCCGAGAGCGGCCGGGCGTCGGCGAGCACCCGCACCGTCAGATCGCGGTCGGTGATCATCGCCGCCGGCGCGCCTTCGGCGTCCCGGATCACCACCGAGCCGACGTTCTGCTCCCGCATCAGCCGCGCGATCTCACCGATCTCGGCGTCGCCGTCGGCGCTGACCACGCCGCGGGTCATGATCTCCTCGAGCCGCATCGCGGGTACGGTAGCCCAACTGCTGAACGGGGGGCCTAAGATCCGGCGGGATGCCCGAGCCGGAGCAGACAGGGCCCGTCGCCGTCTACGGCGCGACCGGATACACCGGACAGCTCGTCGCCGAGGAGCTCGAGCGGCGGGGCGCAGAGTTCGTGCTCGCCGGCCGCAACCGGGGGAAGCTGGAGGCGCTCGCCTCGACGTTGAGCGGCGAGGTGCGGACCGCCACTGTGCCGCTCGACGATGCTGCCGGCCTGCGCGCCCTGCTCGAGCCGTGCGCCGCCGTGATCGCGTGCGCCGGGCCGTTCACCCGCCACGGCGAGCCCGTGGTGGCTGCGGCCGCCGACGCGGGCACGCATTACCTCGACACGACCGGCGAGCAGCCGTTCATGAGGATGGTCTTCGACCGCTACGGCGAGCGCGCCGCGGACACGGGGGCGATCCTCGTCCCGGCGATGGGCTTCGACTACGTGCCGGGGGACATGATCGCCGCGCTCACCGCCGCCGGCATGGGCCCGCTCGACGAGCTCTCGCTCGCGTACTCGGTGAAGGGGTTCGGTATGAGCCGGGGGACGATGCACTCCGGGCTGCTGATCGCCGCGGGGGGAGAGGTCGAGTACCGCGACGGAGCATTGCGGGAGACGAAGGGGAGCGTCGACCGCGGCACGTGGGAGTTCCCGCCGCCCGTCGGCAGGCAGCGGATGCTGCGCTACCCGGGCGGGGAGCAGATCACCGTCCCCCGCCACGTCGAGGTGTCGAGCGTGTCGACGATGTTCAGCGCCGCGACGATGCTCCCGAGCAAGCGGCTGGCGCCGGCTGCGCCGGCGCTGATGCCGGCGCTGCGGCTCGGGATGCGCACGCCGTTGAGGCGGGTGCTCGACACCGTGATCGACCGCCTGCCCGAGGGCCCCGAGCCCGAGACCCGGCGAGCGAGCCGGTTCATGGTCTCGTGCGAGGCGCGCGCCGGCGCGGCGCACCGCCGCGGGGTGGTGACCGGAGCCGACGTGTACGGGCTGACCGCGGTGACCACCGTTCGGGGCGCGCTGCTCGCTGCCGGCCGCGGGTACGACCGCCGCGGCGCGCTGGCGCCCTCACAGGCGTTCGCCCCGTCCGAGTTCCTCGGCGCGCTCGGGGAGTTCGGGGTCGAGCACGAGGTCGAGCCGCTTCCGGAGGGCCACCATCAAGGCGGCGAGTTCGCAAGCGAACTCGCCGGTGGTCGGCGCCCTCCGGCGTGAACTGCCCCGCCTGCGGCGAGCCGCTGTACGGATGGGTGAAGCTCGACGACCGCTCCACCGGCGCGAGCTACGTCGTCGACCGGTGCGAGGAGTGCGGGCTGGGCGTCACCCGAGGAGTGCCCGAACCCGACGCGGTGTTCGTGAGCGCCCGCCGGGGCCTGCGATCGGGGGCGACGATCGAGATGCGGCTACCGAACCGCGCGAGCTGGCAGGCCGGCATCGGGGGCGATCGATGGGCGGCGCTCGCGCTGCCGACGCAGCGGCTGCACGTCACGCCGCGGTCGCTCGCGCTGCTGCTGCACCGCCACGGGCTCGCAGCCGTGCGGACGCGACAGCCCGCGCTGGGGCGAAACCAGGTGTGGATGTGGCAGACGCTCCTGAACGGGTTCACGTTCAACGCCAACTTCGCCCGCGACGTGGTCCGCCGCCGGCTGCGGCCGCGTACCGCGCGCGGCTGGCCGAGCTTCGCGATCGATGCCGTGGTGACGGTGCTCGCGGCGCTGCCGCTCGCCGTGATCGCGATCCCGCTCGAGCTGCTCGCGGTGGCGCTGCGCCGCGGCGGCGAGCTCGTCGTCTCGGTCAGCGATGCCGAGCCGGCGGCGGCTCCCCTCTATGATCGGTCACGTGGAAGCTGAGGGCTTCAACCTGTTCGGGGGCGATCCCGACGAGCTGCGCCAGCGCCTCGGAGAGCTCGCCGACCAGATGCAGGGTGCGCAACGGGTCGCGTGGGCGGACAACGCGATCAAGCTCGCGGTCGACATGACCGTGGCGGCGATCAACAGGCTCGACCTCAACGGCTCGAGCGACGAGCAGGCGGTCCAGGTCCGCGACGCGATCAGGATCGTCTTCCCCGAAGCCGTGACGCTCGTGCGCGAGGCGCGCGAGGGACTCTCCTAGCCTTCTCCACCTTGTGGGCGACACCGGTGCGCGGCGCGCGCCTAGCCTCGCCGCGTGCGCATGGGCGAAGCATCGGGCGCCGCATCTGTCGAGCACGTGGGCCTCGCGATCCTCGTCGCTGTGCTCATGCTCGCCGGCGTCGCGGCGTTCGCGGCCGGCCCCCCGCTCGAGGAGGGACGAGAGCTGGGGACGGCGATCTCGCGCAAGCTGCGCTGCGCGCCGCGCCTTCCCGGCCCGTGCTGGCGCGACCCGCTCGCCGAGGCCTACGGGCGCCCGCTGGCGGGGCTGGTGCGCGCGCTGGCCCCCGCGCCGTCGCCTCGCAGCCGGGCTGCGGGGCCGCCCCTGGTCGGCGTCGACTTCCGCCACTGCCGCCGGGCGAGCTGCGCGACGTGGATCGGCGATCGCCGGCTGACCGCGTCCAACCGCCGCACGACGGCGTTCTCGTCGGTCGTCGACCGGCGCCGCGCGGGCGGCGGGGTCGAGGTGACCTACTGGATCTACCGCCCCACGCTGGGTTGGGAGTCGGTCGTGCGTCGCGCCGACGCCTCCGATGTCGCCGCGGCGGCCCGGACCCCGCTCCTGGAGAGCGCCGATCCCAAGCTCGTCCCGCTCGAGACCCTGCCCGGCCGCAACCACTACGACTTCGACCGCTCCGAGGAGCCGCCGTGGCGGTGGAGGGTGGACTCGGTGCACCCGGGGTGATCGCCACCCCGCGCGGCCGGGCTACGGGCCCGCGTGTGCGGCCCGCGCCTCGCGGAGCTCGTCGAGGTGGTCCATCGCCCACTCGCAGATCGCCGTCAGGGGCTTCTCCAGCGTCCTGCCGAGCGGTGTGAGCGAGTACTCGACATGCGGTGGGACGCGGTTCAGGACGTCGCGGTCGACGAGGCCCTCCGCCTCCATTCGCCGCAGCGTCTGGGTGAGCATCTTCTGCGAGATCCCGTCGACGGCCCGCCGCAGTTCCCCGTGCCGGCGCGGGCCGTCGATCAGCGCATAGACGACCAGCGTGGTCCACTTGTCCGCGATCAGCTCCAGCGCCTGGCGCGACTCACAGTTCTGGTTCAACACGTCCGGGGTGGCATATCCGTCGCGACTCACGCATTCCTCCCGTCTGGTTCCTGTCGGTGCCTCAGGCACCCGAAAGTACCTAATTACCTTGTGGCGACAACAGTCTTATGGGTACCCAAAACGCACGAGAGGAGGAGGACCCGAATGGCGGCCATACACAGGATCGAGTCCGCGGTCGGCGACACGCCGGTCAACGCCTATCTGGTCGAGGGGAAGCGCGAGGTCGTGGCCATCGACGCCACGCTGACCGTGTCCGGGGGTCGCTCGGTGCGGGAACGCGCCGATGCGACCGGAAAGCCCCTGGCGGCGGTGCTGGTGACCCACGCTCACCCGGATCACTACGGCGGCGCCGTCGAGGCCGTCGCGGGCACCGACGCGGCGATCGTGGCGACCGCCGGGGTCGACGAGGCGATCAGGCGTGACGACGAGACCAAGGAGGTGATCCTGCGCCCGATGTTCGGCGACGAGTGGCCGCTCCAGCGCGCCTTTCCGACCCGGGTCGTGGACCCCGGCGAGGAGCTTGCCTTCGGAGGCATCCAGCTCACCGTGCGCGACCTCGGCCCGGGGGAGTCCCCGCACGACAGCATCTGGTTCCTGGGCGAGGACCGCGCCACCGTCTTCTCGGGCGACCAGGCGTACAACCACATGCACGCCTACCTCGCCGACGGCCACTGGGAGAGCTGGCTCGCGAACCTCGACCGGCTCGCGGACGAGCTGCCGTCGAGCGTGACCCTCCTCCCCGGACACGGGGACCGCGCCGGGCGGGAGCTCCTCGACTGGCAGCGGGAGTACATCGAGCGCTTCGTCGGCGCCGTGCGCAACGCTGACTGGAGCGATCAGGAGGCGGCGAGGGGAAGCGTGGTCGACTCGATGGCGTCGTTCCTCGAGCGCGATGACCTCCGCTTCCTGATGCAGCTGAGCATCGACCCCGTCGCCGCGAAGCTCGGGGTGGGGAGCTCCCGGTGATGCCGACGAGCGAGGGGCGAGTGGCCCTGGTGAGCGGGGCGAGCCGCGGGATCGGGCGCGAGATCGCCCGTCAGCTCGCCGAGGAGCACGGGTTCCTGGTGCTCGCGGGCGCCCGCGACCCGAGCGACGTGGACCTGGGGAGCGGCGTGGCGCCAGTAGAGCTCGACGTCACCGACGAGGCAGGCGTCGCGTCCGCCGCGCGCACGGTCGAGGCGGATCCCGGGCGGCTCGACGTGCTCGTCAACAACGCCGGGGTCGGCGGGCCGGGCGACCGGGCGGCGGAGGTCGACCTCGACGCGGCCCACCGCGTCCTGGAGACGAACCTGTTCGGAGCGTGGCGGCTCGCGCAGGCCTTCGTCCCGCTGCTGCGCGCGAGCGACGATCCGCGCATCGTCAACGTCTCCTCCGGAATGGGGCAGCTAGCCGAGATGGGCGGTGGCTACGCCGCGTACCGGGTCTCGAAGACCGCGCTCAACGCCCTCAGCCGCGTCCTCGCCGCCGACGAGCGCGGGATCCGCGTCAACTCGACCTGTCCCGGCTGGGTGCGAACCGACATGGGCGGCCGCGGCGCGCCGCGCCCGGTCGAGGAGGGCGCCGACACCGTGGTGTGGCTGGCGACGAGCCCGGACGCCCCGACGGCCTCGTTCCTGCGCGACCGCGAGCCGATCCCGTGGTGAGTGCCGGCTACTCCGCGGTCGGCCGAGCTTACGCCGAATCGCGGGCGGTTCCGTCATCGGCGTCGAGCTCCCCGAGCCGGCGCTCGAGGAAGCGGCGCTCGGTGTCGGAGTGGACGAGCTCGAGCGCGCGGTCGTACGCCCTGCGGGCATCGTCGACCCGATCGAGCCGCCGCAGCAGCTCGGCGCGCGTCGAGTGGAGGTAGAGGTAGTCGTCGAGGTCGAGGCCATCCGCGAGCGCGAGCGCGGTCTCCACCTCACCCGCCTCGGCGAGCGCGGCCGCCTGGTTGAGCTCGACGACCGGCGAGCCGGTGAGCCG
>DATHVJ010000114.1:0-34529 GCA_035461345.1 Solirubrobacterales bacterium | reverse complement strand
CACCAGCGGCTGGCCGCTGACTTGCTCGACGGCGGAGCGATCGGAGTAGTCGATGATCACCGACTCCACGTCGAGCCGCTTGTGGCCGAGCGCGAGCGCGACGCGCTCGCAGTTGGTCGACCAGTGGGCGCGATAGAGGCGGATCACGGCCACAACCGTATCCCCGGCGGGTCCACGGCCAATTTCAGCGCTTCAACCTCACGTCCACCTCTTCGGCGGTCGAGTGCCGCGCCGACGTACTGGCTGATGCCCCGCGGATCACGAAGTGTCACGAACGGGGTCGCAGCCCCGTCTGGTGGGTAGATGCGAGGAAAGGAGATGCGATGAAGGTCTTTGTAGCGGGATCCACGGGAGTCGTCGGAAGGCAACTCGTTCCGATGCTGGTCACCCGCGGCCACGAGGTCGCGGGGATGACCAGCCGACGGGAGAACGCCGAGCGCCTGCGCGAGTGGGGCGCCACTCCGTTCGTCGCCGACGCGCTCGATGCCGAGTCGGTGGGGACGGCGATCAGCGAGTTCGGCCCCGAGGCGATCGTCCACCAGCTGACCGGGCTGTCGGGCGGGGTCGACCTGCGCCATCAGGAGCGCGACATGGCTCCCACCAATCGCCTCCGCACCGAGGGCACCGACCACCTCCTGTCCGCCGGCCGCGCGGCGGGGGTGCGGCGCTTCGTCGCCCAGAGCTTCCTCGTCGGCACCTACGAGCGCACGGGAGACGCCGTGAAGAGCGAGGATGATCCCCTGGATCCGAACCCGCCGACGCCGATGCGGACCACTCTCGACGCACTCCGCTACCTCGAGAACGCTGTCGCCGGCGCCGCGTGGACCGACGGGATCGTGCTCCGGTATGGCGCCTTCTACGGCCCGGGAACGGGCTTTGCCACAGATCCCGCCGGTGAGATGACCGAGATGATCCGCAAGCGGAGGCTGCCCGTGGTGGGCGGCGGCGGCGGCGTGTGGTCGTTCACCCACGTCGACGACGCCGCCGGGGCGACGTTCGCCGCGTTGGAGCACGGGCGCCGCGGCGTCTACAACGTCGTCGACGACGAGCCGGCGCCGGTCTCCGAGTGGCTGCCCCAACTCGCCGCCACGCTGGGGGCGAAGCCGCCGAGGCGCGTGCCGCGATGGGTGGGGCGTCTGCTCGCGGGAGAGGGCGCGACGATGATGATGACGGAGGCCCGGGGAGCCTCGAACGCGAAGGCGAAGCGGGGGCTCGACTGGCAGCCCCGCCATCCGAGCTGGCGGCGCGGATTCGCGGCCGCGCTCGGCTAGGGGCGGCGAGCGTGGAAGCCGACCTGTTCGAAGCGCTTCGTCCGAAGGCGTTCGGGGTCGCGTACCGGATGCTCGGCAGCGTCAGTGAGGCGGAGGACGTGGTCCAGGAGGCATTCCTCCGGCTCCACCGCGAGCTCGAGGACGGCGTCGAGATCGCCTCGCCGGAGGCTTACGTGGTCACGGTGGTGACGCGGCTCGCAATCGACGAGCTGCGCTCGGCGCGGGTGCGACGCGAGACCTACGTCGGCGACTGGCTTCCGGAGCCGATCCTGACCGCGGAAGACGACGACCCGGCCCACCACGCCGAGATCGCCGAATCGCTGTCGGTCGGGCTGCTCGTCGTGCTCGAGACGCTGTCCCCCGAGGAACGCGCGGTGTTCCTGCTGCGCGAGGTGTTCGACTACCCCCACGCGCGGATAGCCGAGGTCCTCGGCAAGAGCCCCGACGCCGTGCGCCAGCTCGCGGTCCGCGCCCGCCGCCGCGTCGGCGAGCGCGAGCCCCGCTTCGAGACCTCGCGCGAGCAGCGCGAGCGGCTCACGGAGCGGTTCTTCGATGCCGTCGAGGACGGCAACCTGGACGCCCTCGAGGGTCTGCTCGCGAGCGACGTCACGCTTCGCGGCGACGGCGGCGGCAAGGTGCCGGCGCTGGCGCGTGCCCTGCACGGCCGCGTCCGCGTCGCCCGCACGTTGATCGCGTGGGCGCGCACCGGGGACCGGATCGGAGCGAGCTTTCGGCGCGCCGAGGTCAACGGGGGTCCCGGGGCCATCACCCTCGATCCCGAGGGCAGGGTGATGAGCGCGATCGCCCTCGACGTCGCCGGCGGCGAGGTTCGGGGCGTGAGCTCGGTCGTCAACCCCGACAAGCTCCGCCACCTCGGCCCGGTGGCCGACTTCCCGGCGCTCATGGAGCGAGCGCGGCGGAGGCCCGGCTAGTGGTGCCTCTCGTAACGTTCGCCAGGAAATGGCGAGACCCAGGCGACGCCAGGCAAGGACGCAGGGAGCCCAGGTAGCAGCGCTACCTGGGCGACCGAGGACGCAGCATGGCGGTGATCTGGGGCCGTCATTTCCGGTGAAACGTTGCGGGCGGCACCACTAGAGCTCCTGAACCTCGCCGGCGATGTCCTGCGCCGCCGCCTTCGCGTCGCTGAACAGCATCGACGTCTTCTCGTGGTAGAAGAGGTCGTTGTCGATCCCGGCGAAGCCGGGGCTGAGGCTGCGCTTGATCACGATCACCTGGTGCGCCTCGTCGACCTCGATGATCGGCATCCCCGCGATCGGGCTGTCGGGGTCGTCCTTGGCCGCCGGGTTGGTGACGTCGTTCGCCCCGATCACGACCGCGACGTCCGTGCGCGGCATCTCGGGGTTGATCTCGTCCATCTCCTTCAGCTTCTCGTAAGGGACGTCGGCCTCGGCGAGGAGCACGTTCATGTGCCCGGGCATCCGCCCCGCGACCGGGTGGATCGCGTAGTTGACCTGCACCCCGCGCTTCTCGAGCTCGTCCGCCATCTCCTTGACCGCGTGCTGGGCCTGGGCCACGGCCATCCCGTAGCCGGGGACGATCACGACCGAGTCCGCGTACGCGAGCGCGATCGCGGCGTCCTGCGCCGAGACCGATCGGTGGGGGCGCTCCTCCCCCGTTCCGGCGGCGGCCTCCGGCAGCGCGCCGAACCCGGCGAAGAGGATGTTGGGCACCGAGCGGTTCATCGCCGTCGCCATCTCGAGCGTGAGGATCGTTCCCGACGAGCCGACGAGTGTCCCGGCGACGATCAGGGCGACGTTGTCGAGGGCGAACCCGGCGGCGGCGGCGGCCAGGCCAGTGAACGCGTTCAGCAGCGAGATCACCACCGGCATGTCGGCGCCGCCGATCGGAAGCACGACCAGGTTCCCGAGCAGCGCGGCGCCAACCAGCACCGCAATGAACAGGCCCTGCGACGGGTCGTCGTTCGTTGCCCCGAGCACGATGCACGCCGCCACGACCCCGACCAGCAGCAGCGCGTTGAGAACCTGCTGGCCGGGCACCTTGATCGGCTGCCCTGGGAGCAGCCCCTGGAGCTTCCCGAAGGCGATGTTCGAGCCCCAGAACGAGATCGACCCGATCACCGCCGAGAACAGGATCGGCACCATCTCGTCGAGCGCGATCTCCTCCCCCAGCGCGAGCCCGTGCCGAAGCTCCGACCACGCGATCAGCGCGACCGCGCCGCCGCCGACGCCGTTGTAGAGCGCCACCATCTGGGGCATCGCGGTCATCTGCACACGCACTGACGCGACCACGCCGACGGCCGTCCCGATCGCGAGCCCGAGCACGATCAGCCCCCAGTTGCCGATCCCGTCGAGCAGCAGCGTGGTGGCGACCGCGATCGCCATCCCGGCGGCGGCGATCAGGTTGCCCTGCTTCGCGGTCCTCGGATGCGTGCCGCGGCGGACGCCGAATATGAACAGCGAGAACGAGAGGATGTAGAGCGCGGTGGCGAGGGCGCCGTCGGGCTCGATTACGGCAACCGGAATCAACGCCGCCCACCTCGTCCGCTTCGCGTCCGGGGGCGGGCGGGTCCGAGCAGGGATGCGGTCACCGGTCCCCCGATTCTTGGTCCCCCGGCTTCGGTCTGCGAGCGAACATTCCCAACATGCGGTCGGTCACGAGGAAGCCGCCGATGATGTTGATCGTCCCGAACGTGATCGCGATCACCCCGATCACGTACTCGAGCGTGTCGTCGGCGAACCCGATCACGATCAGGCCGCCGAGCATCACGATCCCGTGGATCGCGTTCGTCTGCGACATCAGCGGCGTGTGCAGCGTCGTCGGCACCTTCGAGATCACCTCGAAGCCGACGAAGGCAGCCAATACGAAGATGGTGATCTCGGTGATCAGGTCCATAGGTTTGGTTGCTCGTTCCTCGTTGCTCGAGCTACGAGCTACTAGCTACGAGCTACCTCCTTTGCCCTTTCGTTCACGATCGCGCCCTCGTGTGTTATGCACGCGCCGGCGACGATCTCGTCGTCGAAGTCGAGCGCCACGTTGCCCTCCTCGTCGACCAGGAGCTCGAGCAGGTTGTCGACGTTCTTCGCGTACAGCTGCGACGCGTGGGTCGCCATCTCGCTCGGGAGATTCGCCGGCGCGATCACCTTGACCCCGCCCTCGACGACCGTCTCCCCGGCGCGGGTCAGCTCGCAGTTCCCGCCGGACTCGCCGGCCAGGTCGACGATCACCGAGCCGGGCGACATCGCGCGAACCGCGTCGGCGGTGATCAACAGCGGCGCCGGCCTCCCGGGAATCTGAGCGGTGGTGATGATCACGTCCTGACGCGGCGCGTTCTCGGCCAGCGCCTCGCGCACCTTGTCGTTCTCCTCCTCGGTCAGCGGCCGCGCGTACCCCCCCTCGGCCTCGGCGTCGGGGATGAAGTCGAGCTCCAGGGGCCGCCCGCCGAGGCTCGCGATCTGCTCCCACGCCGCGCGGCGGATGTCGAACCCGGTGACGACCGCCCCGAGCCGCTTCGCGGTCGCGATCGCCTGCAGTCCCGCGACGCCCGCGCCAAGCACCAGCACGCGCGCCGGCGCGACCGTGCCGGCGGCCGTGGTCATCATCGGGAAGAAGCGGCCCGCCTGGCGCGCGGCGAGCAGCGCCGCGGCGTACCCCGCCACGTTGGCCTGGGAGGACAGCGCGTCGATCGCCTGGGCGCGCGTGATGCGCGGGATCGACTCCATCGCGAAGCTCGTCACACCGGCGTCGGCGAGCGCGCGGTTCGTGTCCGGCGAGGTGAGCGGGGCGAGGTGGCCGATCAGCACCTGACCGCGCCTCAGCCGCCCGATCTCGCCTGCACTCGGCGGCGCGACCTTGACGAGCACGTCGGCGCCCCAGGCATCGTCGGCCGACCCGACAGCCGCGCCGGCGTCGGAGTACTCGGGGTCCGGATGGCCGGACCCCTCGCCGGCGCCCGACTCGACGCTCACGTCGAGTCCCCTGCCGGTCAGGCCTCGCACCACCTCGGGTATCAGCGCCACGCGACGCTCCCCCTCCGCGGACTCCTTCGGAACACCGATCTTCATGGGATGAGCCGCGGGAGCCTACCCGATCACTTTTCGCCGGCGAGGTGGCGAACGACTGAAGGCCGCGCGGGCGAGCTAGGCAGGCGCGGCGACGCCCGTGAGCGTCGCCAGGCGCTCGAGCGTGTGCTTGCGCTGCCCGGCGTCGAGATGGATCGGCGACACGATCAGCCTGTCCGCTCCGGCGTCGGCGTAGCGCTGCACGCGTTCGGCGACCTCCGACTCGCTTCCGACGAGCGAGGTCTCATCGACGAGCTCGTCCGGGATCGCTTCGTACGCCTTCTCGCGGTCGCCGTCCAGGTACAGCGACTGCACCCGCTTGGCCTCGCTCTCGAACCCGATCCGCGACGCGAGGTCGACGTAGAAGTTCGTCTTCTGGCTGCCCATCCCGCCGAGGTAGAGCAGCAGCCCCGCCTTGACGACGTTGCGGGCGGCGTCGAGGTCGCCGTCGATCGCGACCTGGAGCGTCGGTGAGATCTCGAGGTCGTCGCGGCCGCGCCCGCCCTTCGCCAGGCCCGCCTCGATGTGCTCGGCCCACGTGTCCTTGAACGCGTCGGGGCTGGAGAAGATCGGGATCCAGCCGTCGGCGATCTCGGCGGTCAGCTCGACCGACTTGCGCCCGATCGCGCCGAGGAAGATCGGGATCCGATCGCGCACCGGGTGGATGTTGAGCTTCAGCGCCTTGCCCTCTCCGCCCTCGAGCGGCAGCCGGTAGTGCTCGCCCTGATATTCAAGCCGGCCCCTGCGGGCGACGATCTCGCGCACGATCTCGACGTACTCGCGCGTCCTCCCCCACGGCTTCGCGTACGGGACGCCATACCAGCCCTCCGACACCTGCGGCCCCGAGGGCCCGAAGCCGAAGATGAAGCGGCCTCCCGACAGCGCGTCGATCGTGCACCCCGCCATCGCCGCTGCCGCCGGCGCCCGCGCCGGGACCTGCATGATCGCCGCCCCGAGCTTGATCGTCTCGGTGTGCGGGACGAGCCATGCGAGCACGCTGACGACGTCGGAGCCGTACGACTCGGCCACCCACACGGAGTCGTAGCCCGCCCGCTCGGCGGCCTGCACGTACTCGAGCGCCTCGTCTCCCTGGGGTCCGATGCCCCAGTAGCCGAGGTTGAGGCCGAGCTTCAACGCCATCGCGCGCGAACCCTACCGACCTTCACATGCAGGGGGTCGCGCTGCTGTATCAATGAGCCAATGAACCAGCGCGGACACCCGGGGGGCCTGTCGAGCGTCGAGGCCGCCAAGCGCCTCGCCCGGCTCGGCCCGCCGGAGCCGACGAGCAGCCGTTCGGTGGCGAGCATCGTCGCCGGCAACGTCTTCACGCTCTTCAACGCGATCATCGCCGGGTTCTTCGTCCTCATCCTCTCGCTCGGCCTGTTCGCAGACGCGCTGTTCGGGCTGATCGCGATCGTCAACAGCGCGATCGGGATCCGCCAGGAGCTGCGGGCGAAGCGGATCCTCGACGAGCTCGCCGTGCTCGTCGCTCCGAAGGCGAAGGCGGTCCGGGACGGCGAGCTGAAGGAGCTCCGCGCGACGCAGGTGGTCCCCGACGACATCGTCCGGCTCGAGCCCGGCGACCAGCTCGTCGCCGACGGGATAGTCGCCGAGTCGCGCGGACTGACCCTCGACGAGTCGATGCTGACCGGCGAGTCCGACGGGGTCCGCAAGCGCGAGGGCGACCGGGTCCTGTCCGGCGCATTCGTGATCAGCGGCTCCGGCTACTACGAGGTCGACGCCGTGCGCGAGCAGAGCCACGCCGAGAAGATCGCCGGCGAGGCGCGCACCTTCCGCCATCCCCCCTCCCCGCTACAGCTCGAGGTGAACCGGATCCTCGGCGCGACGACGATCATGATGGTCCCCCTCGCCGCGCTGCTCGTGGTCGCGCTCGCGGCCCGCAACGTCGAGTTCACCGAGGCGGCGCAGACCTCGACCGCCGGACTAATCACCCTGATCCCCGAGGGGCTGGTGCTGCTGATGAGCGTCACGCTCGCGATCGCCGCCGTTCGACTGGCGAGGATGAACACGCTCGTACAGCAGATGGCGGCGACGGAGTCGCTTGCCGCCGTCGACACGGTGTGCATCGACAAGACCGGCACGCTCACCGACGGCACCCTGGAGCTGGTCGCGGTCGAGGTGGCCGACGACGCGCAGCCGGGTCTCACCCACCGCGCGCTCGCCAGCTTCGCGGCCAGCGCCGGGGAGCGAAACCGCACCCTGGAGGCGATCTCCGACAACTACCCCGGCGCGCCGAACCGCGTCGAGGCCGAGGTCCCGTTCTCTTCGGAGTGGAAGTGGAGCGGGTTGACCCTCAACGGCGGCTCCGGCGGGCGACGGAGCTACGTGCTAGGCGCGCCCGACGTGCTCGCCGACGCGGGCGCGCTCGAGCTCCCACCCGGCCTCCAGCGGGCGCTCGACCAGCACACCGGCGCCGGCCGTCGTGTCGTCGCATTCGGCCGCACGGGCGGCGCGCTCCCTTCGGACCCCACCGCGCATCCGCCCCCTCGGCTCGAGCCGCAGGCGCTGATCGTGCTCGAGGAGAAGCTGCGCTCCGACGCCGCCGAGACGATCGAGTTCATGCGCGAGCAGCAGGTCGACCTGAAGCTGATCTCGGGCGACGCGCGCCAGACCGTGACCGCTGTCGCCCGCGCGGTCGGGGTCCCGAAGGATGCCGGCGTGATCGAGGGCTCCGATCTCCCCCTGGAAGGAAGGGAGCTCGCCCGCGCCGCGGAGGCGAACACGATCTTTTGCCGCATCCGCCCGGAGCAGAAGCAGGCGCTCGTGGCCGCTCTCGCCGAACGCGGCCGGTTCACGGCGATGATCGGCGACGGGGTCAACGACGTGCCCGCGCTCAAGCGGGCCAGCCTGGCGGTCGCCGTCGGATCGGGGAGCCAGATCACGAAGGGGATCGCGGACATCGTGCTGCTCAAGGACCAGTTCTCGATGCTGCCGCGCGCCGTCGCCGAGGGTCGGCGCATCGCCCGAAACATCCACCGGCTGGCGCGCCTGTACACGACGAAGACGATCTACGCCGCGTTCCTGATCCTGACCGCGGCTATCTTCGGGTTCACGTTCCCGTTCCTGCCCCGCCAGCTCACGATCGCCGCGGCGCTGACGATCGGGATCCCCTCATTCGTGCTCGCGCTCGCGCCGAGCGAGGGGCCGCTGTACCGGGGACGGCTTCTGCGGGCGCTGGCCGCGTTCTCGGTCCCGGCCGGCCTCGCGATCGGAGTCGGCTCGCTGCTGTCGTTCTTCCTCGTCGACACGGTGTTCGGGGGAACGCTCGAGGAGGGCCGAACCGCGGCCACGACGACGCTGATCATCCTCGGGCTCGGCTTCATCCTGCTGCTGGAGCGCGGACCCGGCCGCGAGCACATAGCGATCCAGAGCTACATGCTCGCGATGGTCGCGGGCCTCGGAGCCCTGTTCGCACTCGCGCTCGCGGCGGAGCCGGTGCGCGAGTTCTTCGACCTCGTGATCCTCAGCGCGGGCCAGTGGTTCCTGGCGATGCTGTCGGCTGCGGCGGGGCTCGTGCTGGCGAGCGTGGTGTGGCGACTGCCGCTGATCCAGCGACTCGAGGAGCCGGACCGGCCGGCGACGCCCGAGCCCGAGCCGGAACCCGAGGGCGTCCCCGGCCCCACTCACAGGCCGGTCACCGAAGAGCGCTCGCCGGCGGAGGCGCCGGCGACGGGCGGCACCGATGGACGCTGAGTCGGCGGCTCAATCGAGCCCGCAGCGGCGAACGAAGATCGTCGCCACCGTGGGGCCCGCGACGCGCGAGGTCACGGTGCTGCGCCAGATCCTGGCCGCCGGCGCGGACGTGCTGCGACTCAACTTCTCCCACGGGAGCCCCGAGGAGCACGGCGAGACGGTGCGCCGCATTCGCGAGGCGGCGGAGGCGCTCGGCCGCGAGGTCGGGATCCTGGGCGACCTGCCGGGGCCGAAGCTGCGCATCGACGAGGTCGGTGGCGGCGGCGTCGTCACCGTGCATTCGGGCAGCGAGCTCGTGCTGACCACCAAGGAGCGGCTCGGCAACGCCGAGCGTCTGTCGGTGTCGTGGGACGGGCTCCCGAAAGCCGTTCAGGCCGGCGAGCCGGTCTTCCTCGCCGACGGGAGAGTCCGGCTCCGGGTCGTCGACCGGGGCGAGTCCGAGGTGCGATGCCTCGTCGAGGCAGGCGGAAGCGTCGCCTCCCACCAGGGGATCAACCTGCCGGAATCGCACCTGCCTCTCCCGGCCGCTGGAGAGGAGGACCTGAGCTGGGTCGACTTCGCGTGCGAGGCCGGCGTTGACCTGCTCGCCGTGTCGTTCGTGCGCTCGCGAGCCGATCTGGTGCCGGTTGAGGAGCGGATCCGCGAGCGGGGCGCGGACATCCCGCTGATCGCCAAGATCGAGAAGCCGCAGGCGGCCGACAACGCCGAGGAGCTCGTCGAGGCGGCGCTGAGCGGGATCATGGTCGCGCGCGGCGACCTCGGGATCGAGATCCCGATCGCATCGGTCCCGGTGGTCCAGAAGCGCCTCCTGGCTCTGGCCGGGCGGCGGTCGAAGCCGGCGATCACAGCGACGCAGATGCTCGCGTCGATGGTCAACGCCGATCGCCCCACGCGGGCGGAGGTGACCGATGTCGCGAACGCGATCTACGACGGCACCGACGCCGTGATGCTGTCGGAGGAGACCGCGGTCGGCCGCCACCCGGTCGAGGCGGTGCGGGTGATGGACCAGATCGCGTGCGAGACCGAGCCCGACCTCCCGTACAGCCACTGGCTCTTCAACCGCGTCGCGACCGAGAGCACGGACGTAGCCGCATCGGTCGCCCGCGCGGCGGTCGGATCGACCTACACGCTTGGGCTGGCGGCGCTCGTCGTTCCGACGACGAGCGGGCGCACCGCGCGGCTCGTCTCGGCGCATCGGCCGCAGGTTCCCGTGCTCGCCGTGTCGCCGCGGCTGGAGACGGTGCGCCGGCTGAACCTCCTGTTCGGCGTCACGTGCGTGCTCGAGGACGACTGGACCAGCCTCCGCGCGCTGCTGCGACGCTGCGCGACGCTCGCCGCCGAGTGCGGGGTGGCCCGGTCCGGCGATCTGATCGGGATCACCGCCGGGCTCCCCGACCAGAAGCTCGGCACGAACCTGTTCGAAGTGCACCGGGTCCCCTGAGTCCAACGCGTCGCCGGACGAACGGCGGCGGGTAGGGAACAGCGCCGCAAACGTCGGATTCCGGAATCACATCCGGTCGAACCGGCACTTAACGGCGATATACGCCGTCAACTCCCGACTCGACCGCACGACGGCGTGGGAACGGAGGTTTGCGGCGTCTCTCTCGACCCAGCCAGGACGCGACCCGAGCCACGACCACGCTATCTCAGCCGGGGCGCCAGCACGAACTGCGTGAGCACCAGGTTCGCGACGAGACGCTCGCCCTTCGTCACCCTGACCTCGACCACGTGGGTCGAGCGCCCTGCGTGCAGGTGCTCGGCGGCGGCGACGAGCTCGTCACCCGGGCCGGCGGCGCCGAACACGTTGAGCTTCATCTCGACGGTCGTGAAGTCGTAGCCCTCCGGGAGCCGCCGGAAGGTCTGCCACGCTCCGACCGAGTCCGCGAGCGCGACCCAGGCGCCGCCGTGGACGAGCCCGCCCGGGTGCAGGTGCCGTCGATCGACGACCATCCGGCCGATGAAGCTCTCGTCGGTCGCCTCGAGCGGCTCGACGCCGAGGTCGTCCGGGAAGCTGTCCTTGATCCGCCGGGCGACGGACTCGGCGGTGACGTTCGGGTTGGGCTCGGGCACGGCGGGGGAGTATCCCCAGCTCAGCCCTTGAACGTCGACAGCCCGGGAGGGCTGATGTGGGTCCCGCGTGTGCAGGCGTGCGCGGGGGGGCCCATCAGCCCTCCCAGTCGCCGAACGGCTCGTCGCGCTCGCGCACCGCCTGCTTGAAGCCGGCTTCGGCGGCGCGGCGCTGGAACGCGTAGCCCTCGGGCGTGTGCCGCGCGATGCCGTCGAACACGGTCCCGAGGACCTGGGCCGTCTGCAGCCCCTGGGCGGCGACGGTCGCGTTGACGAGCAGCTTCATCATCACGAGCTGGCTGACGGGGAGCCGCGCCACCCGCTCGAGCAGCGTCTCGAAGCGCTCGTCGAGCTCGGTCGCCGGCGCAGCCTCGGTCGCCAGTCCCCACTCGGCCGCCTCGGCGCCCGACAGGCAGTCGCCCGTGAACAGCAGCCGCTTCGCCTTCTCCGGCCCGATCCGGTGCGCCCAGACCGCGGTGGTCGGCACCCCCCACACCCGCGCCGGCGGATAGCCGATCCTGGCGTCGTCCGCGATCACCAGCAGGTCCGAGCACAGCGCCATGTCGGTCCCGCCGGCCACGCAGTACCCGTGCACCTTGCACAGCACCGGCTTGTCGGAGTGGAACAGGCTCATGAACCCGCGCACGTTTCGGCTCATCATCTGGAAGTCGACGACGGGGTCCCAGACGCGCTCGGGATCGTGGTTGGCGGCCTGGACCGCGGGGTCGAGCGGCGAGCCCTCGGGCATCTCGTCGACCCCGAACCCGTCCGACATGCGCTCGGCCGAGGCGACGAGGTCGTAGCCGCCGCAGAAGCCGGAGCCGTTGCCCGACAGCGCGATCGCGTGCACCTCGGGGTCCAGGTTGGCCCGCTCCACGCACGCTTCCAGCTCGCGCGGCATCTCGAGCGTGATCCCGTTGCCTCGCTCAGGCCGGTTCAGGGTGATCCGCGCGACGCGCCCGTCGCGCTCGTAGGTCAGGGTGGTGGGGGCCTCGATCGTCAACCCGTCTCCCGGACCTCCGGCTCGGCCTTGCGCGGCAGGCGGTTGAGCCTGCGCGCCGCCTCGAACACGTCGCCCTCGTCGTAGAAGTCGACCGCGATCAGGTTCGGCAGCAGCCCCCGCCTCCGCCGGCACTCGCGGGACCGGCGGAGGAGGAACCTCGGGTCGTTCACCTCCGCGCCGAGCTTCGGTGAGCGCGGCAGCTTCTCGACCCAGTGGTTGAGCTGGAACAGCGGGCCTCCGACGCCGCCTCGATTCGGCTTGCAGCTCGCGGCGGCGCGCAGCTCGTCGGCGGAGTGGAACGTGTACGGCGTCTCCTGCATCAGCTCGAAGCCGTCGTGATACCACGGGATCGAGCCCCCTCCGTTGTCCTTCTCAGCCATCACCAGCACGCGGCGGTCGGACTCGATCAGCTCCCGCATCGTCGGGAACGGGGAGTCGCGCTCGTGGACGTACGCGTAGCGCACCAGGCCGCTGTCCTTGAACGCCGCCTCGACGTCCTCCGGGTCGATGTAGTCCTCGATCACGAGGATCACGAACTCGTCGGGGTGTGTGTCGAGGAACTCGCGGACGTCGGTGAGCGTCTTGGTGAGGTCGATCGCGCCGAGCTCGCAAACGATGTGGCACAGGTAGGTGCCGCGCTTGCCCTCCTCGCCGCTGTCGGCGCGCCGCTCCTGGATGTCCTGGACGCGCTTGACCGCCTGACCTCCGAACCGCTCCTGGATCGTCTCGTTGACCTTGGTCTTGTCGCGCTCGCGCTTGAGGTCGGTCAGCACCGGGCCGCTGGAGCGCTTGATCCCGTAGTAGGCGTCGATCAGCAGTACCCGTATCCCGTTGTCGAGCTGGTCCTGGATCTTCGTCTCCTGGTTCGGGGTGATGAAGTCCGCGTTCGCCGCTGACATCGCGTTGTGGGCGCCGGGGAACGCGACCTCGTTCAGCGACCGGTCGCACAGCCGCGGGTACCCGTTGCAGGCCTCGACCGGGCCGCCCGGACGCTGGACCGCTCCGCCGCCGCCCGTTATCAGCGCCACCGCGATGATCACCGCCGCGGCGAGCGCGGCGCTGGTCACCACCGCGACCCGAGGATCGACTCGGCGCCGCAGGGCCTCGCGCTCCCGTGCCTCGGCGGGCGGAGGGCCGAGCAGGAGCAGCAGCTCGCTGATCGCAAAGAACAGCCCGTACGCGCCGATCACGACCGCGGCGATGTTCAGCGCCAGGTCGGGGCTGACGACGATGAACACGCTAGCGAGCAGCAGGGCGGCGGCACGCGCCGCCCGCCACCCGGTCGACTCCGGGGTCCGCGAAGCCACAGCCCACAGCCGCCGCGCGGGCGCCGTCGCGTCGGCGGCCCCGAGCGTAGAGGCCGCCGCCGCAAGCACGATCGCAAGCGCCCCGACGCCCATGAACCACGCCTGGAGGCCGTCGAGGAAGCTCCCCCAGACCGCCGCGACCGCGTCGCGAGTGACGTCGTCGTCGAAGTGGCCGAGCAGCAGCGAGCGGCCGACGACGAGCAGGATCACGCCGAGCGCCGCTGCGATCGCGACCGCTGTCGACGCCCGGACGATACCTCGCCGCCGGTCCGGGGCGGCGACCACCGAGCCCACCAGCATCGCGAGGCCGAGGCCGGGGAGGAACAGCCCGAGAAAGCGCACGCTCTCCCCGGTCCGCACGGTCGAGATCGCGAAGTCGTTCTTCGTCAGCTCGATCAGCCCCGGCTCAAGGTCCTTCGGGATCGCCTTCGCGGTCTGCGGCGAGATCGCCTTGACCGCGTCGATCACGAACGCGCCGGCGTCGGCGACGTTGAGAATCAGCTCGTCGCGGTCGCGGCTGAACAGCTGGCGGTGGACCCTGGCCGCCGCGTCGCGGAACGCATCCCGGAACGACTGGCTGTCGAGAACCCCCTGCGCTGCGGAGGACAGCAGCGGCCGGGCGTTGATCAGCTCGTCCGGCCCCGACCTGATCACCGCGTCGACCAGCGGATTCGCGATCGCCGTGTCGACACGGTCGTCCCCGAGCGCGTCGCTGGCGTTCTGGGCGAAGCTGTCCGGCTCGAACACCTCCTCCCGCACGTACAACGTCAGCCCGCCGACAAACAGGAACACGGTTCCGACGACGGCGAGCACGATCGACGCGACGCTGCGTGTGCGCCCACTCCCTCCCGCTCCCCGCTCCATCACCGGGGAATTCAACCAATACGCTCAACTCCGTGACCGAGCCGCTGCTCGCAGTCGACGCGCCCTCGATGCTGTTCAGGGCCTTCCACGCGTTGCCGAGCTCGATCACGGGACCGGGCGGCACCCCCGTCAACGCCCTGCTGGGGACCGCCAACCTGGTCCTGCGCGAGGTCGAGCTGCACTCGCCGCGCGCGGTCGCACTGTGCTTCGGGCCGGACGCCGCCGACTACCGGGTCGAGCTGTTCGCCGGCTACCACGCCGATCGCCCCGAGGTGCCGGACGAGCTTGCGCCCCAGTTCGCCGACGCCGGCGACTTCTTCTCGGCGTTCGGATGGAAGGTAGCCGTCAGCGACACGCTCGAGGCCGACGACCTGCTCGGCAGCCTGGCCCGGGTCGAGGAGGCCGCGGGCGGACGGGCGCTGATCCTGACCGGCGACCGCGACATGTTCCAGTGCGCCACCGAGCGCGTCCACGTCCTGTACGTGCGCACCGGGTCGCGGGGCGCAGAGGAAGTCGGGCCGGCGGAGGTCGAGCAGCGCTACGGGATTCCGCCGTCCCTGGTCCCCGACTTCATCGCCCTGCGCGGCGACCCCTCCGACGGCATCCCCGGTGCGAAGGGCGTGGGCGCGAAGACGGCGGCGGAGCTGCTACGCGAGCACGGCTCGCTCGAGGGCGTGCTCGACGTGGCGATCGGGATCACGCGGCCGAAGCTCCGCACCGCGCTGCTCGACTCCCGCGAGGAGCTGCTCGCGTACCGCGAGATCGCCACCCTCCGCGACGCAGGCCTCGAGCGGCCGCCCGACCGCCCTCTCGACATCGCCGGCGCCGCCCGCGCCGCCCGCGAGCGCGGCATGAACCGGCTCGCCGAACGGCTCGAGGGCAACTAGCCGCGAGCGCCCCCGGCTACTGGAGCTGCGCGAACGAGCACTCCCGCGGGTCCTTGTCGTCGCGCCAGCGCTCGATCTTGGCGCCGTGGCGGATGCGGCCGGCGCTGACGTGGTCGAAGCTCACCTCGACAACGAGCTCGGGCCGCAGCGTCACCCACTCGAGCTCGCGCCCAGCGGCCCACCGGCTCGGGTCGGCCGAGCCTCGCTCGCCGGTCTCGTACGGCTCGAGCTGCTTGCGAAGCTCGCGCTTCTCCTTCGCCTTGAACCCCGAGGTGTGGCCTACGACGCGAAGCTCGCCGTCGTCGTAGAGCCCGAGGATCAGCGACCCGACGGTCCCCTCCTCCTTGCCCGGTCGCCATCCGACGACGACGCAGTCGAGCGTCCGCAGGCGCTTGACCTTCACCATCCCCTTGCGCTCACCGGGCCGGTAGACGGCGCCGAGCTGCTTGGCGATCACCCCCTCGCCGCCCTGCAGCCACGGTTGGGCCTCGTCGGCGGACTCGGTCAGCGGGGTCAGCTCGACCGAGCCCTTCCCCTTCCCGATCATCCTCTTCAGGGCGGCGCGGCGGTCGCGGAACGGCTTCGACAGCAGCTTGGAGCGATCGCGGGCCAGCAGGTCGAAGGCGCGGAACAGCGCCGGCGTCTGCTCAGCGAGCATCCGCACCCGCGACTCGGCGGGATGGAGCCGATTCTGGAGCGCGTCGAACTCCTCGCGGCCGTCGGCGTCGAGGATCACCAGCTCGCCGTCGAGGACGTAGCGCCCCTTCGGGAGCTTCAGCTCGGGGAAGTAGCGCAGCAGCGGGCGGCCGTTGCGCGACTGGAGGAAGACTTCGTCACCGTCGACGAACGCAAGCGCCCGGAACCCGTCGTACTTCGGCTCGTAGGCCCACTCCTCGCCCTCGGGGAGCTGCTTGCGCGACAGCGCGAGCTGTGGCTTCAGCGGGGGTTTCAGCGGCAGGGCGATCGAGCGATCCTACGCCTCGGCCGGTCTGTGGATCGTCGCCTCGGCGCCGTAGCGGCGCTGCGAGCGGGCGAGCTTCTCCGGTCCGTACCGGCGCCGCGCCCACCACGAGTCCGGCTTCGCCAGCCGCGCCGCGCCGATCAGCGCCACCGGCCACGCGTAGATCCCGAACACCCCCCACAGCAGCTTCCCCTTCAGGAAGCAGATCACGACCAGGATCCAACCGGGGATCTGGAGGGCGACGTACTCGATCTCGCCGAGCACCCCGTCCTCGGTCCCGATCACGACCGGAAACGCGCCGATCAGCATGAACCCGGTGACGATCGAGAACACGATCACCGCGTCGACCGACTGGCGGCCCTTCTCGGACCAGTAGACGTCGTCGAGGTGCAGCCACAGCGCGAACTCGTCGAGGGTGAGGGCGGCGCCGATTCCGAACACGATCGCGGTCACCTCGACCGGTGGCTGGAGGACGACCGCCAGCACTCCGGCCACCAGGATCAGGATGATCCCCCAGACGAGATGATGGATGTGGGTGTCGCCGGTCTCGACGTTCCCGAGCCACGAGAACCGCTGCGCGCGGATCGAATGGGTGATGAACCTCGTGAGGCCGAACGTGGCCCCGAACGCGAGCAGCATGAACAGCAGCGGCTGGTTGCCCTGATCGAGGATCTCGTCCTCGTACGCGGACCCGAGGCTGGCGATCGGGATCAGCTGATGGGGGTCGAGCTCCATTGTCGGCACGGTGGTCGGCGACTGATCGCCGCGGCGCGAAGCCTATGACGCCAACCGCGATCCTCGCCGACCCGCCACGCGAATGCGACGTCGTCGTGGTCGGCGCGGGGATCGTCGGGCTCGCCGTGGCGCGGGAGCTCACCCTGCGGCACGGCGATGCGAGCGTGGCGGTGCTCGAGCGCGAGCCGCGAATCGGGGCGCACCAGACGGGGCACTCCAGCGGCGTCGTCCACGCCGGCATCTACTACCGGCCCGGGTCGCTGAAGGCGGAGCTATGCGTGCGGGGGGCCGCCGAGCTGTACGAGTACTGCGGGCGGCGCGGGATCCGATTCGAGCGCCCCGGGAAGGTGATCGTCGCGACCCACGACTCGGAGCTGGCGGGGCTCGACGAGCTCGAGCGCCGCGGGCGTGCGAACGGCGTCCCCGGTCTGCGGCGGATCGACGCCGGCGAGCTGCGCGAGATCGAGCCCTACGCAACCGGGATCGCGGCGCTGCACTCGCCGGCGACCGGGGTGGTCGACTTCGCAGAGGTCGCGGACGCGATCGCCGCCGACGCGACCACCGCTGGCGCGACGATCGCCACCGGATGCGGCGTGCGCTCGATGTCGGCCGGCGGCAGCCGGGTGAGGGTGGACCACGCTCGCGGCGAGACCCGCGCCCGGGCCGCTGTGACGTGCGCCGGCGCCTGGTCGGACCGGCTCGCGGTGTCAGCCGGCGCCGACCCGAACCCGCGCATCGTCGCGTTCCGGGGCGCCTACCTGCGGCTGCGGCTCGAACGGCGCGAGCTGGTGCGGACGAGCATCTACCCCGTCCCGGATCCGGAGCTCCCGTTCCTGGGCATGCACCTGACCCGCGACCTCGCCGGGAACGTCCATCTCGGCCCGTCGGCGTTGATGGTCGCGGCGCGCGACGCGTATCGCCTGCGCCGCGTCCGGCCGCGCGACCTCGCGCAGACGCTGGCCTGGCCGGGGACGTGGCGGCTGGTGCGCCGACACTGGCGCACCGGGCTCGCCGAGCTCCGCCGCGAGCTCAGCCGCCGCTCGTTCGTCGCCGAGCTGCGCCGCTACGTGCCCGCGCTGACCGCGGCCGACGTCGTCGCTGGCCACACGGGGGTGCGCGCCCAGGCGCTGGGACGCGACGGATCGCTCATCGACGACTTCGTCGTGTCGCGAACCGAGCGGACGCTGCACGTCCGCAACGCCCCGTCTCCCGCCGCCACCTCCGCCCTCGCCCTCGCGGCGCGGATCGTCGACATGGTGGAGGACGATCCCGGTATCGGTTAGACGCGGACCCGCAATCTCACTCGCGAGATTGCCGCGTGATCTCTAGGGCAGCTTCGCGGGGTCCGGCTCGACGCCCTTGCCGCGGCCCGCCGCGTCGACGGTGCGCTGGTACGACGCGCGAAGCTCGCCCGCGTTGCCGTCGCCGCCCTCCAGCGCCGGTCCCACCGGCAGCACCGTATAGTCGGGATGGCTGACGAAGGTGGGCACGTACCGCACCCGATCCACCTCCGCGCCGTCACCGTCGACGACGACGTCGAGGAGGCCGACCAGGCCGTCCTGGCTCTCCGCGGCGAGCCCCACGTCCGCGCCCTGATTCGAGATCAGGTTTCCCTCGCTGAACACGACGTACTTGCCGCCAAAGCGGTCCACCCGCTGGACCACGTGCGGGCCGCTGCCGACCACGGCCGTGATCTCGGGCGCGTCGGCCAGCTCGCGCGTGAACTCGATCTGCTTGCGGCTCGGCGAGGTCACGTACTCAGGCGTCATGTCGATCCCCCAGGCGATGTTCACGAGCACGACGTCGGCACCCTGTTTCCGGGCGCGCCGCGCGTCGGCGATCACGCGGTCGGGGTTCTCGGCGACGTTCAAGGACCATGGGTTCGGCAGCGGGATCCCGTTGGTGTCGGTCGTGTAGGCGAGGTACGCGACCCGGACTCCCTTCACACCGAGCATCAGGATCCTGCCGCTGTCCGCCTTCGAGGCGTACGAGCCCGTGTGCTCGACGCGGGCCCTGTCGAGCGCCTTGAGCGTCTCGTCGATCCCTTCCTGGCCCTGGTCGAGGCTGTGATTGGAGGCGGTGTCGCACGCCTCCCACCCTGTCTTCGCGATCGCGTCGGCGAGCTCCGGCGGAGTGTTGAAGATCGGGAAGCTCGCAGGCGGGGCCGGCGTCATCGGAACCTCGACGTGGCACAGGGCCAGGTCCGCCCCGCGCACGTACGGCCTCACCTGCTTGAACATCGGCGCGAAGTCGTAGCCGTCTCCGCCGGCGAGGGCCTGGGCGCGCGCGTACACGGGCGAGTGGATCAGCAGGTCGCCGCTGACCGAGACCGTGAAGGTGACCGGATCGCGCTCGCGCTGGCGCTGGATCACCTCGTCGGCGCTCTGCGGCGCGTCGGTGACTATGCCTCCCCCGTCGAGCAGCCCGATCACGAGCACCACCACAACCGCGAGGCCGATCGCGCCGGCGACGATCCTGCGGCGCTGGTAGCTGGCGTGACTCTGCCCTCGGCGGCCGGGGCCAGGGGAAGCCGCCATGCGGGCATTGAAGCAGCAGTGACCGTCCGAAAACCCGCGCAGGTCCTCGGACAGTCACTAAGCTCGGAGCGCCCCCGGACCGCACAGCGAGGAGGATCCAATGGAAGCCGCGACCGCAACCGACGCCCCGGCGGCCAGCGCCGTCTCCTCGTTCGCGAAATCGCTGTTCCTGGGGGAGATCCACGAGGAGCTCGTCCTCCCGTGGCCCCAGCCCGACTCCTCGGAGCAAGACCACATCCGGGCCCTCGTGGCGTCGGCGCGCGAGCTCGGCGAGTCGATCGACCCGCGCGAGATCGAGGAGCGGCGATGGATCGGCGACGACCTCGTCCGCGAGCTCGGCGATCGGGGGCTGTGCGGGCTGTACGTCGATCCCCAGTACGGCGGCCAAGGCCTGTCCCAGACCGGGTACGCGCGCGTGTTCGAGGCCTTCGCCCAGATCGACGCGACGCTGTCGATCGTGATGGGCGTCCACCAGTCGATCGGGTTCAAGGGGATCGCGATGTTCGGCACCGAGGAGCAAAAGCAGCGCTGGCTCCCGGACCTCGCCGCGGGGCGCAAGCTCGCGGGGTTCGCGCTCACCGAGCCGAACGCGGGCTCCGACGCCTACGAGGTCAGCTCGCGCGCCGTGCTGCAGCCGGACGGCTCCTACCGCCTCAACGGCGAGAAGCGCTACATCGGCAACGGCGAGGTCGGGTCCGTGTTCACCACGTTCGCGCGCTGCGAGCTCGGCGGGAAGGACCGCCACATCGGCCTGATCCTCGAGAAGGGGATGAAGGGGTTCGAGGTCGGCGAGCGCTACGACACCATGGGCCTGCGCGGAAACGACCTCCGCCGCCTCTACTTCCGGGACGTCCGGGTCCCGCCCGAAAACGTGCTCGGCGAGCCGGGCGATGGATTCCGGATCGCGATGGAGATCCTCAACAACGGCCGCATCGGGCTCGGCACCGGCTCGGTCGGCGCCACCAAGGGGCTGCTGGACCGGATCATCGACCACGTCAAGGAGCGGCGGCAGTTCGGCGCGCCGCTGGCCGATCTCGAGCTGGTGCAGGACAAGATCGGATGGATGGTCTCGTACCTGTTCGGGCTCGAGTCGATGACCTACCTGACCTGCGGGCTCGTCGACCGCGGCGTCCCCGACTACTCGCTCGAGTCGGCCCTGTGCAAGGTGTCGGGGACGGAGTTCCTGTGGTACGCCGCGAACCGGGCCATGCAGCTCAAGGGCGGCGCCGGATACATGCGCGACGAGCCGTACGAGAAGGTCCTGCGCGACATCCGCATCTTCCCGATCTTCGAGGGGGCGAACGACGTCCTGCGGTCGTTCGTCGCCCTGTCCGGGATGAAGCCGCTCGGCGAGAAGCTGTCGGGGGTCGGCGACCTCGAGCTGACCGACCCGATCGGCTCGGTGGGGGTCCTGATCGACTACGTCGGCGGGCGGATCCAGCGCGAGGTGATGCCGGACAAACTCGGCGGCGTTCACCCCGAGCTCGCGGCTCACGCCGACGCCGTCTCGGGCCAGGTGAAGCGTCTGCGCGACGTCGGCGAGTCGCTGCTGCGCGAGCACAAGCGGGAGATCGTCCACCGCGGGTACGCGCACAAGCGGGTCGCCGACTCGCTCGCGGACATCTACGCGCAGGTCGCGGTGCTGTCCCGCGTCAGCTCGATCTTCGACGACCAGGGCGTCGAGCCCTCGGGCCAGGAGCGCTACATCGCGGAGACCTTCTGCTCCCGCGCCGCCGATCGCGTCCAGGGGCGCTTCGACCAGATCGGCGCAAACGACGACGAGCGCATGTCGGCGATCGCCAAGCTCGCGTACAAGCGCGGCGAGTACGGGTACGCGCTGTTCGAAGACTGAGGCGATACGCTCTCCCGTGGTGGCCACGGACACGGTCCACTACCGCACCTGCCCGTTCTGCGAGGCGACCTGCGGCCTCGAGGTCACGGTGCGCGGGACCGAGGTCGTGTCGGTACGGGGCGACGACGAGGACGTCTTCAGCCACGGCTTCCTGTGCCCGAAGTCGCAGGGCCTGAAGCAGCTCAACGAGGACCCCGACCGGCTCACGCGTCCCCTCGTGCGCCAGGACGGAGAGCTCGTCGAGACGAGCTGGGACGACGCGTTCGCCGAGGTCGACCGGCGGCTATCCGCCGTCCTGGAGGAGGGCGGGCGCGACGCGGTCGCGGTCTACCTCGGCAACCCCTCCGCCCACAGCCTCGGCCCGATGATCTACGGGCAGGCGTTCCTCAAGGCGCTGGGGTCGAAGAACGTGTACTCGGCGTCGACCGTCGACCAGATGCCGAAGCAGGTCGCCGCGGGCCTGATGTTCGGCGGCGGGCTCAGCGTCCCGGTGCCGGACGTCGACCGAACCGACCACCTGCTGATCCTGGGCGCCAACCCCCTGGTCTCGAACGGCTCGCTGCTGACGGCGCCGGACATGCGCGGCCGGATCCGCGCGATCCGGGAGCGGGGCGGCAAGGTGGTGGTCGTCGACCCGCGGCGCACGCGGACCGCGCGCGAGGCGAGCGAGCACCACTTCATTCGTCCGGGCACCGACGCCGCGTTGCTGCTCGCGATCGCCAACGTGCTCCTCGGCGAGGGGCTCGCCGATCCCGGATCGCTCGCCGAGCACGCCAACGGTGCGGAGCAGATCGGTGAGCTCGCGACGCCGTTCACGCCGGAGGCGGTCTCCCACCTGTGCGGGATCGCGGCGGGCGAGATCCGTCGCATGGCACGCGAGCTGGCGGCGGCGGAGCGCGCGGCCGTGTACGCGCGCATCGGCACCACCACACAGCGCTTCGGAACCCTCGCCAGCTGGCTCGTCGACGTCCTCAACTACCTGACCGGCAACCTCGATCGGGAGGGCGGCGCGATGTTCCCGCTCGCCGCCGTGGGGCAGCGCAACTCGGCCGGCCGCGGTCCCACCGGCAAGGGCGTCAAGGTGGGCAGGTGGACGAGCCGGGTGCGCGGGATGCCGGAGACGTTCGGCGAGCTGCCGGTCGCCGGCCTCGCCGACGAGATGACGACGCCGGGTGAGGGCCAGGTTCGCGCCCTGGTCACGATCGCCGGCAATCCCGTCGTCTCGACGCCGGACGCCGGCGCGCTCGAGCGGGCGATCGAGGACCTCGACCTCGTGCTCTCGCTCGACATCTACGTCAACGAGACCACCCGCCACGCAGACGTGATACTTCCGGCGCCCGAGCCGCTGGCAAAGGCGCATTACGACTTCGCCCTCTACCAGCTCGCGATCCGCAGCGTCGCCAACTACTCGCCGCCGGTGCTGGCGCGGGCCTCGGACCAGCCCGACGAGTGGGAGACGGTCCTGCGCGTGGCCGCCATCGCCGCCGGGCAGGGACCTGACGCGGACCTCGAGGCGTGGGACCGGATCGTGGTCGAGACGCTCGTCCGCCGCGAGGTCGGCCTTCCCGGCTCGCGGCTCGACGGCCGCGACCCCGAGGAGCTGATCGAGGCGCTGGAGCCGCGCCGAGGCCCGGAGCGGGTGCTGGACTTCATGCTACGCGCGGGCCCGTTCGGCGACGGGTTCGGCGCCGACCCCGACGGGCTGACGCTCGAGCGGCTGGAGGCGGCCCCCCACGGGATCGACCTCGGCCCGATGCGTCCGCGGATTCCCGACGTGCTCCGCACGCCGTCGGGGAAGATCGAGTTGGCTCCGGAGCGGATCGTCGCCGACGTGCCGCGCCTGCAAGCGGCCCTCGACGCCGCCGCGGGAGCCAACGGCGACGCGGCGAACAGCATGGTGCTGATCGGCCGCCGCCAGCTGCGCTCGAACAACTCGTGGATGCACAACCTGCCGGCGCTGGTCAAGGGCAAGGACCGCTGCACGATGTGGGTCAACCCGGCCGACGCCGAGCGGCTCGGGCTCGGCGACGGGAGCTCGGCGCGCCTGACCTCGACCGCCGGCGAGCTGACCGCTCCGATCGAGGTGACCGACGAGATCATGCCGGGCGTCGTCTCGATCCCGCACGGGTGGGGACACGACGAGCCTGGCGTGCGCCTCCGCGTCGCCGCCGAGCACGCCGGGGTGAACTCGAACCTCGTCGCGCCGACGGAAGTGGACCCGCTGTCAGGGAACGCCGTACTCAACGGGATCCCGGTCGAGCTCGAACCCGCCGGATAGCTAGCTCGCTCGGGTTCTCCCCGCGCCCGGGCCCGCGGCGTCGGACGAGGGCTTCGCCGACCTGCCCGGCTCGCCGACGTCGCGTTCGATCCGCCGTTCGCACCTGACGCCGACCGCTGCGGCGCCTCGCGCGCCGACTCGGGCGGCGTGAGCCCCGCGAGCGCGAGCCCCGCCATCGCGGCAGCAGCGCCAGGCGTCTACGCGCGCAGGCCCTCGAGCAGCGCGATCAGCGCCGACTCGACCTCGTCCCGCGCCGCGGCCTGATCGTCGGCCGTCGCGATCAGCATTCCCGCCTCGCTCATCGCGGCGAGCAGGACATGGGCCAGAGGGCGGACCGGCTGGCGCCGCAGCGAACCGGCTTCGATCGCCATCTCGAGCGCCGTGTTCACGAGGCCGAGCCCGTACTGCTCCCCGATGCTGCGCCACTCCGCCCACCCGAGCACCGCCGGGGCGTCCATGAGCGCGATCCGCTGCACCTCGGGATCCGTGCACGCGTCGAGGAAGGTGCGCATGCCCCCGATCAGGACCTCGATCGGGTCCTGGGCCCCCGCGGCGGCGAGCTGGGCTGCAATCGTCTCGGTCAGCTCCGCTTCGACCTGCCGATGCACGGCCCGGAAGAGGTCGCGCTTGTCCTCGAAGTGGTGGTACAGGGCCCCGCGCGTCACCTTGGCACGCTTCACGATCTCCTCGGTCCCGACATCGGCGTAGCCGCGGCGCGCGAACAGCGTTCGTGCCGCAGCGACCAGCTTTGCCCTGGTCGCCTCGGAGCGCTCGGCCTGGCGGCTCACCTCCCACGCCCCGCGCGGACTGTGACAGCATTCGCGCTGGGGACTGTTACATACATGGTGTATGTATGGTACCGTCGCGGCTGTTCACCTACAAACTGTATGCAGCGAGGAGGGCGGGCATGGAAAACGCGTACTGGCGAGACCCGGCGCTCGGACGCGGACGGACCCTCGAGCTTCCCGGCGGCCCGCTGCGCATGTTCGAGACCGGATCGGGCGCTCCGATCGTGTTCGTCCACGGGCTGCTGGTGAACGCGAACCTGTGGCGCAAGGTGGTGGCAAGGCTGGCGCCTGACTTCCGCTGCATCGCGCTCGACATGCCGCTCGGCTCGCACGAGCTGGCGCTGCCCGAGGACGCGCCGAAGGGTGCGCCCGCCGCGGCCGCGATGGTCGCCGACGCGCTCGACGTCCTCGACCTCGATGGGGCGACGCTGGTCGGCAACGACTCCGGCGGAGCGATCTCACAGATCGTCGTCACGACCCGGCCCGAGCGGGTGGGGCGACTCGTCCTGACGTCGTGCGACTACCGCGACAACTTCCCGCCGAAGATGTTCTCGTACTTCAAGCCGGCGGCCGCCGTGCCCGGACTGCTGTGGGCGCTGCTGCAGCCGATGCGGCTGCGCTCCCAGCGCCACACCCCGATCGCCTACGGGTGGCTGGTAAAGCGCCCGATCGAGCGCGCCGCCGAGGACAGCTACGTCCGCCCCGCGATCGGCGACGCCGGCGTGCGGCGCGACGTGCGCGGCTTCGTGCGCGGATCCGACCCCTCGCAGACCAACGCCGCGGCCGACCGCCTCGGCGGCTTCGACCGCCCGGCCCTGATCGCGTGGTCGGAGGAGGATCGCTTCTTTCCGCAGGACGACGGGCGGCGGCTCGCCGCGGACCTCCCGCACGCCCGCTTCGAGCTCGTCCCCGACGCGCGCACGTTCTCGATGGAGGACAGCCCGGAGCGACTGTCCGAGCTGATCGCAGGGTTCGTACGCGAGCCGGCGCCGAACGTCACCCCGAGCTGAGGCCGAGAGATCGACGCAGCTCGGCCGCGGCGACGCCGCGCACCCGGACCAGCTTGTCGCGCGAGCGCTGACCGCGGGCGATGGTGACGTTGCGCTTCGGCACGCCCGCGCGCTTCGCGACCAGCGCCACGAGAGCCGTGTTCGCCCTCCCGTCGACCGGCGGTGCTGTGACCCGCGCCACCACCGACCCCGCGCGCTCGCCGACGATCTCGTCGCAGCGCGCCCGCGGCTGCAGGCGAACCCGCAGCTCGGCGATCAGCCCTCCTCGGCGGCGTCGAGAGCCCTGCTCAGGATCTCGCGGAGCGCCTGCTGGTCGCGCGCGGACAGCCTCGTCAGCGGCTCGGGCGGCTCCGCCATGCGCTTGTTGAGCTCCTCGCGCAGGCGCCTCCCTCGAGGGGTGAGCGCGATCAGCTTCACGCGACGGTCGTGCTCGGCGGCGCGGCGCTCGACGATCTCGCGCTCCTCGAGGCGATCGACGATCCCGGTGATGTTCGAGTTGTCGCAGTGCATCGCCTCCGCCATCTCTCCCATCGACCGCGGCTCGTCGAGGAGGCGCAGTGCGATCGCCTGGCCGGGATGGAGGTCGAGCTCGCGCGCGATCGCGGGGAACCGGGGCTTGCCGTGGCGGAACAGAAGCCGGGTCATCAGCGCCCACGCCTCACCGGCGGTCCCGGAAACGTAGTCGCCGATGTCGAGCGCGGCGGAGACCGGACGCGCGGCGGCGCGGGCAGTGGGCTCGGTAGGCGTGGGGCTCGACGGGGAAGCGCTCATCTGCGATCGATGTTACTCTACTTTCTCGACAGTTGAGTTGCTCAAATATAGACGGTGTCGACTACATCGGACCGCATCCGAAGCGAGGCGAAGCTTGATGGCAGCACAAGCGCGCGCGGCGACCGACGGAGGATCGCTCGCACGGCGGGCAGACAACGGGATCGAGGCCGAGGGGCTGGTGCGCGAGTTCAAGAAGGGGCCGCGCGCCGTGGATGGCATCGACCTGACCGTGTCCCCGGGCGAGATCTACGGATTCCTCGGACCCAACGGCGCCGGCAAGTCGACGACGGTGCACATGCTGACCACGCTCCTCCCCCCGACCGCCGGCAAGGCGCGGGTCGCCGGCCGCGACATCCTCCGCGACGGGGCGGCGGTGCGAGACGCGATCGGCGTCGCGCTCCAGGACGCGGCCCTCGACCAGCTCCTCACCGGGCGTGAGCACATGCGACTCCAGGCCGGGCTGCACGGGATCCGCCGCGACGAGGCGGCGCGCCGAGGCGACGAGCTGCTCTTCCGTGTGGGCCTCGCAGACGCTGCCGATCGCCGGGTCGGCGGCTACTCGGGCGGGATGAAGCGCCGCCTCGACCTCGCGCTCGCCCTGATTCACCGGCCGACCGTCCTGTTCCTCGACGAGCCGACCACCGGCCTCGACATCCAGAGCCGCCATGCGCTTTGGGACGAAGTCGCGAGGCTTTCCCGCGACGACGGCGTGACGGTGTTCCTGACCACGCAGTACCTCGAGGAGGCGGACTCGCTGGCCGACCGGGTGGGGATCATCGACCGCGGCAAGATCGTCGCCGAGGGCACGCCCGCACGACTGAAGGCCGAGATCGGCCGCCCGACGGTCGAGGCTGTCCCTTCCGACCCGGGAGAGATCGAGCGGCTCGAGACGGTGCTGTCGCGGTTCGGCGACCCGCTCCCGGCCGCACGCGGCGCCGCCGCCGCGAGGCTCGCCGACGGCACCGAGGAGCTGGCCGAGGTCGTCCGCGGGCTCGACGCCGAGGAGCTCAGGGTCGCCGACCTGAAGCTGCACGCGCCGAGCCTCGACGACGTCTTCCTGGCGAAGACCGGCCGCTCGCTCGAGGGGGCAGGCGAGGAGGAGGAAACCGGGGAGCACGTCCAAGAGGCCGTTCCCGCGTAGTCGGATGTCAGCCGCCACCGCAGCCCTCCCGACCCAGGTCCGCTTCCTCGCGTGGCGATCGCTGCTGCGAACCGCGCGGCAGCCGATCGTCATCGTCCCGCCGCTCGTCTTCCCGTTGTTCCTGCTCGCGATCAACGCCTCAGGGCTCGACGCCGCGACCTCCATTCCGGGCTTTCCCGCCGAGACCTATGTCGCGTTCGCGCTCGCGTTCCCGTTCATGCAGGGATCGATCTTCGCCACCAACACCGCCGGCACCAATGTTGCGCAGGACATCGGCAACGGCTTCTTCAACCGCCTCGCCCTGACCCCGATGGAGGGGCCTTCCCTGCTCGTCGGCCAGCTCAGCGGGGTGCTGCTGATCGGCACGATTCAGGCGATCGCGTTCCTCGGCGCGGGCCTTGCCGCCGGGGTCGAGATCGAGTCCGGGATCGCGGGCGCGGCCGTGCTGTTCGTGCTCTCGCTGGTGATCTGCGCCGCGTTCGGGACGATCGGCCTGTTCGTCGGGCTGCGGACCGGCTCGGGCGAGGCGGTTCAGGGCCTGTTCCCGCTGATGTTCATCCTCCTGTTCCTCAGCTCGGCGGCGCTGCCGCGCGACCTGATCGCCCAGGACTGGTTCCAGACGGTCGCCACGATCAACCCGGTCAGCTATCTGATCGAGGGGCTGCGCAGCCTGATCATCGTCGGCTGGGACGGCGAGGCGCTGGCGCTTGGATTCGGCGTCGCGATTGCGATCTTCGCCGTCGGCCTCGCCGGCTCGACGCTCGCCCTGCGCGAGAGGCTGGTGCGGACGTGAGCCCGCGTTCGCGTTATTTGGCCGTCGTGCGAACCGTGGTGTGGCGCAACCTCCACTCGGCCGTGCGCAATCCGGCGCTGATCCTCCCTGCGCTCGCGTTCCCGCTGTTCTTCTACATGGCGTTCGCCGGCGGGCTGTCGGCCGTCGGCGATCTGCCGGGGTTCGGCTACTACGACTACAACGCCTTCCAGTTCGTGTTCGTGCTGCTCCAGTCGGCGGCGTTCGGCGGCGTGTTCATCGGCTTCTCGATCGGCGCCGACTTCGACTCCGGGTTCACCCGGCGGCTGTTCCTGGCCGCCCGCGCCCGCTCGGCGGTGATCGCCGGGTTCGGCGTCGCGGCGGTGATCCGCGCCGCGTTCGTGTGGGCGATGGTGTTCGCGATCGCGCTCGCAACAGGGATGGAGGTCGGCGGGAACGGGATCGACCTCGCCGGCCTGGTCGGGCTGGCGCTGATCGTCAACGTAGCCGCCTTCCTGTTCGCCGCCGGCGTGATGACCAGGATGCGGACCCTCCAGGCCGCCCCGGCGATGCAGCTGCCGCTGTTCTTCATCCTGATGACGTCGCCGGTGTACGTGCCGCGCGACCTGCTCCAGGGTTGGATCGAGACAGTTGCCGAGTTCAACCCGATGACCGCGATCATCGAGGCTGGCCGCAGCCTGATGGCGGGCGACCCCTTCCACCTCCTGCTCGCGTTCGCACTTGCGTCCGGGCTCGCCGCCGTGCTCGTCGTCTTTGCGCGGACGGGCCTGCGCCGCGCCGAGGCCGCGGGTTAGCGGCCCCGGGGACGCGCGGTCAGTCGCGGGTCAAGATCAGCTTGACCTTGGGCAGCAGCGCGTGGTCGAGCCCGAGGAACACCCCCGCCGAGGGACCGCCAAACGCCTCGCCCAACGGGCTCCCGCCAGGCGTGCTCAGGGCCGCCGTGCAGTCGCCGCCCGCCACGAAACAGAAGCGATCGACGGCGTTCCTGACCTCGAGCTGCATCCGTGCCCGCTTTCCCTTGGGCGGCTGGTACTCGAACGTGTCGTTGTGGTTGTGCACCACATCGAGGGTGCTGGCCTCGACGCCGAGCTGGTACTTGTCCGGCACGTCCAGGCTGGCGGTGAAGGGGACCGCACCGGGGTCCGAGTGCTCGTAGCGCAGCTTGCCGGTCTTGGCCGGGAACCCGCCGCGACGCAGGAGCTTCGACAGCTTGCGCTTGTTGGTGTCGACGGCGACGACGGCGTGGGCGAAGTTGCTCGCGAGCGGGACCCCTTGCTCGTCGACGACGCCGAACGGGGCGGCCGCAAACGACATGATCGGCTTGCCGATCTTCTTGCGCATGGCCTTGGCCTTGTCACAGCTCAGCGACCACGAGGTCAGCAGCGACTCGGATAGGCCGTAGAAGCTCCGGCTCAGGTCGACCTGCCACGGAAGGGCCGACTCCAGCACCTCCTGGGGCCGTGGCACGAACATGACCGTCATCCAGCAGTTGCGGAGCTTCAGCTTCGACCCCGCCTTGGCAGCTGCCGCGGATGGCTGACTGGAGCTGCCCGTGTCGGCCACGCCGTGCGCGCCGGCCGTGCTGGCCAGGCCAAGGGTTAGGGCCAAGCCGAGCACGCAGGCGATCACCGCCCGCCACGACTTCCGTGCGGTCGAGATGGACATCCGGTCACGCATACGAACCTCCCTCACGGCGTCCTGATGCGGTCGCGATCGAACCATCGCCGACGGAGCGCCTAATTCAGCCGCTCGACGAGCATCGCCTCGCCCTGGCCGCCGGCGACGCACATCGTCTCGAGGCCGATTTGGTGGTCGTCGGTCTCCATCGCGTTCAGCAGCGTGGTCATGATCCGCGCCCCGGTCATCCCGAACGGGTGCCCGAGGGCGATCGCGCCGCCGTGTGTGTTCAGCTTCTCGAGTGGGATGTCGCACTCGTCCATGATCGGGATCACCTGGGCGGCGAACGCCTCGTTGAGCTCGACGACGTCGACGTCGCCGATCTTCATCCCGGCGCGGTCGAGCACCTTCTTGATCGCGCCGATCGGGGCCACTCCCATGTACTCGGGCTCGTTGCCGAACGTCGCCGCGGTGACGATCTTCGCCCTCGGCTGCAGCCCGAGCTCCTTGGCGCGGTCGGCCGACATGATCAGCGTCGCCGCGGCGCCGTCGTTGAGCGGACACGAGTTCCCGGCCGTCACCTTGCCGTCCTCCCTGAACGCCGGCTCGAGCTGCGACAGCTTCTCCAGCGTCGAGCTCGGCCGGGGCCCGTCGTCCTTCGCCGCCTCGCCGCCGTCGGGCAGCTTGACGGGGACGATCTCGCGATCGAAGAAGCCCGACTCCTGCGAGCCGACCGCGAGCTCCTGTGAGCGCTGGGCGTACTTGTCCATGTCCGCGCGACTGACCTCGTAGCGGTCCGCGACGTTCTCCGCCGTCTGGCCCATCTCGATGTAGGCGTTCGGCTGGCCGTCGTTGCCCTGGAGGTTCTCGTTCTGGTCCGCCGCCCCCGACGGCTCGGTGCGCTCGTTGTAGCGACTCACCCACTCGACCCCGCCAGCGATGTAGGCATCGCCCTGGCCGGCCGTGACCGAGTTCGCGGCCTGACGGATCGCCTCGAGGCTGGAGGCGCAGTAGCGCGAGATCGTGACCCCGTTGACGGAGTCCGGAAGCTTCTCGGACAGCAGCACGATGATGCGGCCGATGTTGAACGCCTGCAGGCCCTGCGGCATGCCGCAGCCGCACATCACCTCCTCGACGTCGGTGGGATCGAGGTCGGGATTGCGGTCGAGCAGCTGGTCGACCACGTGCGCGCCGGTGTCGTCGGGACGCAGTCCCGCGAGCGACCCTTTGAACGCGCGTCCGATCGGGGTGCGGATCGAGTCGACGATCACGGCTTCGGGCATCACGGCCTCCTCGGGAGTCGATTCCAGCTGCAGCGCACCGAATGCTAGTGAGGGCGACTACCCTCTGCGCCTGTGGAGGCCGACGCCTCATCCGCGACCGAGATCTCGCTCCCGCCCGAGCGCGTCGCCGAGCTGCTCGACGGGGGGGCGCCGAGGTGATCGACGTCCGCGAGGCCTCGGAGTGGGAGGTCGGCCACGTCGGTGGCGCCAGGCACATCGAGTTCGACCATGTGTCCGCCCAGGCGGACACGGTCGACAAGGGCAAGCCGGTCGTGTTCCAATGCCGCGGCGGCTCGCGCTCGGAGATGATCGCCGCCGCGTTCCGCGGGTCCGGGTGGGACGCGTACAACATGGACGGCGGCCTGCGGGCGTGGCAGGAGCGCGAGCTTCCGCTCGAGCCCGAGGGCGGCCGCATCGAGGGAGCATAGGCGTGGAGGGAGGCGGGAAGCCGCCCCAGCCACCGGCCCCCCCGCCGGGCAGGCCGCCCCCCGCGACGCCGCCGCCAGCGGCGCCGGACCCGCGCTCGGTCGACCCCCACGAGCGGATCGACGGCCTGCGCAGCTGGCTGGCCCACGTGGAGCGCAGGCTCGGGATCCGCACATACATCGGCGCCGCGCTCGCGGTGCTCGCCCTGGCAGCGGGCGGCGCGGCGATCTACCTGGCACTCGACACGAGGGAGGACGCCGCGACCGAGGCCGACATCGAGGACCTGCGTGAGGAGCTCACCGGCGTCCGCGAGACAGCGGCCGAGGCGGCGCAGGAGGACGTGCAGTCGATCAACCGGTCGCTGGCCGATCTCGAGAACCAGATCGGGAGACTGGAGAACGAGCAGGGCACGCTGGCCGACGAGCTCGAGGTCGCCCGGGACGAAATCCAGGACCTGCGCGACCAGGTCTCGGACCTGGAGACGGACGGGGCGAGCGCCGGTCGCGGGCCCTAGCTCATACGTGACGCTAGTGCGAATCGCCACTATCGCGCACGAGACTGTGTCTGACGGGTCCGCTACGGTCGTGCGTAGGCGTGCCTGCGAGGGGAGAAACCAGCACGGATCGGCTGCCCACCGCGCGCGCCTTCGGCGAGGACGCGACAATCGCCGGCCCGCGAGGGCTCGGCGCCTGAAAGGAGACGTCGCAGATGCCAGAGGGTTACTGCGTCAAGGAGCGCAAGAAGGTCGAGATCAAGGATCCGCAGCAGGTGACGATGAAGAACGGTCGCCCGGCGATCCAGGGCACGTGCCCGGATTGCGGGACGAAGATCTTCAAGATCGGCAAGCTCTAGTCCTCTTCGGACAATTCCGACGCCCGCCCGCCGCCAGCGGGGGGTGGGTGGGTCAGTGCTCGCGAAGCTCGCCACCAGGCGAGCCCGCGGGCGTTCAGGGCCCGCGGGCCGCCGGCCGGGGTTGATCATCGGAAGCGGGTGATCCCGCCCAGGACCCCGACGTAGGCGGTGTCGTCGGGACCGATCGTGACCGGGGCGAAGTTGTTGTTGAAGCCGAGGCCCGCGCCCGCCGCCCGCTTGTACACGGTGTCTCCGGTGCGGTAGTCGATCGCGGTCAGGTACCAGACCTCGCCGGGCGGCTTCGTGTACGTGAACACGAGGCCACTTGCGGCGGCGAGCTTGGGAACGACCGAGGGCGCGATCTCGTCGCTGCGCCACACGGTGCGGCATCCGCGGCCGTCGCGGTCGACGGTCACCCGTTGAAGGCCGGGGGACGTGGTGGCCGAGCCCATCACCGAATCGGGTCCCGTGTAGCCGTGGTTGTTCTCGGCCACTACCGATCGCCGGGTGACGATCAGCGACTGGTCGGTCGCGCTCGCCCCCGGCTCGAAGAGCGGCCGCCGGCACACGACCCGCCTCGCGCGTGCGCGGGTCCGGCGCTGGAGGACCACCACGTTGATCGGGTCGGCGTTGTCGGTGATCGCGACGTAGCGGCGCCCCATCAGGCTCGGCGTGGTGCCGGAGCCGGCGTGGGTCTGGCCCGGCTTGAGCACCCCGTCGTTCTCGTACCGGTGCCGCCAGACCGTACGCGGGCGGCCCCCGCGGGCCTCGAAGCGATACATCGCGGCATCCGTGACCACGTAGACGCCCTTGCGGTCGACCGCGAACGAGTTTCCGATCGGCTCGCCCAGCTCGCGGGATGTGGTGCCGCCCGTATCCGGGGAGACCCACCCCACGCGGCCATTACGCGTGGCGAACCAGATGCGTCCGTCCCAGTCGGGCAGCACCGAGATGATCTCGTCGTCTGCCGGTACGGCTGCCGTGAGGTCGTAGTCGCGGTCGACCCTGAAGCCCGGGGACGAGGTCCGAGCGACGACGAGCACGTGCCTGGTGGTCGTCGGGATCACGGCGCGGTCGCGATCATCGAGGTAGAAGTAGCCGCCGCCGCTGAAGTCCGTGAACGGATCGCCACCGAGCTGGCGTGGCGGCAGCTCGTGCGCCGCGAGGACGTCGAAGCTGCGCGGGTCCAGCAGCGCCAGCACGGGCCGGTCGAGACCGACGCAGATCGTCTCGATCCGGCCCCGGCTGTCGAACGTGACCGATCCACACTCGCGCACGAACAGCGCCGAGCTGGTCGGACCGTCGCCCAGCGGGCCCTCGAGCTCGCGATACACGTCGGTCATGTAGGCGTCGTTGTGGAGGTTGCTGCGCCCATTGGGCGCCATGTGCGGATTCCGCGGAACCCGGGGCGCGCGGGCCGGCTTCGGGTCCGCGGTCCTGCCCGTGAACGGCTCGACGTCCGGCGCCAGCGGGTCGCCGGGGATCGGGACCACCGGCACTCCGGGCAGCTGTGCGCTCGCCCCGGCCGGCAGGGCAAGCACGGCGGCTAGCACGATCACTGCCTGCAGGCCTCGAACGCTCATCCCTGGGGGGAGCGTATCCGGGCCCCGGGCGCCGTGGCGTCGGTTCGGTGCGAGAATGCCGCCAACATGGAGCACGGGCAGAAACCGCTGGAACTGATTCTGGCGCGGAACTTGCTGACCAGCATCTCGACCGCTGCGTTCCTCGTCGACCACAGGGGCGTGCTCCTGTTCTACAACGAGGCCGCGGGTGCCCTCCTCGGTATTCCGTTCGAAGAGGCCGGACGCATGGAGCCCGACGAGTGGGGGACGCGGTTCGGCCCCTTCGACCGTGAGGGGAAACCGATTCCGATCGACGAGCTTCCGCTGACCGTCGCGCTGCGGGAGGGTCGGCCGTACCACGCTTCGCTGCGCATCCACAGTGCCGACGGCCACGACCACGACATCGAGGTCAGCGCGCTGCCGATCACCGCGGAGGAGACGTCGGGCGCGATCGCGATCTTCTGGCCCACCGACGCGCGGAGGAACGGGGGCGTCGGGCGGTGAGGGTGAAGGTATGGGGAGCTCGCGGCTCGGTCCCGGCGCCGGGGCCGGAGATGAACCGCTACGGCGGCAACACCTCGTGCGTGCAGCTGACGCTGTCCGACGGCGAGACGCTGATACTCGACGCCGGCACCGGAATCCGCTCGCTCGGGCTCGCGCTCGCGGCGGGAATGCCGAACATCAACGTCCTCCTCACCCACCTACATCTCGATCACATCCAGGGGCTGATGTTCTTTCCCCCGTGCTTCCGGACCGACTCCAGGATCACGATCTGGGGACCTTCGTCGCCC